>PMBR01000104.1:431-13888 GCA_003152995.1 Chloroflexota bacterium | reverse complement strand
TCGTCTTCGGCCAGATGAACGAGCCCCCGGGCGCCCGCCAGCGCGTCGGCCTGACGGCGCTGACGATGGCGGAGTATTTCCGAGACGAGGAAGGCCGTGACATCCTCCTATTCATCGACAACATCTTCCGCTTCACTCAAGCCGGATCCGAGGTTTCGGCGCTGCTCGGCCGGATGCCGTCCGCGGTTGGCTACCAGCCCAACCTGGCGACCGAGATGGCCGCCCTGCAGGAACGCATCACCTCGACGAAGAAGGGCTCAATCACGTCCCTCCAGGCCGTCTACGTACCCGCGGACGACTACACCGACCCGGCTCCGGCGACGACCTTCGGCCACCTCGACTCAACTATTCGCCTCGAACGCTCGATCGCGGAGCTGGGCATCTACCCGGCCGTCGATCCCCTCAACTCCACGTCGCGGGTCCTTGATCCGCTGATCGTCGGGCAGGAGCACTACGACACCGCGCGTGAGGTCCAGCGCGTCCTGCAGCGCTACACGGACCTGCAGGACATCATCTCGATCCTGGGCATCGATGAGCTGGGCGAGGAGGACAAGGCCACGGTCGCCCGAGCTCGCCGTCTGCAAATCTTCAACAGCCAACCCATGCACGTCGCGGAAGTCTTCACCGGCCGGCCCGGGGCCTACGTCCCGATCCGGGACACGGTCGCCTCGTTCAAGGAGATCCTCGAAGGCAAGGTCGACGACCTGCCCGAGCAGGCCTTCTTCCTGGCCGGTACTCTGGACGATGTTCGCGCCCACGCGGCCAAGCTGGCGAAGTGACCGGCTCGCGCCGCCGTGGCCGAACCGCAGTCGTCGCTTCGTGCAAAGTCGCTGCGCGACTAGAACGCTTCGCGAGCGAAGTCGGTTCGTCTCGTCGGCGCGGTTGCTCGCTCCACTGTCCGGAGCCCACGGTCGATGCGTCCCGCACCGCCAGGGCAGAAGAGGAATGATTTAGGTGCCGCTGCATCTCGAGATCGTCACTCCTGAGAAACGAGCCTTCACCGGCGATGTCGACGAGGTAATCGTGCCGGGCAGCGAAGGCGAACTCGGCATACTCCCGCACCACGCGCCGTTGATCTCGACGCTCGGTCAGGGCGTGTTGCGCGTCAAGAGCGGCGGACAGGAGCAGGAGTTCGCCATCTTCGGCGGGTTCTTGCAGGTCCGGCCGGACCGCGTCGTGGTCCTGGCCGAAACCGCCGACGTGGCCTCCGAAATCGACCTCGAGCGAGCCGAGCGCGCCCGACGGGAGGCCGAGCATGCCATCGAAGGTGCGAGGGAGCCTGCCGATATGGAGACTGCGCGGGCCGCGCTCCAGCGGGCACTGATCCGAATCCGTCTCGCCGAGCGAGGGGCGCGTCGGCCGCGCGGACCGCACGAGGCGGGGCGCCGGCATCCCGACGCGCATCGCGAGGAACCACCGGGCGGCGAGTAGGCAATGGCCGACGCTCGCCCGTTCCACTGGGAGTTCCAGCCCGAAGAGGTAGACCGCGAGGTCTTCCGAATCGAAGGCGGCCGCCGCCTGGAAGGCTCGGTAAACATCAGCGGCGCCAAGAACGCCGCTCTCAAGCTGATGGCCGCCGCCACGCTTACGGGCGAGCGCTGCCGCTTCACGAACGTCCCCGAGATCGAGGATGTGCGCGTCCTGGCCGAGGTCCTTCAGGACATCGGCGTGACCGTCGATCATCCCGAGCCCAACGTCTACGAGGTCGCCGGCGGCGACGCAGAGTGGCTGTTCGTGCCCCTCGAGGCGGCGGCCAAGATGCGGGCCAGCTTCATNNTACTTCGCCAAGGCCCCGGGCCGCCTTCGAGGCGGCCGGGTCACGTTCCCGCAGATCACGGTTATGGGCACCGAGAACGCGATGCTGGCCGCGACTCTGGCCGTGGGCCACACCATCATCGAGCCGGCGGCCCAGGAACCCGAGATCGACGACCTGATCGCGTTCCTGCAGGATATGGGCGCGGAGGTCGAGCGAACGGCACCCAACCGCATCGAAGTCGAGGGTCGACGCCGTCTGCGAGGCGCCCGCCACGCCGTCGTCGCAGATCGCATCGAAGCGGGCACGTTCGTCGTTGCCGCGGCCGTCACGCGCGGTCGAGTCACGCTCCGGAACGCCCCGTGCGGCCACTTCGAGGCACTCCTCGCGATCATGGCGGAGATGGGCGTCTCGGTCAGCTGCGGCGCCGACACCGTCGAAGTGGACGCGACCTCCGCCGATCTCCGTCCGTTCAGGTGTGTAGACATCGAGACGCAGCCTTACCCGGGCCTGGCGACCGATCTTCAGCCACCCACCTGCGTGCTGCTCACCCAGGCGGATGGCGACAGCCACGTCACCGAGACGATCTTCGAGGACCGCCTCGAGTGGCTGGGCGAGCTTCGCCGAATGGGCGCCAACATAGACATCCCGGACCACCATCACGCCACCATCCACGGGCCGACACGTCTCCACGGCGCGGATGTCGAGATCGGCGATCTCCGGGCCGGCGCGTCGCTTATCCTGGCCGCTCTGGCTGCCGATGGCGTGACCACGATCAGGGGCGCACACCACGTACACCGCGGCTATGAGAAGATCGACACGAAATTCCTGGAACTGGGTGCCAGGATCGAGCGGACTGCGGAAGGGACATAGCGCGACGGCATGAAGATCGGAATCGACCTGGGCACCGCCAACGTGATGGTCTACGTCAAGGGCAAGGGCATCGTCATGCAGGAGCCCTCGGTGGTAGCCGTCGACGACGACAACGTGATCGTCGCCGTTGGCGCGGAAGCTCGCGACATGATCGGCCGAACCCCGGCCAACATCCAGGCCATCCGGCCGATGCGGGCCGGAGTCATCGCCGACTACGTCATCACCGAGGCGCTGCTTCGCCACTTCATCCAGAAGGTCCAGGTGGGCCGTCGATTCGGATGGGGCAAACCCGATGTGATGATCAGCGTGCCGGCCGGTGTGACCAGCGTCGAGAAGCGCGCGGTTGCAGATGCGGCCGTCAAAGCCGGAGCTGGCCGCGCCTACCTGATCGAGGAGCCGATGGCGGCCGCAATCGGCGCGGCGGTGCCGATCAGCGGGCCCTCCGGCGCGATGATCATCGACATCGGCGGNNGGCACGAGCGAGATCGCCGTCATCTCTCTGGGCGCGATCGTCGTCTCGACCAGCCTGCGGGTTGGTGGCAACAAGATCGACGAAACGATCTCGAGCTACGTCCGCAAGAAGTACAACCTGATGATCGGCGACCGTACCGCCGAAGAGATCAAGATCCAGATCGGGACGGCCCTGCCGCTCGAGCGCGAGTTGACGATGGATGTTCGAGGCCGCGATCTCATCGCCGGCCTGCCGCGCACGATCCCGATGACCAGCTCGGAAGTGATGGAGGCCATTGAGCCGCCGCTCCAGCAAATCATCGGGGCGGTGCGCCTGGTCCTGGAGCAGACTCCGCCGGAGCTCTCGAGCGACATCATCGACAAGGGCATGGTGATGTCGGGCGGCGGGTCACTGCTGCGAAATATCGACAAGCTGCTCACGCAGGTCACCGGCGTGCCCTGCCACGTTGCCGACGACGCTTTGAACTGCGTCGCGCGGGGTACTGGTCTGGCCCTGGAGCACTTCGAGTTCTACAAGAAGTACCTCGGCCCGCAGATGTGATGGGCGAATCCACAGAACTCGTCGCCGACGGCGCTCTGCGCTGCTTCGTCGAACTCCATTGCCACACAAGTTCTAGCTTTGACTCCCTTGCCAACCCTTTTGCCGTGGCTCGGGCCGCGGCGGCGCGCGGCTTGACGCACCTGGCCGTGACGGATCACGACCGGATCGACGCCGCTCTTCGGCTCCGGGACAACGCCCCATCCGAGTTGACGATCATCATCGGCGAGGAGGTCAAGTCGGCCGACGGCGACCTGATCGCGCTGTTCTTGCGGGAAGTGGTGCCGCCGGGCCTCTCTGCCGTCGAGACGATCGCGGCTGTGCGCGAGCAGGGCGGCCTCGTCGGCGTTCCGCATCCGTTCGACCGCCTGCGTGGCTTCGGCCGCAAGAGTGGCACGAGCCTGGAGTCGATCGCTCATCTGGTCGACTGGATCGAGGCGTATAACGCCCGAGTGATCGGCGGCTCGGCCAACCAGAAGGCCGCGGAATTCGCGCGCCAGCACAGGCTGCCGGGCGTCGCCGCCTCCGATTCCCACACCGTGATGGAAGTAGGCGTCACCTACAACATTGTCACCGGCGATCCCGGCACTCCTGAAGGCTTGCTGGCCTCGCTGTCAACGGTGGACTTCGTGCCGGGACGCGCCAGTTTCTACGTGCGCGCTTGGACGCCAATTGCGAAGATGATCCAATCGATGAAGGGGAACGGCCGCATCCGGGCCCAGGGGAGCAGGGGAGACCAGTGACTGACCAGCCAGAGCACCACCGTCATCCGATCGGCGAGCCGCTCGAACGGGAGGCCGACGCCCTCATCCATCCCGAGGCCCCGGTCGAGGTCCCGCCGGCGGAGCAAATGTCGATCGTGCGACGGATGCGCCAACCGCGCGCGCTCCTGTCGATTCTGGTACCGCTGTTGATCATCATCGTCGCGGTCGCGCTCAACTGGGACCAGATGAAGACCGTGCCGGGCGAGATCGCCGGGGCGAACCTGCTCTTCCTGTCGCTGGCCTTCCTGAGCTACTACGCCGGCTTCCCGCTCCGCGGCTGGCGCTGGACGAAGCTGCTCAAGGGCGCGGGCTACAAGATCAAGGTTCGCGACGGCACCGAGATCATCTTCATCTCGTGGCTTGTCAACTGCGTCGTGCCGGCCAAGCTCGGCGACCTGTACCGGGCCTATCTGCTCAAGCTCAACAGCCCGGTGTCGGCCACCAAGACACTCGGCACCGTCTTCATGGAGCGGATACTGGACCTCATCGCCATTGCGGCCCTCGGCATCGCGGCCGGGTACTGGCGGTTCCGGGACCATCTGAACACTCTGCCCCAGACGGTCCAGGTCATCTTCGCCATGGGCGTGATCGTCGTCGTGATCCTGATCGTGGCCATGGTGGCGATGCGCAGCTTCGGTCGCCGGGTCGTCGGAGTGCTGCCGCTGCCTGAGCGAGTCGTCGAACTCTATCTTCGGTTCGAGGAGGGTGTGTTCGGCTCGGTCGGGCTGCGCGGCCTGCCACTGCTCGGCGCGCTCACCATCCTGATCTGGGCGAGTGAGGCCCTGCGGCTGTACCTGGTGGTCCGTGCACTCGGCTTCAGCGATGTCGACCTGGGTTTCTCGGGCGCGATGTTCGTGGCCCTCATCGGCTCGCTGCTGACGGCCATACCGTTCACTCCTGCCGGTCTCGGGATCGTCGAGGGCGGCATGCTTGCGGTGCTGACCACGGTCTTCAAGGCGAGCAACACTCATGCGGCCGCAATCATCCTGGTGGACCGTGCCATTAGCGTCTTCACCGTCGTAGTCCTGGGCGCCATTGCGTACGTGCTGTCGTCCAAGCCGCGCGGCGGCGGAATGAAGGTCGAGGAGATCCCGCCTCAGCTGGCGCCGGCCTTGCCGTTGGCATGACTCCAGGCCGGCGTCCGAGCGGGCCGTATCGCACTCCAAGGCAGCCGATGGCTGGACTTCGTCAACTCCGTCCGACCTGACCTTGCAGCTACCTTGCCGTGCCAACCGACAGTTGCCGCATGTGAGGTACGAAAAGGTCATTCACGCTTTGGCGGACCGCTCCGATAGTTCCAGTATCCGGGCAGACCGCCCGACTTTCGGAGCCAACTGCACGCATGGCACTCCAGAACGCACGAGGCTTCAACGAATGGCTGCGGGCCCAGCTGAAATCAAAGAAGATGTCGCAGCGACAGCTGGCCCAGCAGTCCGGCGTGGACCACTCGACCATCTCCCGTCTGATCCGCGGCGACCGGATGCCGTCCCTCGGGACGGCCACGAAGCTGGCCCGCGGGCTGCGTGAGATCCGAGACGACGCCGAGGCTCCACAGTACCTGGGCGCCGTGACCGGCGGAACCGCCAATCCGACGGCTCGCGTCGAGTACGCTCTCCGGGCCGACGACGTTCTCACGGAACCGCAAGTCCGGCAGATCATGGAGTACTACCTTGCGGTGCGGATGCGCCGTTTTGGCCGCAGCTACACCGGGATACGTAGCGACGACCGGACTCTGGAGCCACGCCGGCTCCTGGACGACCGCCGCGAGGCGCCGATCATGTCGGCAGTCGCAGGTCACGCGTCCCGGCCAATGCTCCGGCAGCTGCCGCCTCGGCCCCGCCCAGGCCGCGACTGAGCCAGCGCTCGTCCATCGCCGAACTTCGCAGCGCCGTTCCGCCGCGCCCGCGTTCTCGACGCGCGGCTTCGGGGGTTCAGGGCGCCCGGCGGTAGATGCTCAGGGTTCGATATGGCGCGGGGGAGAAACGTTCGACCAGTGTCAGCCCCGACCCCGCTGATGCTTCGCTGAGCCAGACGGACTCAGAAGTGGGGTCGCCGCAGCCCGTTTCGACCCAGAACGAGTCGCACAGCACGACGACAGTGCCCGCGTCGCCGGGTGTTGTCAGAGCCGCCCCGTCATACGTGAGCGGATAGACGTACGCGTCCGCGCCCTTGATGGCCGGCAGGGCCACGAAGGCAATGGCGCTGCCCTGAGCGTCGCGCTCCAGTCGCTGAGCGGCTTCGTGGGCGGCCGGCCACCCTCCGTCCGGAGCCGTGAGCGGCGGCCAGCGGGACAGGTTCCATGCCGCCAGCGCCACGATCGCCGCAGTCACGACCAACCTGCCGAGCCGCACGCCACGCCACGCGAGAAGGGTTTGCCATATGCCCCCGAGAACCAGTCCCGCCGCCACGAGGACCAGCGGGTCAGCGACGACGTGATATTGCTCGGTGGGTAAATCCTGAACCTCGGAGACGGACCGCAGCCCCAACCCGAGGGCCAAGACCAGGAGCAGCAGCAGGCCGCCAACGAAACTCAGCCCGTCGCGTTCAGCGGGCCGCTCCACGACTGTACCGGCGGCCCGAGTGGCGCGCACGCGCCAGATCAGACCCGCGCCGAGCGTCGCGGCGACCGTCAGGGCGGGCAGGAAGGCCGGCCGCAGGTCGATGAGCGGCCAGCTGGTCAGCGGCCACGCCAGGATTCGGATGGCGCTGAACAAGAGCCGAATCAGCGGATCGTGTGCAGCCGCGGAGTCGGAGCCGATGAAGTAGCCAAGCGCGCCGCGCGTCTCGGCAAAATCGTGACCTGTCTCGTAGAAGATGAGGGGCAGGTACGTGGCCACGACCAGCGCCACGCCGGCGACCCCCCACCCCAGGATCCGCCGTCGTTGCCCCACCGGGCCGCGGCGCAAGTCCGCGAGGTAGACGATCGTCATCGGCAGCACCACAATCGCCGCGGCCACGTGCGCCTGCATCGCCACCGCGCTGCCGGCCGCGGCAATGAGCCACCACGATGGCCGGCGCGTCCGCCACGCCTGCCACGCTCCGAGGAAGGCGATCGCCGCGCCCGGCTCCACGAGCGTGGGATTCCAGATGAAGGTCGAGTAGCCGATCAGGCTGGCCGAGAGGGCAGCCAGCAGCGCGGCGGTTAGGCCCGCGACCGGCCCCGAGATCGACCGGGCGATCCACCAGACGATCGGGACAACGAGCAGGCTCAGCAGGGCGATCTCAGCGACCACGAAGGTCGGGTCGCCGTTGCCGAGCCATGTCGCCGGCAGGAGCAGGTCGTAGTAGAGCGCGCCGTGGTGGAATGCCCCACCGATCGCGCTCGCCGCGGGCCCGAAGGTCGGCAGCTGACCGGTTGTAACGGCGTTCCTGAGGGTGAGCATCTCCGTGGCCTGGTCGGAGTCCCAGCCGCCGCGAACGGGCAGGTTCACCAGGCGAACAGCCGCCGCCATCGCGACGATCGCGGTCAGGCAGGCAAGCTCCCGTGTCTCGACGCCGAGGCCGGCGGAGAAGCGGACAAGGGCCCGTGAGAGTGCTCCCGCCGCACCGCCCGCCGCGCTCGACCGACCTTCGACCGACGGTCTCATATCTCGGCCGCGACGGCCAGCCCGGCGTCGGCCTCCGTTTGCCCCGGTCCCGGGGAAAGCGGCCGACCCGCGACGAGGTCGCCCATTCGGGCCATGTTGACCGCGTCAAAGCCCTCTTCCATGCCGGGCGTCTCCAGATAGAAGGCGACGTGGTCCAGGGCGGGGTGTCGGAGCAAGTGCGCCAGCCCCACCGGCCCGATGCTCCCTTCGCCAAGATTGGCGTGTCGGTCGTGCCTCGATCCAAGGAGAGACGAGGTGTCGTTGAAATGGATCATCGCGAGCCGATCCAGCCCGAGCATGCGGTCGAACTCGGACAGGACACGGTCGACCTCGCTCGGATCGCCGATGTCGTAGCCGGCGCCCCACAGGTGAGCCGTGTCCAGGCAGAAGGCGATTCGCCCATCGAGCCCTCTGGCGGTCGCGGTCTCGAGCACTGCGGCCAGCTGCTCGAGGCTGACCCCGATGCCGTCGCCGCCACCGGACGAGTTCTCGATGACGACGAGCGGTGCGTCGGGGCCGTCGGGCGCCTCGGCGAGGGCCCGCGACAGGCCGTCGACCAGCCGGGCCACGCCCGCATCCACTCCGGAGCCGCGATGTGAGCCGGCGTGGACGTTGACGAAGCGCGCCCCAAAGGCAGGCGCGTGGACCAGCTCGTGGCGCAGCAGATCGACCGAGCGGCCGAAGAGGACCTCGTCGGGACCGGCCAGGTTGACCAGATAGGCAGCGTGGATTGCAACCGGCCCGATGTCGAGCTCGGTCAATCGCCGGTGGAAGGCAGGGGCTTCCGGTGGAGGCTCGGGTCGCCGCCGCCATGCCGTCGGATTGTCCGTGAACATCTGCAACGCTGAGGCACCTATCTCGTTGGCACGTTCGGCGACCTTCAGGAGGCCGGGTCCGATGGGCAGATGCGGCCCGGCACGGCGCCCGCCGGGCAACTCAACCCGCCGGCTCGTTCCAGCCGGGATCAATCGATCGCCGCCTTCGTCCCGAAGGGTGCTCGCCGTCGTCCTGGCCTGGGCCCGCCCGACCGGCGATCGGCGGCTTTCGACCGACGAATCCATCGAGGCTCGGCCGTCACGAGTTCCCGTCCCTCTCAGCGCGGTGGCTATCGCCGTTCGTCAGCCCGCTTTGTGGCCGTTTCGACCGGGCGTGTACTGCCCGGCGATCACCGGCTCGATCAACCCGTAGTCGCCGGCCTTGCGCTTGTACAAAACGCACAGCCGCTCCGTCTCGGCGTTCACGAAGAGGAAGAACACGTGGCCGAGTTCCTCCATCTGCGCCACGGCATCCTCCTCGAACATGGGCTCGATGGCGAAGCGCTTGGTCTTCACGATGCGCGAGCGGCGGGCCTCGTCTTCCGAACTCTCGCCTGCCCCGGCTACCGTCTTGCCCGAGACAATCGGCTCCGCCTCCTCGAGGATCCGCTTGCCCAGGCCGGCCTCCGTCCGAGCCTTGTCCTTGGGCTTCTCGCGGAAGTCCACCGCCTGGCGCTCGATGCGGTCGATGACGATGTCCAGACTGGCCTGGTGTGTCGGCCCTGCCGCGTGGCTCCGCAAGGGCTGGCCGTCGACGACGAGCGTCACTTCCACGATCTGCGAGTCGGTGCCGCTGCGGTGCTGCTCGGTCGAAAGCTCGACCACGGCTTCCGTTCGATCGTCCAGGAAGCGCTCCAGCCGGCGCATCTTGCGCTCGGCGTACTCCCTCACGGAATCCGAAACTTCCATGTTCTTGCCCTTGACGATCATCCTCACGGCCTACCTCCGCCAAGTGGTTGTGTCCTGCCGTCTTTCGGCCGGCAGGGCCGCATTTCGAACAGCCGCCGCCATCCGGCCAGTATAGAAGCCGGCCCCGGCTGTCGGCCTCTCCCGTTCCCGGATGGTCAACGCTCCCGTGCAACCGTCAGGGCCGATACGGCGATCGCCCCGGCGTCGTACAGCACATCCGCGCAGGCGATGAGCGTCGCACCGGTCGTGACCACGTCGTCGACGAGGATCAGCCACCTGCCCTCCACCGCCCGAACAGTTCCGGCCCGCAGGGCGAAGGCTCCGCTGACGTTGGTGCGCCGCGCTCGCCGCCCCAGCTCGAATTGGGGAGTCGTGTGGCGCGTCCGCTCGAGTGCAGCCTGCCACGGAACGTGGAGGCGGTCCGAGACGCCGGCCGCCAGAAGAAACGCCTGGTCGTAGCCTCGCTTCCTGGCCCGATCGGCGTGCACGGGGACCGGCACCAGCAGCTCGCCGCCGACGCCCGCGGCCTGCCAGCGAGCGGCCATCGCGTCCGCCAGCGGCGCGGCCAGTCGCCGCTCCCCCGAGTACTTGAGCCGATGCAGCGCCACTCGGACCACTCCCGAAAACGGCGAGCACCACTCCACCTGCACCAGTGGCACCGGCATGGCGCCAGGCAAACCCGGCGGCACTCCCGGCGGCAGCGCCAATCGCGCGTCAAGTACGCGCCGGCACCGCCCGCATAGGACCGTCCCCTCGACCGCGCAGCCGGCGCACGATGCCGGCAGTGCCAGATCGAGCAGCGTTCCGCCCAGGCGGGCCGCGCGTGCCACCGCATCTACCGCATTCAACGACGCCGCCTGCGCTGCCATATCGGGAAGCTAACGCGTGCCGCTCACTCGCCACGTAACTCGCGCTTATCTGGCGGACGACACCGTCGCTGCCGCGGGGCAGGGAAGCGATCCCGTGGCCTCGCTCATGCCCGTGGGCAGGGAGCTGGCCGTCGGGGCCTCTATTGCGAGATCGATATCTCGTCGCCCAGCACTGTGCCCGATTCGTCGATCGTGCCGGGCGGCAACTCCAGAACTCCCTTTGCGCCGCCGACGCGCCAGACCACTCCGCGCCACGGTGGCACGGCCCGGTGCAACGACAGCACCCGGCGCGGACCGCTGCGCCCGTCTACCGGCGGCGAAACGAACACGACGTCGATCGCGAAACGCATGAATAGCATGTGGATGCCGTTCTCGCCCGGTAGCCACAGTCCGTCACCTTGCGGCAGCGACGAGCGACCCATGAGGCCCATGAACTTGGCCCAGAATGACGAACCGTCCTCGAGACGCTCGGCCAACACGGTCCCCCGGCTGGAATTGCGGGCAACCAGCAGCGGCCTGTTCACAAGCGAGGTACCACGCTCACCTTCCGGGGATTCCGCCGCCGGCGAAGGTCTTGACAAGCGAGATGATTGCCGGGCCGAGGATGACGACGAACAGCGACGGGAAGATGCATCCGACGAGGGGGAAGAGCATCTTGATCGGCGCCTTGGCGGCCATCTCCTCCGCTCGCTGGCGGCGCTCGATGCGGAGCTGCTCGGACTGAACCTGAAGCACTTTGGAGATCGAGACGCCGAGCGTCTCCGCCTGAATGATCGCGCCGATGAAGTTGGACAGCGGCTGGACGTTGGTCCGGGGGATCATGTCACGCAGAGCTTCGCGGCGGGCCTTGCCCACCCGTACCTCGGCGAGGGCCCGGCGGAATTCATCGGTCAGCGGACCGGGCAGCTTCTCGACCACCTTGGCCAGCGCGGCATCGAAGCCCAGACCGGCGCGAACGGAGATCGTGAGCAGGTCCAGCGCGTCCGGGATCATCTTGAGGATTACCTTCTGGCGGCTCTTGATCTTGCGCCCAAGCCAGAACTCGGGCAGAAGGTAGCCCATGAAGAAGCCGATGAGGCCGAAGAAGAACGGCTTGACGAGGTCGCCTACGGAGGCGATGCCTCCGCCCGCCACGACTCCAAGCATCACGAACAGGAAGGCGCCCGTGCCGAGGCCGACCAGCATCTT
Organism: Chloroflexota bacterium; assembly: GCA_003152995.1. Lineage (GTDB taxonomy): Bacteria > Chloroflexota > Limnocylindria > Limnocylindrales > CSP1-4 > Fen-1039. The sequence goes on along the minus strand of PMBR01000104.1, from coordinate 2,121 downwards.
CACGCCCATCCAGTCGGTCAGTCGCAGATCACCCGGATTGCCCGCCAGGGCCAGTCGCCTCTCGGCGGTTTCGGTCGAGGAAGCGCTGCTGAGTCGCCCGCCCGCCCGAGACAACCGCGCGACGAGCGGACGCAGGGTCCGCTCTGCGAACGGCTGCTGCAACTCGAGCTCTTCGAGGTTGCGTGCCTGGATGTTCCCCAGCTGAGTCAGTCGGGCCTGGACCGGGTCGACTGACCCTCCGCTGACGAGGGCCATGAAGATCAAGAAGACGCCGAGGCCGGCCCCGATGGCAAGGAGGACGATCATGCCTCAGACCTCGATCTGCACGATGCTGCGGATGATCATGAAGCCCATGAACATGCTGAACCCGGCGATGATGAGGATGATCAGGCCGGCCGGCAGATTCATGATGCCGGGCGGGTTCATGAACATGGGCTCCATGAATTTCGGAGCGATCACGAACAGGACGCCAACCAGGCCGATCGGCAGGAAGGCGACCACATAGCCCGACATGCGCTGCTGGGCGGTGAGGGTCCTGATTTCGCCCTTGATCCTGACTCGCTCACGAATCGTGAACGCGATCGAGTCGAGAATCTCGGCCAGGTTGCCGCCTACCTGATGCTGGATCGTGATGGCGGTGGCCATCAGTTCGAGGTCATCCGAGCGCACGCGGCGAACCATGTTGTCGAGCGCGACGTCGAAGGCGAGGCCGAGGTTGACTTCTCGGACGACGCGGCCGAACTCGATCGTCACCGGAGGCTGGGCCTCGCGCACGACCATCTCAATCGCCTGCAAGAACGAGGAGCCGGCGCGCAGGGCGTTGGCGATCAGCGTGATCGTGTCGGGGAGCTGCTTGTTGAAGGCATTGAGGCGCGAAGCGCGCCGCCTGCCCAGCCAGAACCGCGGCAGCCAGGCTCCGATGAGCGCGCCCCCAAGGAGTCCTAGCGGAGATCGCAGCGGGTCGAGTACCAGGCCAAGGAACAGGAAGAGGAACGGCACGCCGACGATCGTCCCCGCCCAAATCGCGATGAACTCGCCCGGCTTGAGCTTGAGATCGGCGCGGGCTATGTCACGCGCCAGGTTTGCGCCGAAGTCGCGTTGCTCGACGATCCTGTTCAGGCGGGCGAGGGCCACGCTTTGAGCAAGCACGTCGCCAAGGCCAACGCCCGGTTGGACGGTCGTTGAAGCTGCCTCGGGCTTGCTGGCCGTATAGCGCTCGAGCCGGGTGCTGATCCCGGACCCGCGGCCGGACGTGGCCAGGCCGATGAAGACGAGCATGACCCCCGCACCGAGGACCAACGCGACGATGATGACCATTGCGGTCTCCTGCCTTACTTCCTCTACGCGAAGCCGAACAGGCCGCGCGGCAGGTGGATGCCCATGACCTCGAACTTCTCCACGAACTTCGGCCGGATGCCGGTGGGGCGGAGGCGGCCCTGGATCTTGCCTTCGACGACGCCCGTCTGCTCGAAGACGAAGACATCTTGCATGACGATGACTTCGCCTTCCATGCCCTGGACTTCGGTGATGTTCACGATTCTGCGGGTGCCGTCCTTGAGACGGGATTGATGCACGATCAAATCCACGGCGGACGAAACCTGCTCGCGGATGGCTCGCAAAGGCAGGTCGACGCCGGCCATGAGGACCATAGTCTCGAGTCGTGCGAGCATGTCGCGCGGGCTGTTGGCGT
>PMBR01000104.1:263-397 GCA_003152995.1 Chloroflexota bacterium | reverse complement strand
CGGAGCTGGAGCTCGGCGGCGTCCTCTACGGTGATGATGCGCTCGTCAACCGGGATGAACGACGACAGGACGTTGAGGGTCGTGGTCTTGCCTGAGCCGGTACCGCCGGACACGAAGATGTTCAGGCGGGCTTC
>PMBR01000104.1:0-176 GCA_003152995.1 Chloroflexota bacterium | reverse complement strand
ATGATCCGGTCGATGATGCGCATGACATGGTCGTCGTTCTGGAAGACCACATTGGTCAACTCCAGGCGGCCGTTGCGCTCGATGTAGACCTGGCGCGGCCCGTTGACCATGATTTCAGTCACGGTCTCGTCGCGTAGGAGCGGCTCCATGGGCCCGAGGCCGATGATCTCGTCGGT
>PMBR01000094.1 GCA_003152995.1 Chloroflexota bacterium | reverse complement strand
GGCGGGGTGTAGGTCTTGCCGTCGGCAAGGACCACCTTGATCCCGTCGCTGTGCGCGTCGCGCTCCACCTTGTAGGGAACGAGCGGGAGCGAGTGCGCCACTTCCGGATCGTCGAAGCGGCGACCCATGAAGCGCTTGATGGAGTAGACGGTGTTGCCGGGGTTCGTGACGGCCTGCCGCTTGGCAAGCTGCCCGACGAGCCGATCGCCGTTCTTGGTGAAGGCGACGACAGACGGGACCGTCCGGCCGCCCTCCGCGGACGGAATGACGGTCGGCTCTCCGCCTTCCATCACCGCCACGACGGAGTTCGTCGTGCCCAGGTCGATGCCGATGATCTTGCCCATGTGTGTGTCGCTCCTCGTTGGATCCGTGTCTGTCAGTTGTTGTATGGATTCGTGTCGCCCGGAGCGGCCCCGCCGCCACCGGCGACCGCGACCATCGCCGGTCGCAGGATTCGGTCTCTGACCCGATAGCCGCGCTGGATCTCGGCCACCACTTCCCCGTCCGGTCGCCCCGGGGCTGGGACGCTGGCAACCGCCTCGTGCTCGTGCGGATCGAAGGGCCGGCCGATGACCTCGATCGCGGTAACGCCTTCGCTCTCGAGCAGCTGGCGCAGCTTGCGGTCGAGCAGGACGATCCCCTCGATCCAGCCGATGCCGCGCAACTCTGCCGGCATGGCATCGAGAGCCCGATCGAAGTCGTCGGCCACGACCAGCAGCTTGCGGAGCAGAGATTCGCCGGCCAGGCCGAGCTCGCGCTCTCGATCCTCCGCGGTGCGGCGGCGGAAGTTGGCGAAGTCGGCGGCGGTTCGCTGCAAGCTGGCCAGATGCTCGGCCGTCTGGGTCTGGGCCGCGTCCAGCTCAGTTCGCAGTCGCTCCAGTTCGGCTTCGGCGTCGACGCGAGACTCCGGAGGCGGCGCTCCGGAGGCCGGCTGTCCCGGCCAGTCGCCGGCGGCACCGCGGTGGTGGGTTCGGGAAATGGGTCGTTCAGGCATAGAGGTGCTCCACCAGCTCGTTCATGAGGCGGGAGACGAATTCGACCGAGGCAATCGCCTGCGGGTATGACATGCGCGTTGGTCCGAGAACCCCGACGACTCCGACCGCCCGTCCGATCCGCCCGTATGGGGCGAGGATCAGCGAGACGTCCTGCATCTCGAGCGGCCTGTTCTCGTGGCCGATGAATATCTGGATGCTGCCGGCCCGAGCGACCGCGTCCACCAGCGAGCCGAGATAGGCGCGGTTGCCCAGCGCCGCGAAGACCTGGCGGACTTTGTCGCTGCGATCGAATTCCGGCGCGGCCATGACGTTGAGGAGCCCGTCGCTGAAAAGGTCGTCGATGTCGGCGCCGTCGAACTCGCGCATGGCGCGCACGAGCCGCTCGCCGATCTGCGCCAGGATCTCCGACTCGTCGTTCACCCCATCGCCGACGGGGAGGTCCGCCAGCGCCGCTTCTATCTCATCCGCGGTCCGATCGACCGCCAGCACGTTCAGCAGTCCGCCGACCCGGCTCAATTGATCCTGATCGGCCTCCATCGAAAGGTTGTGCAGGATCTGCCTGGTCGTCCCTTCGCGGAAGACGACGATCATCAAGGCCAGGCGGTCCTGGACGGCCAGCAACTCGACCCGGCGCACGCGGGCGGACTTGGGCTTGGCGGTCGTAGCCAGCCCGGCGGTGCCGGTGTTCGCCGCCAGCGTGCTGGCCGCGAGACGGAACCACTGCTCGCTGGCGAACTCCACCTGGCCGAACTGGTGGCGGATCATGCGCTGCTCGACGCTCGGAAGCGACCAGTCATCGGCGAGAACCTGGACGTAATAGCGATAGCCCGCGTCGGTCGGTACGCGCCCGGCGCTCGTGTGAGGGTGGGTCAGCAGACCCAGCGCCTCGAGGTCCGCCAGAATGCCGCGAACCGTGGCACTGCTCACGCCGAGCGGGTAATGCGCGACCAGGGAGCCCGAACTGACGGGCACCGCAGATGTCACGTATTCGTCGATGACGGCCCGCAGGATCGCGCCGGATCGCGCGTCTAGCGTGTCATTTGTGCGACGTGGTCGTCGCGCCATGGTGAGGCTCCGATGCTTCCCCGTCGGGCGGGTCCGATATCGAGGCGGCGGCGATGCGCGGATCCGAGAGCATTCCCGGTACTGCTGCACCGCCGATTCCCCGTCCAGCGAGGCCCTGGCGGTTGGTTAGCACTCTCACTAGGCGAGTGCTAACAGGCTGCGCCGATGGTAGCAGTGTGGCCCCGAGAGTGTCAACGGTTCGGTCCGGCACGGGCGCCGGTCGTGCCGGCACGCAGATTGGTCGAGCAGCCGGCCCAGCTAGACCAGGCGCGCGAGCAGCTCGTTGCTCAGAAGGCGGCCACGAAGTGTGAGGCGCAGGCGAGCCTCGCCGTCGAGATCGACGGGTTCGAGAAGCCCGTTTGCTTGCGCCCAGGCGAACGCGTCCGACGCGGGCGAGCCGTCGGCCCAGGAGGCCGGCACTCCCCGATCCAGGCGCAGGGCCAGGATCGTCCGTTCGGCGGCCGCGGTGTTCGGCGAGATGATCTCGCCGTCGCCCGGAGGCAGCGCCGCCGACCCCTCCGCAGGGAGGAGCGCGCCGATGTACCGCTCCAGCCCGGCCGCGTTCCAGCGTCGCCCCACGCCGTCGAAGGCGTGCGCCCCGGGACCGGCGGCCTCGTACGGCCGGCGCTCCCAGTAGGTCAGGTTGTGGCGGCTCTCATGCCCGGGCCGCGCCCAGTTCGAGATCTCGTAGCCTCGCCAGCCCGTCGCCGCCAGCAGCTCAGAGGCCAGGCGGTACTGGTCCGCGGCACGGTCGTCGTCCTGCTCCCGGCGGGCGGCCTCGCGCCAGCGCCTGGCGCCGGGGGCGGTCGGCAGGTGATCGCCCGCCGCTCCGGTGAGACCCTCCGCGTCCGGGTCGTCGAGTGTCAGGGCGTAGAGCGAGAGGTGGTCCGGACCGAGATCGAGCGCGGCACGAAGCATCGCCTCCCAGCCGGCCACGGTCTGCCCTGGGGCGTCGTACAGGAGATCGAGGTTGACGGAGCCGATTCCAGCGGCGCGGGCCCCGGCCACGGCCGCGGCCACGTCCTCCGGGGAGTGGCGCCGGCCGAGGCGCCGCAACTCCGCGGCGTTCAGGCTCTGCGCCCCGAACGAGACCCGGTTCACGCCCGCAGCCGCGAAAGCCGCGAGATCGCCGCGCTCGTCGGGGCCGGGATTGGCTTCGAGCGTGACTTCCGCATCGGGCGCGAGGCCGTAGCGGAGCCGCACCGTGGCCATCAGCCGCTCCAGCCACTCCCCCGGGACGAGAGATGGCGTGCCACCACCGAAATACAGCGTCTCCAGGTTCGGCCGGCCCGGCCCGAACCGCTCGTCGAGCGCGTCGGCCCTCAGTTCGAGTTCGCGGTCGACGGCCGCGTAGAGCCGCTCGGTTCTCGCCCGCGGACCACGGGCCTGGCTGCCTGCGTAGACGACGAAGTCGCAATAGGGGCAGTGGGCCACACAGAACGGCAGATGCACATACAAGCCTGCGGGCGGCGCAGCCCGGTCGATCGGAGGCGGCGACGGGATCGGGTGGCCGAAAGAGGTGTGGTTCACCGCAAGAGAGTAGCGGCGTCGGGACTAATGGCTCCAACCAGCCACTCGACCGATCGACGAGGCAGGCGCACTGTTCAGTGTGCTCACGTGAGTGCCGACCCCTAGGGGGACGGGACTATCGCCCCGTCCATCTGGTGCGACCGCTCAGCTACGCGGCCGGCGCCAGAGCCGAGCGAGTTCTCGTCTGGACTGCCCAGCTGGGCTCGTCTCATCACACGGGGTATTCACGACCGATGGATTCGATCTCGAACGGTCGGTCGTTCCTGGCAAGGCTTGGCGGGCGCCAACAAGGCACCGGCGGCAAGCGCCGGGTTGCGCTGCGAAGCCTTGCGTTCGCCGTCTTCGTCGCCGCCGTCGGCCAATTGTGGTCGCCCCCGGCCGCCCAGGCGGCCACGAGCTGGCACTACGACATGTACGCCGCCGGCGGCGTTCGGTATCAAGATCCTGACTACTCGGCCTGTGCCGCCACCTCGACCCAGATGATGTTGAACATGATCTACGGCAAGATCGAGAAGGAATTCAGCCTCCGGGAGTTCTCTCTGGGGAACAAGTTCATCCCGCCGGCCGGCCCGGCGTTCTCCTGGATCTCGTCGACCTCGTATCAGACCCAGGAAACCGTGCTGGCCTATGAGCGCGCCAATATGACGATGCCGGTGGCATCGCGGGGAACCGACGCCCACGGCTGGCGGAACGGCCTCAACTACTTCGGGTGGGGCAGTATCGAGAGCGGCTTCTACGCCGACCGGGCCTACACATCGTTCGATGCCGCGGCCAGGGCCGTGGTCCATTCGATCGGCGTGTACGGGAAGCCGGCCGGGATTCTTGCCTGGTCAGGAGGCCACGCCCAATTCGTGACCGGCTACACGGTGACGGGCGCCGATCCCCGGACCGGCTCGATGGCGTTCACGCTCACCGGCGTCTATCTGACCGATCCGCTCAGGTCCGACGCGATGCGAGACAAGTGGCTCCCTTACAGCACGTGGCACAGTGGAGTCGCCACCGTCGCCTTCAAGCAGTACTGGCAGAAGGACTC
>PMBR01000123.1 GCA_003152995.1 Chloroflexota bacterium | reverse complement strand
CCCGTACGCAGCTGGGCTATCGCTCCGTCGTCCATCCGCCCGCTTCCGCCCCGCGAATACCGCTATAACTGCGGTACCTTCGCTCGTCCAAACCGTGCGACCAGGGGCCGAGCCTACATCGCTCAGGGTCTAGTTGCATGTCAAGCATGCGCTCTAACCAACTGAGCTAACCGCCCGGGTGCGCGCCGCATCATAACGCATCGGGCCCGGCGACCGGACGCGTGCCGGGTTCGGCGCGCCGCCTATCCGCGATAACGCCAGACCTGGCCGGCTTGAAGGGTCGCGACGGGATCGTAGTGCGCCTGGACGAATGCTCGAAGTGGATCGAGAGCGGCGTAGTCGCTCGGCTCGCCCGGGTTCGTCTTGTCTTGAGGCACGATCAGCGGATCGAGCCGGACCAGATCGGGGGCGTCTGACCGGCCTGTTACGACCAGCCGAGGCGGGTGTGCTTGCCACGCGCCCAGCATCGTGGCCACAGCCTGGCCGTCGTAGCCGGGCATGATGAGCGGCACGATGACGAAGTACGGCCCGGCCGGGTCGCGATCGGCACGCAGATAGAGGTCCGGGTCGTAGCCCCAGACGTAGATGGTGTCGGCCGGTGCCGAGTTGGCCCGAATGTAGTCGGCCAGTTGGGCGTTGGCGGCCAATCGGGAGTCGTTCGACGCCGCCGGGGGCGACTGCCAGGCGAGCCCAACGACGACCACCAGGCACAGCGTCAGGCCGACGACCCGCCGGATGATCGTCGGACGATCCAGCCACAAGCTGCAGAGTGTCACTCCGAACAGCACGGCGAGAGGCGGAACGAGCAGCAGCAAGTAGTGGGGATAGAACCGCCGCCCGAACATCAGCAGCGCCACTCCGACCACGAGCCATAGCACCATCGCGCGAGCCAGATTCGATCTGACAAGTGTTAGCCCGAGGAGCTGCCTCCTGGCGGTCGGCACAAGACAGACTGCGAGTGTCGGAAGCCAGAGCGGCCAGAAGGACCCGACGCCGTTCATCCAGTCGCGGAGCTTCAAGACGCCCGTGGCCCGGTACAGGCCGTTGTATCTGAGGAAGGCATCGAAGGCCGCCGACATGCTGCCGGTGGCAATGACCGGCAGCCAGAGCACCAGCGAGACGGCTCCCGTCCCGCAGATGGCGGCGGCCAGCCTTCGATCGGCCAGACGACGACGCACCCAGGTGCGCCAGTTGAAGCGTGACAGGCGAAGCGGCTCGTCATCCACCGGGATCGAGAGCCAGAGCAGAGCCACGGCTGGAACGGCGCCTAGAGTCAGCAGCGATGAACCGATCGCCCAGGCCAACCCAGCACCCGCCGCAACCGGCCAGATGAGGCTTCGGCGGCGCAGGATCATCGCTCCGATCGCGGCGACGCACACTGCCAGCCCGGCGACCCCGAACAGTTCCGACCCGCCGCCGCCGGCGTCCAAAGCAGGCAACGACAGGCCACCAGCAACCACGATTGCCGTCGCGACACCGACCCAGAAACGCTCGTATACGGCGGAAACCAGCCATCCGCAAGCCGTGGCCGCGATGGCTATGGCGACCACCGACAGGGCTTGCATCGAGACAGTGATGTCACCGGGATCGAGGAGCCAAGCGAGGGTCCCGACCAGATACACCCCCGGCGGCTTGTCGTCGAACAGACCCAGGTACGGCGCCTGCCCAGAGAGGAACCCGCGGCCGATGACTATGAATCCGCTCGCATCCGCGTACAGCGGCCGAGGCTGCGTGGCGAAGACCGCGACTCCGACGGCAGCGGCCAGCAATCCGACCAGGCCCCACCGCAACCGTAAGCGCGAGATCGACAAAAGGTCTCCCCAAAGCACGAGGGCCGCAGTCTAGCATTCAGGCTCGCGTGCCAATGTGAGACTCCGACGCGGGCCGGGACCCCACTTCCGTTCGCGGCGCCCGGCGCGCGGCACCGGCCGGCGCGGCTCGGGTCAGTCGAGCCACACCTGCCCGAGCGCGCGGCTGAACGGCGCCGCCGAATCGAATGCCACTGCCCAACTAGAACCGTCGCGCACATAACCGATCTCGTGAATGTCGGTCACTATGCCGCCCGCGTCCTCCGTTCCGGACAAGACGGCCAGGAGCGACCCATCCGCGCTGAGAGCCGGGTCCCACACCACTTGAGACGGCTTCAGGTTCGCTATCGGCGCGGGTACCTTGTTCGCCAGCCAGTCGCCGGCGCTTGCCACGTACACCGCCGACTCCGTCGCCACCGCGAGGGTCTGCCGATCCGGCGAGAGGGCGAAGACTCGCACACCACCCAGCCCGCTCAGCAGCTCGATCGTCTGTTTTACGCTGTCCACGACCGCCAGGCGTGGTATCTGTTCGGCGTCCACCGAGATCAGGGCCAGCCGATCGGAGTCCAGCCACGCGACCGATGGGCCGAATGGCGAGCTCGGGGCCGGGAATAGCTCCGAGGTCGCCCCATCCTTCCCCACCACCGCGAACGTCAAGCTGTCCGACGCGGACACGACGATCGCCGTCGCTCCTGAGTCGGAGCGATCGAGCCCTACGATCGATCCGCCGAGCGGCTCCTTGACCCATTTCGGAGACCACGCCGTCCCGGCGACACCCGGGCTCGACACCAATCGCGACGCCAGGGAACCACCGATCGCGAACGTGAGAGCATCACCGTCCCTGGCCAGCGCCGTCGCGCCCGGTATCGGCTCCGTTGCGGCCCAATCGCCGCCAGTGCAGGTCCACAGGCCAACGCCACCCTCGACGCCGTCCGCCAGGACGAGCAAGCGCGCAGCGGTAGGGCCGCTCGCGGGCGCCGACGGAGTCACCGTGGCTCCGACTGCGGCCGTCGGCGTATTCGAAGCAAGGGTCGGACTTGCCGCCGGACGGGCTGTGTTATTGCCGGCCGTGGCGCCTCCGGAGGCGCAGCCGGTCGCAGCCACAGAGACGCAGACTGCAATCGGCAGAAGCTGGCGCAATCCCGTCTCTGTAAGGCTTGCGAACCGCCGCCCTGATCCCCAGTTCATGAGATTCCCCTTTCGGAAAGGCCCTCGCCCGCCCGCAAAGGCGGGCGAGGGCGGTGGGTTCCCGGGCCGACCCGTCCGGCCAAACCCATGGAACATCACTCCACGAAGTCGCCGCCGATGATGCTCCCGTCCGCGGCGTCCACGAACAGACTCATCAGCCACACGTAGCCGGCAGCGTCGCCGGACGGCTTCACATCGGTGACCCAGGCGAGCCGGTACGGAGGCTCGGCCGTGGCGATCCTTGCCGGGTCGAAGGCTCCGTTCGGTCCCACCCACTCCAGTTCCACCTTCTGGATGGAGTAGGCGGAATTCCGGCCGTTGAACCAGCTGTCGAGGTTGGCCCTCGCAACCTGTCGAGCGGTGGCAAAGGCAATCCGGCGAGCCGGCACCGGTGCGAGATCGTGTTCGGCAATGGCCACGCTTTGAATGCGCCCATCCGGCAGGACGTGGATGCGCGTCTCGTCGCCTCGAACGCGCACGCCATCCTGCTGTCGGGCCCAGTGGACCGTCCATCCTCCCGCCGCCTGGTCCGCCTCTGTGGCGGTCGGAGCTCCGACGCCGAGGCCGGCGGCGACCGCCGACCGTTGCGCCGACCTCACGGCACCGTCCTGCGTGACCTTGGGGCCGGCTGCAGCAATGGCAGTGGCGTCGAGTCGGACTGCGGTGCGAAGCCGGCCTTTCGAGTTGAACTGGGTGAGAGCCTCCACATTTCCGGCGGCGTCGAGTTCGGTGACCTCGTCGTACTCAGTGGCCTGGAAGCCATCGATCACATGGCGCCCGACGCGACTGACGCCGACCGGGAACCCGAACGCGTCTCGCGTCTTGCCTTCTCGCGCCAACAGCGCCGAGTCGGTGTTTGCGTCCAGGGCAATCTCGACGCGAGTAGGCGGTCCGAGCCCGCCCTGAATTGCTCCCGACGACCGTGGAGCTGCCGCGATCTGGCCGGCCGAAGCGATAAGGCACACCGCTACGGTGGCGGCACCGAATGCCCATCTGAAGTTGTTGCCGCTGTTTGGGAGTTTCATCTCGGTGACCTCGCAGCCGGCCGCAGTGGCGTGCCGTCGTAGTACGGATTGCCCCACCAGTTGGCCTGGAAAGGCTCGCTGGCGCTGACGGCTGTGTATCCGCCCACACTCGCCGCATAGGCGAAAGCTCCCGCCAGGGTTCGCGAATGAGGGGTCCCGCCGTTGACGTAGCTCCAGAAGGCCTGCTCGAACCTGAGGCTGGAGCTGTCCCATGTGTGGAAGACGTACCCGAGGTAGAACTCGTAGTCGGTGGACTGCTTCGTCTTCGCAATCTGAAACGCGGCCGGCATCGTGCTCGAGTTCGAGCCGAGCATGCAGGTCGACATGATCACGATGTTGTAGAACGAACCTTGAGTGGTGGCCTTGATGGAGCTCGACCTGATCATGTCCTTGGACGAATTGCATTTGCCGGCGCCTGGATCCTGGAGGATCCCCGAGTCGACGTTGGGCGCGCCGCTGGCCGCCCAGTAGTTGTCGCCATGGCTGTGGACATATACGGCCCAGTCGCTGAGCACATTCGCGAGGAACGCCGTGCGGGTGAACCCGGGTCCCAGCGCTCCCGCCACTGGGCCGAAACCGAGCTTGCCGAGCTGTGCGACTGCCAGGTTGTAGTGCTGCAGCGGATACGTGTCGTTGACACCCAGACATGCGATCTTGAACGCGTCCGAGTTGGACCAGACGTGGGCGTCGTAGGAAGCGGCGGCCTGGCCTGGAACTCCGAGCGTCGAGACGGCGATGAGCATCGAAACGAGCCAAGTGGATGCTCGTCTCATGAGATCTCCTCCCATTCCGGCGGGCGGGTCTGTTGCCTGCGGCGGGTCGGAAATGCTGAAGACCTGACGAATTTGGGGGCCGGCTGACACCTCCTTCGGGCATGGCGGATCGCCAACCGGCGACCCGGTAGTGCGAGCCCGTCGGACGGTGAGGCCGCCCCCTCGCAAGAGCCACGCGGCGGTCCAAACGTACGACGCCGGGACTCTAGCTCTGACCGCTTATCTGCGGCTTATCTGGCGGTCGTCCTTTGCTCGCCCGATCGCAGCCGAGATTTCGTTGGGCCCCCTATTGCGCGAGCCGGCCTGGGGCGTCATCCCAGTGGCTAGCCGCGGCCCCTTGGTGATCCATCTTCTCGTATCGGACCGGACCGCCGCGCAGCGCGAGATTCAGCAGAGCCCGCGGGACGACCAGCAGCCAGATGCCGTTGAATAGCGACACTCGCAGGGTGCGCCCCAACCGCTCGCCATGGGAGAGAGGCCGGCCGTTCAGGCGGCGCTCCCAGCGCAGCGAGTCCCATCCGAGCCCGGCGCTGATCCCGAGGTATCCGCCCACCAACGCCCACAACGTCCGTTTGCGCCCGGTCGCGATAGCCGCTGCGGCGGCTCCAACTACCACTGCCGGAACCGCGAGCTGTCCGATGTAAGTGACGAAGTCCAACCTCGCCCCAATGGACAAGCGCTCGCTACGAACTACGGCCGGCCCGTGCTCGAAGAAGCGTCTGAACGCTCCCTCCGCCCAGCGCACGCGTTGACGCCACAGCCCGTGCCAGCTTCGAACCGGCTCTTCCCAGACCTCCACGTCGATCGCCCAGGCCACGCGCTCGCCGGCATGGGCGGCTATTCGGCTCGCGAGATCGACGTCTTCGGTCAGGGCTGCGGCGCGCCACCCGCCCACCGACGCGAGCAGATCGCGTCTGATCATGATCCCGTTGCCGCGGAACTCGGAGCAGCCCCCGAGCGCCCAGCGCCCGCGATTCAGCTCACCGTCCAGTGTTTGTTCGTCGGCTTGGGCCCCCGCCAGCCAGTCGCCTTCGCAGTCGAAGATCCGCCGTCGAGCCGTGACTGCATTTGCGCCGGCCGCGAAGTAACCAGCCGCCAGCCGAAGGAACGCCGGATCTATTCGCGCGTCCGCGTCGAGAACCAACACCACGTCGCCGTTGCAGACATCGGGCTGTGCCGCGGTCAGCGCCGCTCCTTTTCCGTCCGGCAGGAACGCGCCGTCGCGCCTGATCACCCTCGTCACCTTCTCGAGCCCGCACTCCCGGACGGCCTTGTCCACGGCCTCACCGCTGCCATCCTCGGATCGATCGTCGACGACGATCAGCTCGAAGAGAGGTTCGCCTGAGGCGGTCCGGTAGTCCTGCCTCGCGATATCTCGCACTAACTGAGGCAGGACACCAGCCTCGTCGCGAGCGGCGACGAGAATCGTGAACGTTGCCTTCATCGAGGCGGCCCCGAGGGCCCGAGCCGCCGAGTCGGGCGAAATCGGCGGCCTTCGCGTCGCAAGTGCGACCGGCGCCGCGCACCCGATGGCGACGCCGCAGGTCAGGAGCGGCACGATCCGGCCCAACCGGCCCCGACCGGCGAGATAGCCGGCCGCCGCGCCGCCTGCGAGAATCCCCAGCGCCGCGATCCGCCAGGCGACCGGCGTGACCGCCGCGTCCGAGCGTTTCGGCGCCGCCGTCACGCCCTCAGTCATGCGGCACGGCCGCTCATCGGCGAACCGGGCTCCCGTCGCGACCAGGCTCGGGGGCTATCAGATTGATGCCGCCGGCCATGTCGGTCGGTACGATCGCAACAGTCATCGGATCGACCGGTGCTCCGGTCGGTGGCGTACCCACTCTCGCCTCCACTTCCTCCGGCAGCATCGATCCTCGGCTGACCGCGCTGGCGATGCCCCACAGGCTGACGAAGATGCCGACAACAAGGATGACGCCTTCCCTGCCTACGAGGTCCGCCACGGGTCCGACCACGATGATGGGCGCCAGGCTGGCGATCGAGACAAGCATGTTGAGAACGCCGAAAACTCGGCCGCGGACATCTTCCGGTAGCTCTTCCTGCAGCTGTGTCTGCGACGAAATGGAGACGATCGAGAAGGAGAAGCCGATCACGAAGGCGATGACGGTGACCAGGGAGAGTACCGAAACGACGCGACTCGCCTCGGCGATCTGGGCCGCGACGTTGTTCTCCAGGAAGCGCGAGATCGCGCCGGCAAAGGAGAGGATCGCCAGCAGGATGCCCAGGGCGATCATTCCTCCCTCGATGGTGCGCCGCCGCGGCAGTCGATGACCGTAGGCGTTGAGAGCCACGATCCCGATCACCACACCGAGACCGAGAGGCAACACGACAACGACGAACTCTTCCGGGCGAAGGCCGAGCGTGACCTGCGCGAAACCGGACCCCAGGACCGCAAGGATGCCGATGAGCGCGCCGGTGATCCCGAGGTAGGACAGCGACCATCCGACCGAGCGATGGTCGCGGATGTAGGTCAGCCCTTCGGTCAGCTGGCTGAACATCGTCTCTACCGCGCGCTCGGCGTCGGATACTGCCGTGCCGGCCGTAGCGGTGTCCCCGCTGACCGGAGGCGATGACGGCAGCGTCCAGCAGAACGCCGCCGCCCCGAAGTACAGGATGGCTACGATCACGATGAGTGCCTGGGGACTAGCCAGCAGCACGAGGGCCGGCCCGACGAGGGCGAAGCCGAGCGCGAAGGCCGCGTTCATGGTGAGGGTGAAGAGCCCGTTCGCCGCAAGCAGCTGCCGCCGAGGCACGAGAAACGGAATCATCGACGCTTCGGCCGGACCGAAGAAGGTCGTGACGGTCGCCACGAAGATCATGAGCAGGTAAAGCAGCCCCAGGTTGTTGCCGACGAAGAAGATCGCGAGAAACGCCAGGCCGCGGAGCAAGTTAGTCACGAGCAGCATGTGACGTTTGTCGACCCGATCGACGAACACGCCCGCAATGGCCGAGAAGACGATCGCCGGGACCAGGAAGCTCAGCAACAGCGCGCTTACGGCCGTGGACGAGTGGGTTTCGTTCGTGATCAGGATCGTCAGGCCGTAGATCACCATGTTTCCGCCGACCTGAGTCGACAGCTGGGCAAGCCAGAGCAGCAGGAATGGACGATTGCGGAGGACGGCTAGAGCGCCCGCCTCCTGGACCGGCTCGGCGGCGCCGGGCCTTGCGGCTGCCCTGGCGCGCGGCTCGTTCACGGTCCCTTCCCTCGAGTTGGCGCGGCCGGGCAGGTTCATCGCACGCCCTCCGCGCCTGGCCTCGAGGCGCCTGCATCACGAGGCGTCGGGGCGACGGCACGGCTCAATTCGAGGTCGCCGCGCGCGATGAATCCGATGGACCTTCGCTCCAGAGTTCGACGATCCAGGAGGATGTGGCGTCCGCATCCCTGGCAGCGCAACCCGATGTCGGCGCCGAGGCGATCCACGAGCCAGTCGTGGTCGCCGCAGGGGTGCGCACGCCGCAAATGCACGACATCGCCGAGTCGGAACTCGACGACGCCCCGGTCAGCGGCTGGCACGGGACGAGACCATTTCGAGGCTCGAGAACGCGTCCTTCATGATGGCCGCCCAGCCTATCAGAGAGGAGGCCGCCCGTGGCGGCAGTTCGGCCTGCGGCGGACCGAAGCAGGACGCTGCATGTCTGGGCATGCACTCGAACGCGCCGGTCAAGGCGCCCCTCGCCTCGTCGACCGCCGAGAGAACCTGACGGCCAACAGCATGACGCCTATCGCCACTGCAGCCCCGATCACGATCAGGATCAAGAGGGTCCCGCTCCCGCCGCCACGCCCCTGAGTCAGGCTACCGAAACTGGAGTTCTGGCTTGCGCTCACCGTCGATGCCGCCCCGGGCGCCTGGCTCGCGCCGGGTGCCTGGCTCGCCTTCGACACTCCGCCCGTCCCGGAACTCGTCCACCCCGGCGGGACCGGGCCGGTTGGAGCCGGCTGAGGGCCGAAAGACTGCAGCGCGCCGACGCCGTTGGTCTTCATCCATGCTTTGTCAAAGGCAGCGGTGCCTTTGCCTATCGCGGACGTAAACGCTTCGTCGTCCGACGCCCCTGTGCCAAACGTCTTCAGCAGCTTGACGAGATCGTCGTGGCCGTACGTTCGCACGAAATAGTCGACGGCCGACACTGACTCGGCGTATGCGAGGTAGAACCCATCCTGGGTGGTGGGGAACATGCCGCTGATGGCCGACAGCGGCATCAGAGTCCCATTCGACGAGGCCTGCGAGACCAGCTGCTTGTCCGAGTTGTCGAAGCCCTGCGCCACGTAGACCGCGATGCCCTCGTTCAGCCAGTTGGGCGGGCTGTGGTAGTGGTTTCTGGTTATGTCGTCGAACACGACGTGGGTCAGCTCGTGGGGAACGACGGTTGCGGCATATGAGAAGTCGCCGGGTGCGATCAGCGCGAAGAGGGTCCTGGTCGCCGGGTTGGCTCTGCCGCCGACGTTGTCTCTAGTGCCCGGACCCAGCGCGTCGTAGAAGGGGGTTTGGTCGGCGTAAACGTAGAAGTCGACCGGCTCCGTCTCGGTGTAGCCCAGGAAGCTCGCCGCCTTGGCGATCCCCTGCTCCCCTATCTGCAGCGCCTGTTGAGCAAAGGCGTTGTCGCCGTTGTACCAGTGCAGCCTTACGATCTTGCCGGTAAGCGTCTGCCACTGGAAACGGTCGTCCACGTAGGTGACCTGGACATCGGGCCCTGTCGAGACGGTGCCGTCCGCGAAGGTGACTTCGAAGTGCGCGACGATCTTGGTGTTGGGCTCGAAGTTCCCGGTCGAGGCGTCCAGCTGGTAGACGAAGCTGCTGGACCCTGGGTTGTCGATCCTGGTCACGGACGGACCGAAGACGCCCGGGAAGGTCATGACGATATCGACTTCGTTCAAGCTCCCGTTCGCGCTGTACGGTTGGCTGAAGTCGATGCTCTTTCCGAACGTCGAGCTGGCCGTTGGTGTCCCAAACGTGATCGAGGCGGCGGCGACCGAGGCCGCGCTCGACCAGATGGCGGCCGAAACCAGCACCGCCGTCGCGACGGCGACGCGAGCGAGCCTCATGCTCACGGCCGACCTCATGAACCGCTCGCCCAGGCCAGGCCGGCGTATCGCACCAGACCCTGGCCGTTTGGCAAGGCCCCGAGCAGCTTCGGCGACGCGAGCGAGAACCCCGCGCCGCTGTCCACCGGAATGACTGGCGCCTGGTCCTGCACGACTGACTGCGCTCGATCGAAGGCTTGAAGCGCCGACGCCTGATCCCCGGCCGACAGCGCCTGGGCGATGGCAGCGTCGAAATCGCTCGATGTCCACCGCCCAAAGTTGTTCCTCTTGCCGGTCCCGAGCAGCATGCCCAGGAAGTCGTTGGCGCCCGGGTAGTCGGCAACCCAGTCCATTTCCCAGAACGCGGGCGGATTGCTGAGGAGACGGTCGTTGTACGACGTCCAATCGAGCGTCTCGTAGTCGATGTCGATCCCGAGGTTGTCGTGGAGTTGGCCCACGATCGCTTCGTCGAGCGGAGCGCCGCCGGTAACGAGCGTGATCTTTGGGAACCCGGCGCCGTTGGGGTAGCCGGCGGCGGTCAGCTCAGCCCGGGCCTTGTCCAGGTTGAACGCGGGCCCGAAGTCGGTGGCGCTGTGCCCGGGCACGCCCGGTGGGACCATCCCCGTCGCAGATTCGAGGAGAGGATCGCCAAGGAGGCTCACGATCCGCCGCCAATTGATTCCCATCTGGAAGGCGCGGCGGACGTGAACGTTGTTGAACGGCGGGCGCGACGTATCGAAGCCGTAGAACTCGAAGGACGATGGTTCGATGCGCAGCGACGGCCCGAGTGTCCTGTCGTAGGCAATCCACGAAGCGTCGAAGAGGCTGACCGGCGTGTAGTCGAGGTTGCCGTTCTCGAATTCGGAGACGGGGCTCTTGCCGCCGATGGAACTCAGCAGGTGGACGATCTTGATCGATGGCACTCCGGCCCAGTACCGCGGATTCGCGGTCAAAGTGGTTTCGGTGGCGGTCACAGCCGCCAGGACGTAGGCCCCAGTCCCCACGAACCCACTCGGCGTGAGGATGGCCCGATCCGTATCGATTGTCGCCGGCACGACGGCGAGCGTTGGGCTCGTGACAATCGCCGGAAAATCAGGCGTCGGGTTCGTGAAGTTGACGACGACTTGATCGGTGCCGACCACGGACAGGCCGACCGCCGATTTGGGGCCGCTTCCTTCACTGTAGGCGCGAGCCCCGACCACATCGTCGAGAAGCGAGGCCAGCTGGCTCGGGCGAGAGGGCGAGAGGACTCGCATCCAGCTCGCGACCACGTCGGATGCCTCAATCGGCGAGCCGTCCGAGAAGAGCAGTCCCGATCGGAGGTGGAAGACGAGTTTCTGCCCGTCGCTCGAAGTCTGCCAGCTGTCGGCCAGGGCCGGCTGGACGTGCCCGGCGGTGTCGATAGCGGTCAGAGATTCGAAGAGCTGGGACACGACCTGAGCGCTGCCGGCGTCGGATTGAACGGCCGGATCCAGGGAGGACGCACTCGGACCGAGTATGGTGACCGACCCGGTTGACGATCCCGCCGACGATCCGGCCGGCGCCACCGGCCTCGGACTGCTCTGGGGCTCAGCCACGTACAGGCTGGTCCCGACGATCAGGACGAGGGCGAGTGCGGCGCCGATGATCGAAATGACCGCGCGACGGCTACCGGAATGCGCAGGAGGGGCGGGCCAGGCGTACATCAGCGTGCCAGCCACCAGGCCGAGTATGTGCCGTTTGCCGGGTCGATCTGGAGTCCCCTTTCGATGGGGATGGGCCGTGGAGGCGGGGCCACACGCCAGACATATCCCTGCCCGGAGAACCGGCCGATCAGGGCTGCAATACAGATTAGGCGCCGCATCCGGGGAGTATAGCGGCCGCAAATTCAATGCCCGGCGGTTCTCCCCCTGGTCTCGCCGTGACTCGCAGCTGCGCGGCCGTGGCGCTCCGAGCCATCTCGCCGCGGTCGGCGCCTGCGCCGTTTGACTCGCGTCCTGTTCGTGCCAATCGGCGTCCTAGCCGGCGTCCACCGCGACTCGAGCCAGACGTTGAACGGCGGCTCCGGCCAGCGCAGCGAGATGGTCGAGGACGCGCAGTCTCTCGGGTGACACGACGGCAGCCGCCGGAAGGGCCACTCCGATGACCCCGAGAACCCGGCCGTTGATCAGGATCGGCATGCCCAGGAGGACTCCGTGACCGTCCTCATCCTCGGTGAGCACGCTTGCGCTGGCCCACAGTCTTCCCCAGAAGTCTTCGCCGTGGCGGATCGATCGCTCGGTCCCATCGAACCGGCCGATGCCCGCGAGCTGGCGCATCACCAGGGCGTCCGTTCGTGACGGGCCCCGAGTCTCTTCTACGAGAGCGACCAGCCCATCGCGTGAGCCGACGGCTGCGGCCGCGTGGCGGAGGGCAACGCGGGCGACTTCGTCCGCACTCGAGGCTTTCAGGAGATCCCGCGCCGCGTCGAGAATCGCGCCCGGGACTGCCTCGGGGGCGTTCCCGGTCTGACTTCCGGCGTTGGCCGACCGATGCCGCTTGGCATCGTAGAGTGCGGCGTCGGCGGAGCCGACCAGATCCGCCTTGCCCGGTCCGTCGGCAGGCCAGTAGGCCACTCCGACGGACACCCCGAAGGGCAGTTCAACCCCACCCACGGGAGAGACTCTCACGGCCTCTCCGACTGCCACGCGGACGCGGCCGGCCACTTCCTCGGCCTTGGCGCGGCTGGCGCCGAGCAGCAAGAGCGCGAACTCGTCGCCGCCGTATCTGTAAGCTCGGTCGTTCTGGCGCGTGGCGCCCACGATTGCCTTGGCCACCGTCTGAAGCAGCGCATCACCGGCCGGGTGGCCGTACGTGTCGTTGAAGCCTTTGAAGGAGTCGAGATCCATCATCAACAGCGAGAACGGCTTGCCCGTTTCGACGAGCGCCCCGATGTCACGTTGGAACGTGCCGTGATTTCGCAGGCCCGTCAGCGCGTCGAGATCGGCACGCGTGGACACGGAGACGTGTGCCTCCGCGTTCTGGAGAGCGATGGACGCCTGGCCGGCGAACAGCTTGCTCAGTTCGAACTCCGGTTCGCTGAAGTGAGCATCCGCCCCGCCTACACGGGCCAGATTGAGGCTTCCGACCACTTTGCCGTGAACACGCAGCGGGACGACGATGATGTTCTGCGAGACGCGGGCGGTCGCAGCCTCGCCGGCAGCCCTCTGCGTGCCACCGTTGGCGCCCGGTCCCCCACTCGCGGGCCGAATGGCGCGCGGCTCGAGATTCCCCTCCAGCGCCCCAGCCAGCACACCGTCGGCGACATCGTTGGCGCACACGGCGTCGCCGCGGCCGATCACCCAACTAGTCAAGCCTTCGTCCATGGCGTGGCTGCTGGCGTCTGAAACGGGCACCGCTCCGGAGTCGCCCCGCGAGAGGACGGGCTCGATGCCCCCGGATTCGCGAACGTGGTGGTAGATCGTCAGGCGGTCGTAGTGGACGACGCTGCCGATAGTGTCGGCAATCTGCTCCAACACCTGCCGCGGATCGAGAGTCGACACGAGCTGCTCGCTCACGTCCAGCAGCCGCCTCTCCCCGGCCAGCTGACGCTCGAGCGTGGCCTGCTGGCGTTCCAGGCGCTCGATATTGCCGGCATTCACGATGGCCTGCCCGGCGTATCGGCCGAAGATCGACAGCGCCTGCTCGTCGTCCGCGCCGTATTTGCCGGCCCCAGCTTTGGAGACGACCAGCACCCCGAGCACCTCGTCGCCATAGGCCATTGGAACCAGGAGGAGCGACTCGGCGCCGAACGTCGAGCGGAAGATCGTTCTACGTTCGGCCGCCGCATCCGGCACGATCAGCGGTTCGTTGCGCTTGGCTACCCAGCCCGGCAGTGTCTCCGCGTGGCCGGAGGTGATTGCCTCGAGCGGCGGCGACGCGATGCCCACGAATGTGCCCGAGGCCGCGACCGGGCGAAAACTGCCGTCGACGGGGTGGTCGCGGTACACCCGCACCGTGTCGCAGTCGACCAATCGCCCAACCTCGGCGACGATGGCTTCGACGATCGCATCGACTTCACGGAGCTGGGCGAGCCGCAGGCTCAACTCGTGGATTGCGGTCAGGCGGCTTGCAAGCGAACGGACCGAAGCGTAGAGCCGCGAGTTCTGCATCGCGGTGGCCAGCTGGCCCGCGAAACCTGTGGCCAGCCCAAGGTCGCGCACGGTCCATGGATGCGGCCGATTGTGGACGACGACCAACAGGCCCAGCATCTCGCCCGGGACCCGGCACGGGACGCCGGCCAGTCCGACGATGTCCTCCTTCTCTGCGACCGACCTGATCTCCTCCGCGATCGGATTCGATACGTCGTCCATCGGGATCGCGACCAGGGGACTGTCCGGCCAGCGCTGCATGATCGACTGCAGCGGCATGATTACGTTGTCGTCCAGGGCTTCGAGGACCTCTCGGGAGATCGACCGACTCGCGGTCAGGACGAGCGAATGGTCCGCTTCTTCCCGCCAGAACGCGACGCCGTCGGCCACCAGAACGAGTTCGACGCCGGCGAGCACCTCGTCAACCAGACGCGCCCGAGCGGCTCTCTCGGTCTCGCTGTCTACGAGGCCGGCCTCGGGAGCGGTCGACTCGTGGGCCATCGTCCCGGCGACGACCGGAATCGAACCCGGATACTGCGCGCCGGAATTGAGATCGGAGGTACGGCTCTCCATGGCCGTGCATTGTGACCCTTACAGGTCGGTCCGTCAGCCTCCCAAGAGGGCATTCCCCGGCCGAGGGGGTACCGGGGGAGAGACTCTTTCGACTAACGACGCTCTGCCGGAATGCCCAGAGTCGCTTCCGACCGCCCGGTCTCGACCGCGCCCGCAGGCGGCTCCTGGTGGAGCGTCTCCGACGCGTGAGCATGGCCCGCGTCCGCGGTGTCGTGCCGATGCGAGTGGCTGATCGGACCATGCCGGTGCAGATGTTCGTGGATCAGGTTCTCCCGAACCAGCAGGTCCGTGTCGGCGAGAATCGTCGCGGGATCGCCGTCCGCCACTACCCTGCCCCGCTCGCTCAAGACTACGGCCCGATCCGCGATCAAAGGCACGATGTCGAGCTCGTGAGTGGCCACGATCAGCGTCCGGCCGGCGGCTCCGAGGCGCTGGATCAGATCTACGAGGAGCCATTTGGTGCGAGGGTCGAGCGATGCGGTCGGCTCGTCGAGCAGGATGACGTCCGGCCGCAGCGACAGAACCGAGGCTATTGCCGCGCGCTTCTTTTCACCGCCCGACAGCTCGAAGGGCGCGCGATCGGCGAGGTGCGCGATCTCCATGGCCGCCAGAGCCTCGTCGCAGCGTTCGCGGACCTCATCCGCGGAGAGGCCCAGTTGCAGCGGCCCGAACGCCACGTCGTCGAGAACCGTCGCGCTGAAGAGCTGTATGTCGGGGTCCTGGAAGACGAGGCCGACCTGGCGGTGGAAAGTGAACGCCTCCTGCCCGGCTGCAACGGCCGCGACATCACGTCCGAGAGCCCGCATCGTGCCGCGAGACGGGGCCACGATGCCGTCCAGCAGCTTCAGCAGGGTCGATTTGCCGCTTCCGTTCGCTCCCAGCAGGACGACTCGCTCGCCAGGCCAGATGTCGAGGTCCACGCCATCGAGGGCCGTTTGCCTGCCCGAGTAGACGAATGCCACGTCTCGAAGCCGATAAAGAGGTTCGCCCGGGCCGACCGCCAGCACGTCCTCGATCGCCTCCGCGACCGCGACCGGCGGCGTGCGATTGGTACCGTTCATGCCACCACTCGAGATGCCAGCACGGCCGTGACGCAGAAGGCAGCCGTTGCCCCGAGGGCCAGCCAGTCGGCCGGCCGCATCCGGTAGGTGCTGTAGACCCGCACTTCCCCGGTGAATCCGCGGGAAAGCATTGCGGCGTATACGTCGTTACTCATCTGGAATGCGCGACTCATCAGGTTTCCCATGGTGCCGGTAATCCAGCGGCGCTGCTCCCCGCCGCGCGTCCGACCTACCACGCGGCTCTTGCGCGCCAGGAGTATCCCGTTCGTGGTGTGGAGGAAAAGGAAGATGTAGCGGTAGGTCATCGACAGGACGAGCACGAAGACCTGCGGTGTTCGGAGGGCGCGCAAGCTCTTGAGGACGTCCGCCCACGGAGTGGTGACCACGAGCAATACCGCCAGGGACACCGAAACCCCGACGCGGCTGACAAACAGCAGCGCGCCGGCGAGGCCATTCCAGGATGGAGCCAGGTGCGCGGGGCCCAGGGCGAGATCGAAGACTCTGTCCCCTGGAACGAAGAAGATGGCCGGCACGACGACGATACCGGCAAAGAACGGGATACCGAGCCAGACGCGCTTGACGAAGAACCCGAACGGAACACGGCTCGCTCGTGCGGCGCCGAGGGTCGCGGCATACAGCAGAGCGAGGCCGACGACCGAGCTCGCCAGGCTGGCCGCGACGATCGCGACGAGGAATCCGACGAGCTTTGCCCGGGGATCGCGCCGCTGGAGCCATCCTGCCGACCGGGCGTGTCGTTCGCTGAATACGGCGTGCTCGATGTTGGCGGTTATGCCGCCGAGGGTCTGCTCCAGCCAGCCGATGCGCCCTTCCGAGGACGCGCGGCCACCCACGGCGGCGGTCACGAGCCGGCCTCTGCCGCCGCGTGGGGCTGCCCGTCGCCGCGGCGCAGTAGCCGAGCGACCAGGTACGTGACTCCCCCGACAGCCATGATGCCGACGATGCCGGCGATCTCGTAGCCGATGCCGGCGTGCCAGAGCGGCGCGTTGGCGCCGTCGAAGAACGGCAGGGGCAGGTTGTAGCCGGACATCGGCGCCGCAAATACGCCCGACAGGTCTCGCAGCCCGCCCGGGACATAACCGAACGCGGCTTTCACATCGGCAGTGCTGCCCTCGCCATAGGCGAAGCCGGGCGCGATCAGGCCGATCGGCGCCACGACCGCGAGGGCAACGAAGGCCGCCCCGATCCGCTTCACGGCGCGCGGCAGCAGCATATAGGCCGCCGGCACGAGCACGAGTCCGGCGACCGCAGTGATCAGCAGCATGCTGCCGACCGAGGGCCAGTCGACATGCGACCAGTCCGCGTTGAACATCCGGTTCGGGTTGCCGCCGCCTTCCACCAAACCGATGACGCCCAGGACGACGACGGCCGCAACCACGGTCGCGAGGACGACCTGCCATAGCGGACGCTGTGCCGGGCGGGCCGCCGCGTCCACGTCGGAACCGTAGATCCCGCGCAGGCTCGTCAGATACTCCGGATGGCGACGCTGCAGATATGCCACTCCGAGGCCCGTGATCAGGCCCTCCACGATCGACGCGCCGAACGCGTGAGCAGCCAACATCGCGGGCACGGCCTCGCTGAGTCCGTACGGGCTGTAGAGAGCGTGGCCGTTGCTGGAGAAGAGCGCCGGCTCGATGCCGAGCTCGATGCCGACGCCCAGGGCCGCCACGGTGATGCCGACGTACGCACCCACTCCGGCGGCCAGTGCCCGGCGCGTGGAAAGCATCGGCGAGCGGGCCGCGAGGGCGCGATACGTGCCGTAGCCCACGAAAGGCAGGATGATGCCCATGTTCAGGCAGTTGGCGAAGATCGCCAGGATCCCCCCATCTCCGAAGAAGAGGGCCTGGAGAATCAGCGCCGTGCTGACCGCAATCACCGCCGCCCACGGGCCGAGCACCACCGCGATGAGAGTGCCCCCAACTCCGTGCGCGGTCGTCCCTCCCGGAACCGGGACGTTGAACATCATGATGGTGAAGCTGAGGGCCGAGAAGATCGCGAGCAACGGCACGGTCCGATTGTTCAGGACCTTCTTGACCCGCTGCGTCGCCAGACCCCACGCTGGCACCGTCGGGATCGCCAGGGCGAGTGAGACAGCAGGCGCGAGGTAGCCATCCGGAATGTGCATCTGCGGTAATCGTCCGTTCGTCTCGTCTGGCGCTACAGGTCGCTATTGCGACGCCTCGCGATATGATCGAGTCTACACGGCCGGTTGAGGCGCGACAATTGACGGTACCGAAAGGACCGCACCTTGCCACATGAGCAGATCGAAGCCAGCGCCGGCCCGGCGGCCGCCAGCCCCTGGGATGACGTCGCCGTTCGACTCCGCGCCGGCGGCCTGCGCTGGACGCCTCAGCGTCGCACGCTCATCGAGGTCCTCCGGGAGCACGAGGGCCACGTAACGGCTTCCGAGCTGATCGCCCGGTGCAAAGAGTTGGACGGTACGACAACTCCATCTACCGTCTACCGCGCCCTCGACCTGCTCGAGGAACTGGGGCTCGTCAAGCACGGCCACGGACACGACGGCCGCGAGGAATACCACATCCTCCCCCAGCAGGTCCACGGTCATCTCTACTGCGTGGGCTGCGGCTCCACGTGGGAGATCCGCCCCGAGACGGCGGCGGTCATCGTCGACGCGCTGGCGTCACAGCTCGGGTTTGCCGTGGACCTCTCGCACGTGACGATCTCGGGCCTGTGCGCAGGCTGTCACGACTGAGGCGCGGCAGGACGAGCTAGTACGGGACCACCAGTAGCCACTTGCCGTCACGGCCCGGGTACTTGCCCTCGGGCCGCTTCCAACCGATGTAGTTGTGCGTCATGGCAGGCATGTCCCGGAACGAATCCGGCCCGAACGTCTGGCCCCAGATCGAACTCTTGCGCGGATAGAACGGGTCCACGATGTAGGCGCCGTTGATGACGAAGTTCGTGGGGTAGTAGCGCGGGTCGCGATTGGACTCGAAGCCGGTCATCACCCAGGAATGGGCGCCCCACCAGGACAGCAATCCCACCGGCCTGCCCGTGCTACGTAGCGCCCTCGCGGCATCGTGCATGGCCATGTCCAGGCTGTCGTCAACGAGTAGCTTGTAGTGGCCGGCGCCGAGCTGCGTCAGGGTGATCGCCCAGCCCGCTGGGCCGTAGCCGCCGTTGAGGCTGTCTTGCTTGGTCGTGTTGCCGTTGATGATGTGGCTGATCTGGATCTGGCGCGCAGTCGTCTTGTCAATCTTGGGTCCGATGATGTTGAGCATGTTCAGGACCGCGCCGGCCATGCAGGCGTGAGTTGTCACCTGCGAGACGAACGTGCCGTCCTTGTAGACGTCCATCGTGAACGGCGCACTGGTCGCAGCGGGAGTCGGGAGCGGCGTATCGGTCGGCGCCTGAGTGGCAGTCGGCGTCGCGGTCGGCGAAGGGGTCGGAGAGTCTGTCGGCCCGATCGTGTCGGTGGGTGTCGGGACGGCAGCGATCGTTCGCGGCGTGGCGGCAGGCCCGCGCGCCGCGACGGTGGTGACTGCCACCCAGGTCACCGACCCGAGAAGCACGCACAGGGTCACGTAGGCTGCTACCCCAACCAGAGGCCGCCACTTTCGCCCCGACCGGCGAACCATCAACCGCATTTCCTCCGCGTCGTCCAGTCAGCCGCATCCGCGGCGCTGCCAATGACGCGGCGGCCGACGACTGAGTGACGGACGGCTTTGCGCCAGACCGCCCGACCAAGGATACGACGACCCGGCCTGGAGCCGCCATTCGGACTGCCAATCGGGGCGTTCCGTCACGACCTCCACAGGTCGCGGAACGCGGAACGTCAGGACAACAACAC
Source organism: Chloroflexota bacterium (assembly GCA_003152995.1). Taxonomy (GTDB): domain Bacteria; phylum Chloroflexota; class Limnocylindria; order Limnocylindrales; family CSP1-4; genus Fen-1039. The sequence continues at coordinate 49,647 of PMBR01000123.1, read as the reverse complement.
GGCCCCAAAGACGTGGCGCCGGCCCAAAGCCGTGATCGGATCGTCGAAATGCAGGTCCCCCGAGGGCTCGCGCTCATACGTGCAGAGAACCACCGTCGGGTCTCCGTCGCGGTGCTCCATGCCGATGGCGATAGCGTCGGTCAGGCCGCCACCCTGCTCATTCGGTACGACCGCATCCCAGCACACGGCGCACGCCTTGATGGTTCCGGCTCGCGCCTCCAGGCGGAAAGTGGCGTATAGAGCGTCGATGATCAGGGGGTTCGAAGGTTCTTCCAGCGTGGGCGTGACGTCGATCACGGCCAGTTGCCCGCCGGCCGCCAGTCGAGCGCCGAAGGGGCGGAAGGCGCCGCGCTTTTCCAGCATCTGCTCCGCAAGACCGAGCATCGGCGTCAGCATCTCATTGAAGTCCGTGCGGATGCCCGGTTCCATGGTCTCTCCTTGTGCCCACCGCCGGCCGGCGTAGGACCGACCCGACGGCTCCCCTCAAGGAATCGGCGGAAAGCAACCGAACCTCAAGCCGCCGTGTTCTCCAGCGCGCCGCGACGCAGAGTCAGGAGGGCACCGCACGCTGCCAGAGCCATGCCGGCCGCGAACAGGGGCCAGGGGAACCAGCCCGGCAGGCCCCCGGCCATGATGCGCGGCGCGTCGACGACGAAACTCATCACGACGAGCAGACCGCCGGCGCCGGCCAATCCGACTTCACGCACTCCAGCGCGAAGCGCCGCTCCGGACTCGATGCTGCGGGCTGCCGCAAATCCAAATCCGACCAGCGCTGCACTCACGGTGGCCGGAGCCCAGACCGGCCCCACCCACGGCACCGGAATGAGGAACAGCACGTCCCAGGCGACCGGCGAACCGGGCCAGCCGATGAAGACCCAGAGCCACACGTAGTAGAAGATGTCCCAGACGCCGAACGCAACCGCGACCCACGCCAGCCGCCCGAGCCAGGTCCGACCCGCCAGGCAGCCGATCCCCGCCAGCATCACGAGGGTAGCGAACTCGCGGCCGACCTCTATCGCCACGAGATTCCCGGCCACGTCCGGGCCGCGGAGCGGGAACAGCTGATCTGGCGTGATGGCCAGGGCCCGCTGCAGATACACCACGACCGCGGATTCCAGGTACGCCATGGCGACCGCAAAGACGACGACGGTGATCGCGGCGCTGCGAAAGCGCATGGGCGTCCTCCTGACGGCTTGAGCGGAGACAGGCTACGCCCGTTCACGGCTTGCCGCCTCGCGACCGGTGGGCGTTCTCGACTCCCGGTTCACGGAGAATCGCCGCAGGAGTCGGGTCCAAGCGATCACTCCGACCGCGAGAGTCACGAACGGCACAGGCGCAAACAGCGGAGACAGCTGCACGGCCCACGGCGTCACAGCGGCCTGCAGTGCGGTCGCGGGGTCGCTGGATTCGATCGCCGCGCTGCAGCCGTCCAGGCAGAAGTAGACGAAGCCAACGTCCTGGTGCAGCAACGCAGGCGCCAGCGGCAGCGTGGCAATACCCACTTGCCAGGCCAGAAGCAGAGTAAGCAGCCCACCCAACTTTGCGTGGCGTCGCACGACCAGGCCGCCGATCGTTCCAGAGAACACAGCTGCAGCCAACACCCCTCCGGCAGCGGCAGTCCAGCGCCCGAGGTCTGTGAGCGGCAGCCGAACGACTTGTTCCTGGCCCAGATAGACGCCGGCAGGCGCATAGACCCCGTCCAGCGAGAGAGCCACTATCGGCAGCGACACCACGGCGAATAGAACCGCGAGGGCAGTCGGGCCGGCCGGCTCGGCCAGGAGTCGCCGGGCCGCCGGAGGCATACGCCAGCCGTAGATCGACCATTCTTTCCCATTGCCCGCTGCGTCGGTGGCGCCCGATCCGCGAGACATCAGCCACGCCGCGACAAGACAAACGACGCCGGGAAGAAGCAACAGGAACACAATCATCATCGGCGACACTATCTTCCGGCTGGATCCGCGGCCACGGTCAGGGTATAGGCCAGAGTCGCCGGCAACCTCGTGCCACCCACGGCGACCCTCCCCTCCTCCGCTGGATCCAGCGGCGTCCGGCCCGTCGACAAGTATCGGCTGTCGCCCCTCGGACCTGTGTCGGGCACCCGACAAACTCTGCCGCCGAAGTGGCGCGAGTGTGGCGCCCCCGGCCGGACTTGGGGGCGCGTTACCGGCGCAGGACGACTCCCTCGAATACTACGCCGCCGCGAGTTGAGCGAGCGCTGTCGGCCGACCGGGCGGGCGAGCGCACTGCTTAGAATGACGGTCAGCGCAAGGAGGCATGCAGATTGAGCTACGGCGTCTTGGTCGTTGAGCGGATTCTGACGCCGAGGCCGTCAGACACGAAGGTCGCTGTCCTGCAGGACGAGTCCTTTCAGGTGTTCTCGCGGGAACCCGCCATGAGCCTGGTGAGTTCCATCTCCCCCGTCACCGACACAGTGTTCAACGGGGAACAGTCGCTCCGGCTGTTGGAGGAAATGAGCGCCATCGCTCGTCGGCCGCACACGAGCGAGCGTGTGCGGGCCAACCTCCAAGACCTTGCCGAGTACATCACCGAAGGGCGTGCCAGCCGACGGGAGTTCTTCGTGGTGTTCTTCGGCAACTGACGGGGGCTTGTTCGCGGTGCGCTTCCTTCGACCATGGCGCGGGCTACACTAGGCCGCTCGCGTGGGCGAGGGGCTCGCCGGTCTCGTCGGCTGGAGGAAACCCGCGTGTTTCGAAAACCATCCACAGCCCTACGCATCTCTAGAGTCTGGGGCGATGACGACATGGACGAACTGCGAGTCGCCGTCGAGGGGCCCGACACCGGCTTCGCCGTAACCTCCTACGTCGGGCGCGAGGACCTGAAGACCGCGGTCAAGGATCTCCGGTCCTTCGCCAAGTCTCAAGGTCTTTGCGACCTGAGGTTCGGGGAGTTTGGCCCGGAGTATGCGAACGGCGCCGTCCACGTGCGTTTTCATTGGTTCGATGGGCGGATCTATTTGACTTGCCGGCTGCAGACGGACTACGACCGCTTCGCACGGAAGGAAGCCGCGGACGAAGCGCTCATCCACGTCAGAACGGAGCCGTCGCTACTCGACGCATTCCTCGCGGAGCTAGGCCCCCTGGTGGACAGGAAGCGGGATGAGGTCGCACTCGAGCTGGTTCCGGGCTCCGCTTAGGCGCCTCGTTGGCCGGATGGCCGTCATGAGCCCGACTTCTCGCGAGGGACACCAGGGCTCGCACCCGTAGACTACGGCCATGAGCAGAGGGATAGAGTAGCGGCTGGCGCTATACAAGCCGTTCGCGAGCAACTACGAAGCCTGGACGGGGGTTCGGGGTCGAGTCGCTTGTCCGATATGTCTGACCGAGGGCGGACGCGAAGAGGTCATCGCTGGACGTATCGACCTCGGACATATCGTCCCTCGGCGGATACAACCGCGCGGTTCTTGCGTGCTCCTCTGCAAGACGTGCAACGGGCGCAACGGCGGGCTGTTCGATTCCCTCCTCATCGATCACAGACAACTCGGCCTCCGCCCTGGCGAGCGGATCGGCAAGGTGAAGGTGGGGCGATCTACGGCCCGGGTCGCCGTATCGGGCGGAGCCAAGCCTGAGCACATGCGTTTCGTGCTCGACGACAGCCCGTCCCGGCGGATGCTCCAGACTTGGGCGAAGTCGCTGCCCTTCCAGGTGCCGGTCACCATCACTGTCGGCAAGGACCCCGCTTGGCGACTGACCATCGCCCACCTCTCGATCGCCTACCTGACGCTCGTTAAGTACTACCTGTACGCGCCGGTCTTGATGCCCGCGATGGACCGTGTACGGGCGCAAATCCTGCATCCCGACGAGCGCATCCTGCCCGACGTGTTCGTGTTCCCAGCGGACGGGGGAACCTGGGGCATCTACGAAGACTACGGGCCCCTGGCACTCCCAGACGAGCCCCGGTCCTTGCGGGGCGCGGTCGTGCGTGCCCTTGATCGGATGGTGATGCTGCCACTGGCCTACCGGGCGATGTGATCTACGAGCGCCTGAAGACACTCGTGGACTTGGCCCCGAACCCGGCCGGCGAAGTTCAGGTCGAGTACGGCAACATCGCAATCCCTTACCTTCGTAACCTGCTTCGCGCCGGCATCGCCGACCAGCGTTTCCAGTTGTGGCGGACAGAGGACGGAGTCAAAGAGGCGATCATAGGCGGCCCGGAGGCCGAAGCGAGAGGCGCCGCCATAGGTCGTTCCCATCTGGACCAGGACGGCGACCAGGATCACTGACCGAACCCGCAGCGTGGACGCGTCGGCGTCGGGGGTTCGGAGGCCCGCGGGAGCTTGTTGCGCTCCTGGTGGAGCAGGTGGACACCGACGACTGTCGCGTCTACCGCGCAGTCTGGACTCCCGCTCCCGGCCCTTCTTCGCCGAAGTGGCGCGAGAGTGCGCGAGTGTGGCGCCCCCGGCCGGACTCGAACCGACGACGCCCGCCTTAGGACGGCGGCGCTCTGTCCACTGAGCTACGGGGGCTCGCAGGGATGTTACCGCGTCCAGGACCAGGGGCGAAGCAGCCGCGTTGCGCCTCGCAAGTCAACGAGCCTCAGACGCTCGCCTCGAAGTGGTAGCGATCGCGATCGCGAACGAGCTGGCCTACCGGATGAACTGGCTCGTGCGAGAGGACGATGGTCCATTCCTCGGCGGCGGCGCGAGCAAAGAGCGACGCCTTGACGAGGACCGAGTCGAGAGGATAGTCGTCGAAGGCGGTGACCCAGCGCGGGTTTGCGCTCCAGGGCCTCATGCACAGGTCGCCGAAGAAGCCGACGGTCGTGTCGCGGCCACGGATCACGACGCCCTGATGGCCGGCGGAGTGGCCTCCGGTCGGGATGACGGTGACGCCGGGCAGAATCTCGGCCTCGCCATCCACGACGCCGCGCAGTCCCAGATCGCGCACCAGGCTCAGCTCCGGCTGGTCGTAGGCGGCGACGATGCGCGGATTGTCGCCCATGGCGACCCTCCACTCCGCGAGCTGCGCCACGAACCTGGCCCGGGGGAAAGCGAGCTCACCGTCGGCCAGCAGGAGGCCGCCGGCATGGTCGAAATGGAGATGGCTCACGGCCACGGCATCGACGGTGCCCGGGTTGAAGCCGGCTCTCTCGAGCGCCGGAACGATCCACGGCCCCTCGTAAGCCCGCATTGACCTGATCTTGCCGGTGACCCGGTCGCCTATCCCGGTCTCGACCAGAACGCGGCCATCGGGCGTCTCGATGAGCAGGCAGTTGAGCGCCTGCAGGATGCGATGCTGCTCGTCGATCTCGTCGGTCACGAGCCGGTTCCACATCATGCGCGGCACGACGCCCAACAGCGCACCGGCGTCCGAGCGGAAGGTGCCCGCCTGGATCAGGGCGACGCGCGTCCCCCCGCCCAGTTCGGCCGACCAGTGGACGGCGTCGTTGAGCGTGGTCATCGGGCATCGTCCGTCACTGGTTGTTGGGTCCGGCGAGCTGCTTGGAAGTCCTCGAAGAAGGCCGAGGCGGTCGGCTCCGACTGACCCTGGTATTTCGACCCCAGGCCGGCCGAGCCGTACGGTCGTTCGACCCGGCTCGACATCGTGAGGAAACTGATCTGGCCGATCTTCATCCCGAAATACAAAGCGATCGGGAGCTTGGCAACGTTCGACAGCTCCAATGTGAGCTTGCCCTTCCAGCCGGGATCGACATAGCCGGCGGTCGAATGGATGAGCAGACCGAGCCGGCCCAGCGACGACTTGCCCTCCAGCCGAGCCACCAGGTCATCGGGCAACTCGACCCATTCGACGGTCTGGCCGAGGACGAACTCGCCCGGGTGAAGGATGAACGCCTCGTTGTCGTCGACCGACAACAGGTCCGTCAGGTCGGGTTGTGCGACTCGAACGTCGATGAACGGATAGCGGTTGTTGCGGAAGACCCGGAACGTGCGGTCGAGGTGCAGGTCGACCGACGACGGCTGCAGGTCCGCTCGATCGTACGGCTCGATCTTGATCTGGCCCGTTTGCAGGGCCGCCGCGATGTCGCGGTCCGACAGCACGCTCACTTGACCGTCGCCCCGCTCTCTCTCTGGGCGTAGAGATTGTCCACCTCGCGCTTGAGGGCCTCGAGATCCTCGAAGCTCTGATAGACGCTGGCGAATCTGATGTACGCGATCTGGTCGATCGCCCGCAGCTTCTCCATCGCCAGACGGCCAACCTCGGACGAATCGACCTCCGAGAGACCCGACGCCCGCAACTCGGCCTCGATCTGGTCCGCGGCCCTCTCAGCGGCATCGTCCGGAACCGGACGCCGCGTCAACGCCTTGCGGAGTCCGGACGCCAGCTTCTCGCGGTCGAATTCCTGGCGCGTGCCGTCGCGCTTGACGATCGACAGACGCGGGGCCTCGATCCGCTCGTTGGTCGTGAACCGAGCCGAGCAGGCCGCGCACTCGCGACGGCGCCGGATGCTGACCTCGTCGAGGTCGCGCGAATCAATGACCCGGGTTTCGCGTTCGCCGCACCGCGGACAGCGCATCGGCTCCGTCTCCTCGACCACGATGCCCGTGGCCTGGCAGGGAGAATAGCACCTGCGAACTCGGCGCCCGACGGGGCCCGTAGAACCCGCATCAGACTGGTGGCGGCGTGGTGATCGCTCAGCCGCCCCCGCCCGAACGGCGCGTCTGAGACACCAGCGCGATCGTCTCTCGCCGCTGGTGAATCGCCTCGCGGGCATGAACCAGGTTCAGGTATCCACGCTTGACGGACGTCTCCCCCTCGCCCCAATCGACGCCGCTCACGTCCGCGAGCAGCTCACCACCATGCACGATCAGATCGATGGCCCGTTGAGCGCGTTCCATGTCGGCTACCAGCGCGGCCGCGGTCGTCGCCCACGGCCCGCTCCGACTGAGCGCCGTCGCCTCCTGGACCTGGCGCCGCAGAGCATCCTGTGCCCCGGCCATCTCCGGCGCGGCATCCTGCGACGACAACCTGCGGCGCCGCAATTCGTCTACGACGAGGAGGAGATCGCCCAGAAGAACCTCAGAACGGCGCGCGATCTCCGCGGCCGCGACGCCCGATGCTCTCTCGCCCCGCGCCCGACCGCCCGCCACAACGACCCGCCACAACAGCCACAGGACCGCGGCGCCCATAACGAAGAAGATCACCAGGGGCAAGACGACCTTGGCGTCGAGCATGGAATTCTCCTTCGCCGCAAGCGCGCGCCGCTAATGTAGCGACAGAACGCCTGCGCGGCGCGCCCCAAGATGATCGCCAGCACCGCCCAAACGTACTACCCACCTGCCGGCCAATGCGGGCCACAAACAGGAGTCGGCGGCCCTCCGGGAGGTCTAGGAACCGTACCTGCGTGGCGGGATGCGGCCTCCGGCCCCGCGCGGCGGGCCCGAGATTCGGCCGGCAACCCGCGCGCCCCTCGGCACCCTGGGATTCTGACCCGGGAATGTGTCCGGCGCGCGCTGCCAGGCATCGCCCTCACCGGCAGAGCGCGAAAGCACCTTGATCCCGCGGACGGCCGCCGAGGGGTCCCCGTCGCGGACCATGTCGTAGACGGTCAGGGCTGCCACGGCGGCAGCCGTAAGCGCTTCCATTTCGACGCCGCTCGCACCTATCGCCGCCGTCTCCACTCGAATGCGGACGACGCCGGCGGCACGGTCCGGAACGGCACGCACCAGCAGATCGGTCAGAGCCACGGGATGGGATAGTGGGATCAGGTCGCTGGTCCGCTTCCCTGCCATGACTCCCGCAAGCTCGGCCACGCTCAGCACGTCGCCCTTTGGGTTCGTCCCATCCACGATGGCGCTGAGCGTCTCGTGCGACACGGCCACTTCGGCCTCCGCAACCGCTCGCCGGGCGATCAACGGCTGCTCGGTCACGTCCGTCATGCGGGGCCTGCCCACTCGATCGACATGGCCGGTTCGGCGCCGCCCGGCCCTCGAACTGTCTTCGAAAGCGTCGCGTGGGTTGACCTCGTCGCGGGGCTTACCTTCGTCGCTCATCGGGCCCTCACCTCTCACGGCTCACTGATCGTCGGTGTCGTCTGATGTGTTGTCGTCCGAACCTTCCGGTCCAGCGGGCGGCACGGGCCCAACCGGCGGCGCAGGCGGGCGGGGGGCGCCGGGAGGAGCAGGCGGCGTTCGCCGTCCGGGGAATCTTCTGGCCTGGAGCAGCGGTCCCAGGGTGCGAGCTTGTTGCTCCGCCCGCTCGTGGATCAGCTGCGCCGCGGATCGGCGCGTCAGCAGTGCCGAGACGTGCTCTCCGGTCCCGACCAGCAAGCCGTCCAGACCGGAGCGCTCGAGCGTTTCCAGGGCCGACCAGAGATCGGTGTCGCCGCTCGCCCAAGGCACCTTGGTCAGCGGCACCATCGCCTGTTCGGTTCGCGTCAGCGGCCAATTTCGGCGAGGTATCCGTCTGATTTGCGCCGTCCCAATCAATCCGAGCAGCTCCTCGCCGCGTTCGACGAGGGCCGCGCCACCGAGCCGTTCGCCCATGTACTCGCCGGCGAACACGTCGAGCGTCAACTGGGGCGGGATACGAGCGGGCTCCGAGTCGAGGGCGTCGGACACGTGCGCACCCACGATCAGCTTCTGGAGCATCAACCGTCGCTCGAGAATCCGGCTCGACCCGACGAACAGCCAACCGGCGATCATCAGGGCCAGACCGGGCCAGAGATCCACGACCGCAACAACGACCGCGCCGAGGGCCATGATGCCAAAGCCCACCATCCGTCCGACCCGACTCGCGACTGTCGTCCCCACGTCGTCACGGCCGGACCTTGCCCAGGCAAGGGAATGGACGATCCGGGCGCCGTCCATCGGGTAGCCGGGGATCAGATTTACCACGGCGAGGAAGAAGTTGAACAGCGCGAGCACCTGGGCCACGAAGCTCACGGCCGCGACGGCCGGCGGAACGTCGTTCGAGCTTCCCCAGCCTAGCTCGACGAGCCCCACGAACACGCCGAACACCGTCATCAGGACCAGGCTGACGACAGGCCCGGCCAGCGCGACCCGCAATTCCTGACCCCACGCCCGTGGCCGCACTTCCATGACGTAGCTGCCACCGAGCATCTGGATCACGACGACGTTGCCGCCTATGCCGTTTCGCCGCGCAATCCATACGTGGGCTAGCTCATGGAAGGTCACCGAGGCGAAGATCAGCGCAGCCGCCGCAATAGCCGTGCCCCAGCCCCAGAGCGCGTCGAACCCGACGTTGGTCTGAACCGCGAGTTCTTCCCCGAATACGACCGTAATCAGGGCCAGGAGGAAGATCCACGTCCAGTGCGCTCGGATCTCGGTCCCGAATACCCGGCCCAGCGGGACCCCGGAGTTCACCGCGAACCGCCCGGCATCATCGCCGGCGATGCAGTCCCCGGGTCCGGCAGCGTGAGGTGCGCGTTGGTGGCGATGCGGCCCGCCGCGAAAACGACGACCAGGGCCAGCACCAGCACCGCCCCGGCCAGGGCAACGCTGGTTTCGGACCAGAACTGGTCGGGGAACAACTGCACCAGCTTCTCCAGGCGTGGATCGAAGGAGTACGTGCCCGGCGGAAAGAAGAGTTCGTGAAAGAGCTCGAAGGCCTGGTCGAAGAAGACCGCGAAAGCGAGCCCGACCACCACGACACCGACCGCGAGCACCTTGCCGCCGGTCTGAGCGGCACGCCAGAACCACGGCGCGCCGCGGCTCATCAGGCCCAATGCCAGCAAGACGATCGCGGCCAGGAGCGCCACCAGGCCCATGCCCGTGAGCACCGTTCTCACGTCGGCCATGTGGCCTCGCTCGCGAACGTCCAGAACGGGCGACCCGTTCACCGCCACGTCGAAGTTCGGCGGCCCGAAGACCAGGTCCGACAGGATGCTGCCCGTGACCTGGCGAACTTGAGCAGGCGAGTACCCGGTCAGTCCCGCGACATCACTTCTGTCCTGATCGAAGCCGACCCAGATCGGATTCAGGAAGAGCAACACGGCCACCGCCACGACGACACACGGCGTGGCAACAGCGACCGCGACGGCGCCCAGGGCTCTGGCAAATGGGGTTTTCACGCGTCAATCGTACCGCCCCGCGGCTGTGGACCCTCAGGCGGCCGAAACGGCAAGGACGGCGGCCTCGCGCCGGATGATCTCCCAGACCAGCTCGAGGTCCACATCCTCGGTGCGGAGGTTGGCGAGCGCCACGCGTATAGCGAAGCGACCGCGGAGCCGAGTGTGGGACAGGAAGACCTCGCCGGTCCGGTTGATGGCGTCCATGAGAGCCAGGTTGACCCGGTCGAGCTCCTCCGCGATCTCGGGCTCGTCCGCCCTGTCCGCAAGGGACGCGGGTCGATAACGGAAGCAGATCGTGGAGAACGGCACGGGTGCCAGGCGTTCGAAGTCGGGCGCGTCGTCGATCCAGCGCATGAAGCGCTCGCCCAAATCCAGGTGGTGAGAAATCCGCCTGCGCAGCCCCTCGATGCCGAAGTAGCGAAGCAGCATCCACAGCTTCAGGGCCCGGAACCGTCGACCCAGGGTCGGCGTGAACTCGTTGTAGTCGCGGATCGGGCCTTCGTGATCCAGCGTGCGCAGGTACTCCGGCACGAGGCTGAAGGCGTCACGCAGAACCGGCATTCGGGTCGTCAGCAGGACGGACGCATCGACCGGAGAGAAGAACCATTTGTGCGGGTTCGTGACCACCGAGTCGGCGAGATCCCAGCCGGCGAACTGATCGCGTCGTTCCGGGATGAGCGCCACAGCACCCGCGTGAGCCGCATCGACGTGCAGCCAGATGCCTTCACGGGCGGCGATCTCGGCCATACCGGGGATCGGATCGATCGACGTGGTCGAGGTCGTGCCGATCGTGCCGACCATCGCGATCGGCCTGACGCCCATCTTCTTGTCGGAGGCAATCGCCTGCTCGAGAGCGTCCAGCCTCAGCTCGAACCGGTCGTTCGTCGGAATCTTCGTCAGGCCGTTCTGGCCAAGGCCGAGCGTCATGCAAGCCTTCTCGATCGAAGAGTGGGCCTCGGCAGAAGCGTAGACGCGCAGCTTCGGCACCTCAGGACGACCCGGCAATCCCTTGACCGCGGCGTCGATTCCGGCCGTTTGACGTCCCGCAGCGAGCGCGATCAGGGTCGAGGTGGAGGCTGTGTCGGTCAGCAGGCCGTCGAAACCAGAGGGCAGCCCGAGGGCCTGGCGGAACCAGTCGACCACCACCTGCTCGAGCTCCGTCCCGACCGGGCTCGTACGCCACAGCATCACGTTCGAATTGAGAACCGCCGTCAGCATCTCGCCGATGATTCCCGGCCCCGACGCGGCGCTGCTGAAATAGGCCAGGAAGCGCGGGTGCTGCCAGTGGGTGATGTTCGGCTCGATGAGGCGCTGATAGTCGGCCAGGATCGCCTCGATCGGCTCGGGCGACTCCGGCGCCTCGGCTGGAAAGAGCGAACGCAGGGTACCGGGCTCGACGGCCGGCATCACGTCCCGCTTCCCTACCCCCGCCAGGTAGTCCGCCATGATGTCGACGGCGGCGTGTGCTGCCGCGCGAAAGTCTTGCGGGTCCATGTCGCCCACGCCGGATCGCTGCTGTTCGTCCAGAAGATCCGGGTCGGGCCGGCGGCCTGCGCCGCGCCTGTCCAGTTCATCCACGGTCGCCACTCGTCCAGGGTGCATCTCGGCCGGCCGTCGGCCGGTCATCAGCGGTCGAGTTTACCCTGGGATGGCCGATCGGGCTGTTGTGCTCCCCTCTACAAACAACAACCGGGCCGCGGTATCCGCGACCCGGTTGTTGTGGTCTGGAGCGAAAGTTAGAGGCTCTTGCCGATCGTGCTCAGGATGGTGTTGATCTGGCCGCTCAGGAAGAGCAGAGCCGTGATCGCGAGGATGGCGATGAGGGCGAGGATCAGGGCGTACTCAGCGAGACCCTGGCCTTCAGACTTGCGAAGAAACATGGGGCACCTCTATAAGTTCTGCGCCAATATTGGCCTACCCGTATAGTCCGGCACCGGAGCCTGGGAGCCAATAGCACTTAAGGCCAAGTACGATAGCCAACCGGTATCCCCCTCCCGGTCTCCCGGGACCGTTACTCGCTCGCTTTCGGGCGAAAAAGTAGCCCCTCCGGCGACGCCGCAGGGGCTTTCCAATGCTCCGAAGATGGTCGGGGCGGAGCGATTCGAACGCTCGGCCTCCTGAACCCCATTCAGGTGCGCTACCAGGCTGCGCCACGCCCCGATCGGCCGACAGCATAGCAGAGACAGGAAGCCCCCCGGCCGCCCGGGCTCGTGCGTTGGCGCGCCCGGCTTAGCTCGCGCTGCCGCGCTGACCCGGCGAGCGCCTGACACTGCCGGTGACTCCGTGGCCGGGCGTCCTGGCCGGCGCCGTGTGGGCTTTCCCCGGCGCCTTGCCGGTCCGCGGCCCGCCCGGGCGTCGTCCCTTTCCGGACGTCTTCTCGCGCCCAGCCCGGTCGCTGGCCCGTTCCCGGAAGATGAGCCGGATCGGCGTGCCGTCGAAGCCGAACTCGGCTCGTAGCTGGTTCTCGAGGAACCGCTTGTAGCTGAAATGGACCTGGTCCGCGTGACGCGCGAAGAAGACGAACGTCGGCGGAGCCACGGCCACCTGGGTCGCGTAGAAGATCTTGGGCGGGCCGAGCTTTCCGGCCGGGGGCGCCTGACGCAGTGAAGCGGCCCGAAGGACTCGGTTCAACTCTGGTGTAGAGACGCGCTTGCGCCGCTCGCCCCAAACGTCGACCGCGAGTTCCAGGACCTTGCCGACGCGCTGACCCGTCTTGGCGCTGATAGAAACGATCGGAGCGAAGTCCAGGAATGGCACTTCGGCTCGGAGCGCCGTCGCGAACTCATCGAACGAGCGGTCGGTCTTCTCGGCCAGCAGATCCCACTTGTTGAGCGCGAGCACCAGCCCGCGGCCTTCTTCGACGACGAAGCCGGCGACGTGGGCGTCCTGCGATGTGAGCCCCTGGAAGGCATCGATGATGAGAATCGCGACGTCGGCCCGGTCCACGGCCTTGATGGCCCGCAACGTCGAGTAGCGTTCCGCGTCGGGTCCGCTGGCCACTTTCCCGGGCCGGCGCATGCCGGCGGTGTCGATCAGGACGAGGTCGGTACGGCCCCAGCGCATGTGCGTGTCGATCGCATCGCGGGTGGTGCCGGGTATGTCGCTGACTATTGCCCGGTCTTCGCCCAACAGCGCGTTGAACAGGCTCGACTTACCGACGTTGGGCCGCCCGACCAGGGCGATGGAGACCTTCTGGTCCTCGTCGCCGAAACTCGGCTGACCGTCCTCGCCCGCCTCGTCGCCGTCGATCTCGATGCCCTCTTCGTCGCCGGCCCGGACGCGCGCGAGCCGGCCTTCCGCCATCTCTCGCGCCCACGCGTCCGACTCTGCCTCGCGACGTTTGCGCTCGATCTCCTCGGGGCTCTCGGGCGGCATGGCCCACACGATCGCGTCGAGCAGATCCGCCACTCCGCGACCGTGAGCGGCGCTTATCGGATATGTCTCCTCCCAACCCAGGGAGTAGAACTCTGCCGCTTCCAGCTCGCGCTTTTCGTTGTCGGCCTTGTTCGCCGCCACCAGCACCGGCGCCTTGGCAGTCCGCAGCAGATCGGCCGCCTCGTTGTCCGCAGGAGTCAGACCCGAGATCGAATCGACAACGAAGATGATCACGTCGGCTTCGGCGATCGCAATGCGAGCCTGTTCCTGGACCTTCTCTTCGATGGGATCGCCGGGCTTGATCTCCAAACCGCCCGTGTCGACGGCGATGAAGCTCCGCCCGTTCCAGTCCGCCTCGCCGTAGATTCGGTCGCGGGTGGTCCGGGCGCGGTCTTCTACGATCGCAGCCCGATGGCCGACCATGCGGTTGAACAGGGTGCTCTTGCCGACGTTCGGGCGCCCGACGACGGCGATGATTGGAAGTGGGGTCACGTGTGGATTATGGGGCCACGTCGCCCGCAGCGCGACAAACGCCGCGCAAGGGGCCTCCGGTCAGCGCGCGACGGCTACCAGCGGGTCCGGCAGCGAGGTGGTTCGACCGGCCGGGGTAGCGGCCGCGGCCAGCGCCGCATTGGCCAGTTCCCCGGCGTGTGCGGCGGCGTCGGCGGTGCCCGCCAGCCGCAGAACCCGCTCCGCCACGCAGCGCAGATCCTCGATTGGAGTCGAGGTTCCGCCCGTGACGCCGACGATCCGGGCGTTCCCGAAGACCGAGGCGTCAGTCAGGTCTCCTTCGGACTCGATCTGGATCGCGGGCGTGCCGACGATCCCGCACAGCCGAGTGAGCTCCTTGGTGTTGGCGCTCGAACGGCCGCCTACGACCAGCATCAGGTCGACCTCTCGGGCGGCTTCGACCGTGTCCTGCTGGCGGTGGATCGTGACCGGGCAAACGGTGTTGGCGATCTTGAGTTCGTGGCAGCGGCCGACCATGAACGCGGCCAGCTTCTCGAACTTCCAGGGCGGCTGCGTGCTCTGGCTGAGGAGCGCCATCTTCTTGCGGCGCGGGATCATCTCCCAGTCTGCCTCCTCGTCGACCACGATCGCGTCGGGGGCGAAGCCGAGCAACCCGACGACCTCGGGATGGCGCGGGGTCCCGAGCAGGACGATGGCGTAGCCCTCTTCGACGAGCTTCGTGATCTCCCGCTGCTCCTGGATCACCCACGTGCACGTACCGTCAATGACGTCGAGACCGCGCTTCTCGGCGTTGGCCAGCACGTCGGGCCGGACGCCGTGGGCGCGAATGACGACGGCGGCGCCTTCCTTGACCTGGTCGAGCGTGTCGACGGTCTCGATCCCCTGGGCCTGGAGCGCGGCGATGACGCCTTCGTTGTGGACGACCTGGCCGAGCGTATGAGTCACTCTGCCGGATGCCGCGGCTTCCTTGGCTTTGTCGATTGCCTCGCGCACGCCGTAGCAGAACCCGGTGCGCCTGGCGATTCGGACCTCTCGAACGTTGCCCATCTCGACTGAGTATGGCACTTGAACGGCGCGACGCAGGGCCCGGGGCCGGGCGTCTCACCCGCAGAGCCGCCGGAGTAGAGACGTGGGTTGCGTCGGTCGCGCTCCCCTCGACGAAGGTCGAAGGTGAGGAGAAGGGCCCTACCGTAGGTCGGGAGTAGCCCGGTCGGTCGCTTCGACCGTCCCGGCGTATACCCCGCGCTGCTCTTCGGGGAGCAGTTCCGCGACGTGGCGCATCATCTCGGCCGTCGCGGCTCGCAGCGACTCGCGGCGATCGGCGCCCTTGGGCACGGTCAGCTTGAACGGCTCACCCACTCTGACCGTCATCCGGCGTCCGGGCCGAAACAACAGCTTCCCTTTCGGCCAGAAGCGGTGCGAGCCGGTGATCGCGACTGGAAGGATCGGCGCGCCGCTTCGCACGGCCAGCACCGTGGCGCCCTCCTTCGCCTCCTGCAGCGCGCCGGTCGGCGAGCGCGTCCCTTCAGGGAAGATCGTCAGAACGTGGCCCTCGTCGAGGACCCGCTTCGCCAGCTTGAACGCCTCCAGATCGCCCGCGCCGCGACGGACGCCAAACACGCCGTTCTGACGCATCGCCCAGCCGAACAGGGGCCAGCGAAGGGCTTCTTCCTTGCCGAGCCAGCCCATCGGCCGCCTCATCGCCGGCACGACATAGGCCATCAGCAGCATCCCGTCCGCGTTGGAGGCGTGGTTGCAGATGACGAGCACCGGTCCCGAAGCCGGTATGTTCTCGAAACCCTCACGCTTGACCCGCGTCAGGCAGGCGGCGGCGATTCTAAGGACGACGCCTGAGAACCGCGGGAAGAGCGGAAGCTGATTAGCGGCCACGATCCCCACCCCTTGCGGCCTCTACCTCACGGATCGCGCGAACCACTGCCGCAACCGTCTGGTCGAACGTGTTGCCGTCCGTCTTGAGCAGGATCGCGTCGTCGGCGGTCCGCAGTGGCGCGGTCTCGCGCTCGGAGTCGATGGCGTCGCGGCGGCGCATGTCTTCGAGAATGCCGCCCGCCTGGGTTTCGTCCGCCTTGACTCTGCGCTGGGCCGCGCGACGGCGGGCTCGCTCCTCGGGCGAGGCGTAGAGGTAGATCTTCACGTCTGCGTTGGGCAGGATGACAGTGCCGATGTCGCGCCCGGCCATGATGATCCCCCCGTCCGCAGCGAGCGCACGCTGCCGTGGCACCAGTGCGGCCCGCAGCTCGGCAACCTTGGAGTAGTTGGAGACCGCGCGATCCACCTCGGGTCGGTGCACCTCGGCGGTGACGTCGCGGCCGGCGGCCTCAACGTGACGAAGCCGGCCGCGCCTGTCGGCGACGAGCTCAACCTCTCCCGCGAGCGGGACCAGCTCCGCCGTCTGATCCGGGGCGACTCCACGCTCCACGGCCAGCCACGCAACGGCGCGATACAGGAGGCCCGTGTCGCAGAAGCGGTAGCCGAGCCGGCGGGCGGCCTCGGCGCCGACGGTGCTCTTGCCGCTCGAGCTCGGGCCGTCGACGGCGACCACGAGGCGGGCTGAGGTGCGCTGGGTCTGGTCGGTAGTCACGGCCGGAGGATACCTTCCCGGAGGGCCGGCTATTCGGGCGAGCCGTCCTCGGCGGGGCCCGGCCCGACAACCGGCCGCCGCTGCAACTGCCCGGGTTTCGCGATCGGCGCGGGTTCGGCGATCGGCCCGGGTTTCGCGATCGGCGCGCCGACCCTCGGCGGACGGGTCGTGGTCGATCTTCGAGCGCATGAGGCCAGCTGCGTGACCTCCTGGTGGGTCAGCGGTCGAGCGTCGCCGGTGTGGATGTCGACCAGCTTCAGCGAGCCGACTCGAACCCTAGCGAGTCTTCGGACGGGCATCCCGACTGCGTCGAACATGCGGCGGATCTGCCGCTTCCAGCCCTGCGCCAGCACGACGCGGTACCAGCGCAGCTCGGCGTGCGGAGGCGCCAGCAGGTCGAGCAGCTTTCGGACCTGGGCCGGCGTCGCGTCCTCCAGCAGGTCGACTCGGGCAAGGCCTTCTTCGAGTTCGACGCCGTTGCGAAGCGCCAGCTTCTGCTGCTTGGTGACCGACCGCTCGAGGCCGACCATGTATTCCCGCTCGACGCCGTAGCGTGGGTGAAGCAGCAGGTCCGCCCACGCGCCGTCGTTGGTAAAAAGGAGCAGACCTTCGGACTCTTCGTCCAGCCGGCCCACGGGGTAGAGGCGCGCGTCGCGCCGGGCGTTGGGCGGCAGCAACTCCATGACGGTGTGTTCGGCGTGGCGGTCCCGAACGGTCGAGACGACACCGGCAGGCTTGTTGAGCATCCAGTACGAGCGTTGTTGTTCGATGGCGGGGAGCGACTTGCCGTCGACCTGCACGTGCTGCATCTCGGGATCGACCTGCTCGCCGATGATCGCCGGCCGACCGTCCACGGTGACCCGCCCGGCGCGGATCAGATCCTCGCCGGAACGTCGCGAGGCGACGCCGGCCGAAGCGAGCACCTTCTGCAGCCGCTCTCGAGTCACTTCAGCCGGCCCCGTCGGTCGGCCCGGCGGCAGCCGACCCGAATGCCGAAGCTGTCGCCGGCGCCATTTCGCCCCGTGCCTCCGCTTCATCGTCGGGGGCGAACAAGCTCTCGGCAATCGGCGCATCCAACGGCGGAAGCTCTTCCAGGCTCGTCATCCCGAATCGTTCCAGGAAATCGAACCCGGTCCCGTACAGGATTGGGCGGCCTGGGGCTTCGGATCGGCCGAGTTCCATGACCAGGCGGCGATGGAGCAGGGTCCGGATCGTGTACTCAGAATCGACCCCTCGGATCCGTTCGATGGTGTTGCGCGTGCAGGGCTGCCGGTAGGCGACGATTGCGAGCGTCTCCAGCGAAGGCGAGGACAGCCGCGGCGCGTCGGCACCGACGTAGCGGGCGATCAGCGCGCCAGCCCCCGGCGCGGTGGCCAACTCAACCTTCTCGCCCGACTCTACGAGCCGGATGCCGCGCTCGGCCAGGCTCACCGCCAGGTCCCCGATCCGCGCGTCGACCGTTTCGCGGTCAACTCCGGCAAGGGTGGCGATCTCGGCGCGCGCCAGCGGCTTCTCGGCCACGAAGAGTAGAGCTTCGAGCTGCGCCTCGGTCAGCTCACCCGACTGAGCCGATTCCGCGGCAGACCTGCCGTCGAGCGCCTCCGCGTCCGCCTCTTCCACGTCTGCGATTCCGAGTACCCGGGCCTCGATCTCCAAACCGCCAACTTCCTCCGAATTCATGCGAATGAACCCAGACTCTCGTCGATCTCCACGTCGATCTCGACCGGGCCTGCGTCAATGATGCGGCGGGCTACGATCGGACCCCAGGGTTCGGCCTGCTCCAGGGTGATCTCGCGCCGTTTCGATAGCTCCAGCATCGCCAGGAAGGTGACCGCGACCACGACTCGGTCTGTCACTCCGCCCAGAAGCTCCTGCAGGATCACGCAGTCCGACTTCGAGAGCGCCGCACGGATGATCGCCGTTCTCTCCGCCAGTGTGATCGTCCGCATCACCATCTCGGCCGCGTGCAGTACAGGCGGGACGATGCGGGCCAACCGGTCGAGGGCCTTTGGCAGCACCGACGGCGGCAGCGGCGGCCTCTCCGGCGGCCGGGCGCCGGCCTTGCCGGCGAGGGCGGCGACTTCGGCGTCGCGGCGGAAGAGGCGGTGGACGCCCAGACGCTCGCCCAGGGCGGCACCGGCGTTGCGGAAGCGGCGATATTCGATGAGCCGCGCCCGAAGCTCCGCTTCCGGATCGGGCTCGTCGTCGAGCTGCACGACCGCGACCTTCGGCGGCCGCGGCAGCATGGCCCGGCTCTTGATCAGGATCAGCTGTGCGGCCACGGCCACGAAGCCGGATACGCTCCCAAGTCGATCGCCTTCGAGAGTGGCCAGGGCGTCGAGGTAGGCTTCCGCCAGGCCGCCCAGCCGCACCGTCAGCACGTCCATCTGGCGGGCTTCGATCAGGGCAAGCAGGAGCGCGAGCGGCCCGTCGAAGTCGCCCGTTCGAACGTGTGTCGCCCTATCCGGTCGCCCGCCGTCGAAGACCACTTCGGGCGCGGCGCCCAGACGAGCCAGCGCGGCAGCCCGTGCCGTAGCCGCGCGAGAAACCCGTCCCGGAGCGGGCGCGTCGAGTGCCGTCATCAATTCGCCTCGTCGGCCGCGTGCAATATCTCGCCCGCCTTATCCACCGGATTCTCCTGCAGGCGGATCAGCTCCACCGTGCGCCGGGAGCAGCCCGCCGCCGCAGCCAGTTCCGCCGAACGATCGGCGTGGTTTCGGAGGCCGTCCAGGCCTGTACGAAAGGTCGGCATGTGGCTCGTGGCGCTCCAGATCCATTCCCCGTATCGCTGCCCCAGGGACCAGGCCACGCGATGCGACAGGCGCAAGCGCGGTCCCTTGCCACAATCATGGAGCAGTCCGGCGACCAGCAGATCCGGATCTGTGGCTCCGACGTCCCGGAGAGCATGGACGACATCGAGTCCGTGGCGACGATCCGCCACTTGCATCCGGTCGAACAGGAACAGCTGAGCGTCTGTCAGCCAGCCGGCCAGCGCCGTGCGCTCAGCAGTCGAGACCCGAGCGCGAGCGTATCTCGCGGTCCGTCGGAGTTTCGCGGCCCACCAGCTGCGCACGCTACAGGTAGTACTGCACGCCGATGAGGAGGTTGACCAGATAGCCGACCACCGGTCCGATGATCTGCCCCGCGAAGATCACGATCACGATGAGTATGAACAGGCCGTACTGGGTCATGAAAATCTCGACTCGCCGCGCGGTCATCGGATCGAGCAGATCGATCAGAACGTGGGAGCCGTCGAGGGGCGCGATCGGGAGCAGGTTGAACAACATCAGCACGACGTTGAGCGAGACGCCCGTGACGAACACCAGCTGCAGCATGTTCAGCACGGAAGTGTTGTTAGGCCACGCCCCAGCCGAATAGAGGATCCGAAAGCCCACCGCAAACGCGGAGGCCAGGATCAGGTTGGAGAGCGGCCCGGCCAGCGCCACGCGCGCGTTGGCGTAGCGACCGCGGAGGTTGTAGGGATTGACAGGCGTCGGCTTGGCCCAACCAAAGGCGATGCCACCGCCGGAGGCGAGACCCAGCAGTGCCGTGACGATCAACAGCATGCCGCCCATCGGATCGAAATGAACCACTGGATCCAGCGAAACGCGGCCGAACAGCTTGGCCGTGCCATCGCCCAGTCGCAGGGCCGTGATCGCGTGGGCACACTCGTGTACCGGCCCCGAGACCAGGAAGAAGAGGGCGATCCAGATGATCGTTCGGGCGATGTCTATCGACTGCAAGTTCAACCTCTGGTCTGCGGGACGGGCGGAGGTATCCTACCGTGCCGCCCGTCGTCCACCCTGGTGAATTGCCGTTGGATTACAGCCGGCCGAGCAGCTCGGCCTTCTTGGCCTCGTAGTCCGCGGGTGATATTGCGCCCTTGTCGCGCAGGTCGGCCAGCCTGGCGAGCGTGGCTGTCACGTCGTCGGAGCTCGAGGGCTTGCTCGTCGCGGCTGGGGCGTTGGGCGCGGCGGCGACCGGCCTGGGGGTGCTCACCGCGCCTCGGTAGCCATCTTCGAGGTCGTTCTTGGCGTTGAGCATCGCCTTCTTGAAGTCGACCACGTGGGCCAGCATTTGATACTTGTCGATTGAGTCCTCATTCGCGGTCAGGATGTCCAGGTCGCCGTACTTCAACAGACGCGCGAGCAGGCCCTGCTTGAGGACGGCGTCGTTGATCTTGTCGAGCGAGCTGTCGCCGCTCTTCTTGTCCAGCACGCCCTCGACCTTGAGTACGCGACGCGAGCTGATCACATACTCCTCGGACGTCCAGGTCAGATAGATGATCCCAATCCAGACGATGCCGATGATGAGCAAGAGGGCGCCCAGACCCGCCATGATCTGCCAGGCGACTCCGTCGGCCTTCCAGAGTGTTGCCAGGAAGAAGATCGCCAGCCCCAGAATCACGAGCGCGAGGGGCCGCAACGAGTCGGAAACGGGCGCCAGCCAGTGCTGTCTGGCTCGATACAGGATCTGCTCGTCCTTCGCCATCAACGAGTCCGCGTAGCTCATCCTCGTCTCCTTCTGGCCCGTCCACCGCTGGGCCATTGGCTCTCAGGCCCGCGGGTGGGAGCGGGCGTAGACGTCCTTGATCCGTTCGCCGGTCAGATGCGTGTACAGCTGTGTCGTGCTGATGTTCGCATGCCCGAGTAGCTCCTGAACGATACGCAGGTCGGCGCCTCCCTCCAATAGGTGAGTCGCGAACGAATGTCGCAGCGTATGAGGGCTGACCCCACTCTGAAGGCCGGCCCGACGGGCCGTTGCGACCAGCATCTCCCAGGCCCGGCGGCGGTCGAATCGATCGCCCCGCACGGACAGGAATAGCGGCCCGCCGTGGGGCGACGGCGACGTCGCAAGAGCGAGCCACGCCGGCCTGACCTCCTCGATGTACCGCCGGAGCCAGCTGAGCGCCACTTCCCCGACCGGCACCTGGCGCTCACGGTCGCCCTTGCCGATCACCCGGACCAGCCCCTCTTCGAGGGACAGGTCGTCACGATCGAGACCGACCGCCTCCGAGATGCGCAGACCGGAGGCGTACAGCAGCTCGAGCAGGGCGCGGTCGCGGATGCCGGCCGGCGACGCATCGGTTTGCGTTGACAGCAAACCATCGACCTCTTCGACCGTGAGGACTTCGGGCAGGAGCCTGGGCTGCCGCGGGAGGTCGAACCGGGCGGCGATGTCCGTGCTTATCCGGCCCTCGGCGTAGCAGAACCGATAGAAGCCACGCAGCGAGGCCGCTTTGCGGCGCAGAGTCGTGGGCCTCAGCGGCGTCAGGCGGCCCCGGCCCGGCGACCCCAGCATTCCCAGATATCGAACCGTGGCGTCTGGGGACGCGTCCCACCCGGCGCCGGCTCCACGACTGGCGGCAAAATCCAGGAGATCCGCCCGATAGGCCGTCAGCGTCGCATCCGACAACCCGCGCTCCACGCGGAGGTGGATCAGGAACTCCTCTATCGCTGCCTGCAGCCGATCCGTCTGATCCGCGCCGGCGCCGGCCACCTCATTCGCCCCTGGCTGATCGGCGCCACGCGTCCGCTCTCTCCAGGAGCTCCTCGGCACTCGCCCGCGCGCCTGCACCGCCGTCCGCTCCGGCGAGCATCTGCGTCAGCTCCTCGACACGCTCGGCGGCGTCGAGGCGGTGGACCTCGGTCACGGTCCGGCCGTCGCGCTGGTGCTTCTCGATTCGGAACTGGGCGTCGGCATACGCGGCGATCTGGCCGAGATGAGTGACGCACAGGACCTGATGCGAGCGAGCCAGCTCCCAGAGGCTGCGACCCACCGGCTCCGCGCTGCGCCCGCCGATGCCGGCGTCGATCTCGTCGAAGACGAGGGTCGGCGTGTGGTCCGCTTCGGCCAGGATCTGCTTGATGGCCAGGGCCACGCGCGAGAGTTCGCCGCCGCTTGCGATGCGGGCCAGCGGCCGCGCCGGCTCGCCGGGATTTGGCGCGATCAGGAAAGCGACCGAATCGGCACCCGAACCGTCGAACGCGACTCGCTGGCCGTCAATCTCGACTGCCGGCTCAGACGGTCCGGCCGGGCGACGAGTTACAGCCACCTGGAAGCTCGTCTGGCTAAAACCCAGGCCGCCGAGCGCTTCCTCGACGGCCTTGGCGAGCAGCTGCGCCGCCGTCTGACGGCCACGGGAGAGGACCGACGAAGTGGTACCGACCAGCCGAAGCAGGCGCGCGGCCTCGGCCTGACGTGTCTCGCGAGAGGCCTCCAGCGTCCGCAGCCGTTGGGCTTCGGCTGCCGTTCGCTCGCCATATGCGATCACCGCCGCCTCGTCCTCGCCGTACTTGCGCTCCAGTGAGTAGATCTGCGACAGCCGCTCCTCCAGCAGAGAGAGCGCCGCCGGATCGTGCTCGACGCTCTCGGCTAGACCGGCGGCCTCCGCGGCGGCGTCTTCCAGTTCCGCGGCCAGGCCCAGCAGCCGTTCCGCGACCGGCTCGTACCGTTGATCGAGCTTTGCCAGGTCGCGGGCGCGGTGGGCCGCCTCGGCCGTGGTTTCGCGGGCGCCGGTCCCCTCCCCCGCCAGCAGGTCGTGCACCTCGGCGCTGCCTCGTGCGATCGACTCCGCGTGTTGTGCAGATGAGAGTCGGCCGCGAATGTCGGCCGCCTCGCCCACGCGCAGTTTCGCCCCGGCGATCTCCGCCAGCTGATGGTCGTGGAGCTCCAGGCGACGGGCCAGCTCCCGCGGATCCAGCGCCAGCTCGGCGAGAGCGGCCTGGTTCGCCCGCCAGGTCTCGACGGCCGCGGCCGTGGCGCCGCGCTCCCTGTCCAGGCCGCCGAAGGCGTCGAGCAACTCGCGCTGCCAGCGCTCGTCGAGCAGCCGCTGCTGTTCGTGCTGGCCGTGAATCTCCACCAGCCGTCCCGCCACGCTCGCCAGACGGGCTGCCGTGACGGACTCGTCGTCTATTCGAGCGGTGGACCGCCCCGCCGCAGAAACCTCACGAACGCAGATGAGAGGCTCCGGGAGCCGGTCGAAGAGCGCCTCGACGCGCGCCGAATCCGACCCGTGTCGTACCAGGGACGTGTCGGCGCGCGCGCCGACGGCAAGCCCGAGCGCATCGATCAAGAGACTCTTCCCTGCCCCGGTCTCCCCCGTCAGCACGTTGAGGCCCGGCTCGAACGAAATCCGCAGCTTCTCGATCAGGGCCAGGTCGTGAACCGCCAGCTCCGCCAGGCGACCGCCGGCCATGGGCCGCGCGGCACTTGCCTCCGGGCTCGCCGAGGGGTCCTGCGTGCCGGCCTCCGCGCCTATCTCCGGACTCGCCGGCGCGGCGTCATCCGAGTCGGGCTCGGCAGTGGTCGCGGAGCCACTTGCCGCGGCGGAGCCACTTGCCGCCGCGAAGCCGCCCGCCGCCGCGGAGCCACTTGCCGCCGTGGAGCCGCCCGCCGCCGCCCGGTCCACCCGACCTCGCTCCCGGCCGACGGTTTCGGCCTCCGCGGCTTCCGTCATGACGGCAGCAGCTCCGACTTCTGTCGAAGCAGGTCCCAGAACGGGACGGCGCCACGCGGCTCGATGAACCGGATCGACGCCGGCAACTCCGACACGCACACGACATCGCCGACGGAGAGACGCCGATCCTCACGCCCATCGACGCTCATGAGGACGTCGTAAGCGTCCAGGATTCGGATGCGCACCGTGTGTCGCGGACTCACTACCACGGACTTGATCGCCGAGAGATAGCCCGCGATCGGAGTCACGATCACGTTCCGGCTGGTCGGATCGACGATCGGGCCGCCTGCCGAGAATGAATATCCGGTCGAACCTGTGGGGCTGGACACGACCAGCCCGTCGGCGGTGAAGGTCGCGAGGTGCGACGGGCCGATCTCCACTTCCAGGCGGCAGACCCGCGCCAGCGAGCCGCGCGCCACCGCCACGTCGTTGAGTGCGAAGAAGGTTTCGCTCGCCTCCGCCCGACCCGCGGGATGGATCTCGGCGCGGAGCGCCATGCGGGCCTCCAGCGTGAAATCGCCCGCAGCCAGCTGGCCCAGGACCGTCTCCATGCCGCCCGTCTCGACCTTGGAGAGGAAGCCCACCTTGCCGAGGTTGACGCCCAGGAGCGGCACGTCCACCTCCGCCACGGCTCGCGCGGCCCGCAGGAAGGTTCCGTCGCCGCCCAGCACGACCAGCGCGCCCGTTCCCGGAAGCTCGCGAACGACGGCCTGCGTCTCCCCCGCCGGCGCGGCCCAGTGGGCAATGCCTCGCACCTCGCACCAGCCTTCGGCCCGTTCACGCAGGTCCAGGGCCGCCTCTTTTGTTGGATTGTAGGCGAAGCCGATGCGTTCGAGCTTCATATGCCGGCCAGCTCTCCAAACCTGAGCGACCACTCCGAGGGCAGATCGACCGGGACGGGCTCGACGGGCTGGTAGCCCGCGGGCACCTCCAACTCGACGAAGAACTCGCGGTTGCCGGCCGGTCCCGTGATCGGCGAGGCCACGGCGTTGCGCAGCCGCAGGCCGATCCCCAGAGCGTGGCGGCCCACCGCCTCCATCGTCTGGCGGTGTATCTGCGGGTCGCGGACGACGCCGTCGCGGACCAGCTGGCGGCCGGCCTCGAACTGAGGCTTGACCAGCGCCACGATCAGTCCGCCCAACGGCCCGAAGCAAGTCGCCACCGGGCCGAGGATCCGATCCAGCGAGATGAACGAAACGTCGACCACGGCCAGATCCACCGCGGTGGGCAGAGATCCGGGTCCCAGGGCGCGGGCGTTCGTCTGCTCCATCGAGACGACACGCGGGTCGTGGCGGAGGGTTTCGGCCAGCTGACCACGGCCCACGTCCACGGCGTAGACGCGGCTCGCGTCCCGTTGCAGCAGCAGGTCCGTGAAGCCGCCCGTGGACGACCCGACGTCCAGACAGACGAGCCCGACCGGCTCCACTCCGAACGCGTCGAAGGCGGCGCGCAGCTTGATGCCGCCGCGCGACACGAACGGCGGCGGCGCCTCCACCTCCAGGGCGATCGTGATCTCCACAAGATCGCCGGCCTTGCGGTCGGTGCGGGCGGCTTCGCCTTCTCCGACACGCACGTGGCCGCCCAGGATAAGCGCCTGGGCGCGCGTCCGGGACTCGGCCAGGCCGCGTTCGACCAGAAGCTGGTCGAGGCGCTGTCGGGCGGGTCTGGCAGCAGGGCTCATGGCCGCAATCCTGTCACAACCGGATCATCTCGTGCTGCGCTGGGGCGCGCTTTGCGCAAGACATCGCCCGTTTCGCCGCCGTACGTCACGCCGGCGCGGCAGATCACGCCGACGGCGTCTCCGAACGCCCCGCAACGGCGACCCCGGCCGGGCCGCTCTTCGGCGTGGCTCGGAGGCGCGAGAGCGTCTCGCGTATCTGCGACGCGATGCCGGCAGCGTCGAGGCGCAGCAGCCGGCGCAGATCGTCCACGGAACCGTGGTCCACGAACTTGTCTGCGGGAATACCGACGATGCGCACCGCAACGTCGCGATATGCTGGATCGGCGGTGCGAGCCTCTTCCATCACCTCCAGGACTCCCGTCCCGAATCCGCCGGTCACCACGCTCTCCTCCAGGGTCACGAGGAGCTTCTTGCCGCGCGCCTGATCGAGGATCAGCTGGCGATCGAGCGGCTTGGCGTAGCGGGCGTTGATGATGCCCACCGACCAGCCGTCCTTCTCGAGCAGGTCGGCCGCGTGGCGACCACGATCCACGATCGGCCCGAATCCGACGATCAGGATCTCACTGCCCTCACGCAGCACCTCGCCCACGCCGATGGGGAGAATCTGCGGCGTCCTGACCGGCACACCAAAGCCTGGGTCGCGCGGGTAGTGCAGCGAGAACGGATGATCCTGCGCGAAAGCGGTCTTGACGAGCGAACGCAACTCCTGCTCGTCCTTGGGGCTGGCGACGATCATGTTCGGCAGCTGGCGTTGCGTGGGCAGAGTGAACATGCCCTGGTGGCTGGTGCCGTCCTCTCCGACCAGCCCGGCCCGATCGACGGCGATGACCACCGCCAGATCGTTCTGGCAGACGTCGTGGACCTCCTGGTCGAAGGCTCGCTGCAAGAACGTGGAGTAGAGCGCGACGACGGGCCGCTCGCCGGCAAGGGCCATACCCGCGGACAACGCCACAGCGTGCTGCTCGGCGATGCCGACGTCGATGAAGCGGTCCGGGAACTCCTCCTGGAAGGCGTGCAGGCCGGTCCCGGTGGGCATCCCGGCGGTCACCGCCACGATCCGGCGGTCGACTCGCGCGAGATCGATGAGCTCCCTGGAGAAGTGGTACGTGTAGTTGGGCGGCTTCGACGCCGCCGCGACCCTGGCCGCGACGGACGGCGTGCCCATATCAGCGCCGCCGGCCATGGAGTTGCCGTTGCCCGACGGCTCGACCGGGGCCTCATCCGGGTTGCCGGGTATCGGTACGCCGCTGTCTTTCCTGGCCAGCGCGGCGCCCGTCATCGGCTGGTGGCCGGCCCCGATGTGGACTTCGGGCGTGGGGCCGTCGGCGAGCTCCGGCATCGGCGGCAGCGCCGCCCCATGGAAGCCGATCTGGTCGCGCTCCGCCGGTCGGTAGCCGCGACCCTTGCTCGTCCGGACGTGGACGAGCACCGGGCCCGGAACCTCCAGCGCGGCACGGAAGATGTGCTCCAGGCCGCGAATGTTGTGACCCGGAATGACGCCCAGATACGTGATCCCCAGATCCTCGAAGAGCTGGCCGGGCTGGGCGAAGTTGACGACCATTCGCCGAATCCGGCGCGACAGGCTCAGGGCGGGCTGGCCGACGACCGGCAGCGACTCGACGATTCGGTCGTAGGCGGTCTTGCTCTGCTTCCAGGCGCTCGAAAGCTTGAGCGTGGAGAAGTACTGGCTNNCTGATCGACATGGCGTTGTCGTTGAGCACGATGAGCAGCTGGGTCTGGCGGTGGCCGATGTCGTTGAGCGCCTCGAGCGACAGACCGCTGATCAGAGCGGCGTCCCCGACGACAACCGCGATCCGCTCCATCGAATGGCGCATGTCGCGGGCCGTGGCCAGTCCCTGCGCGATCGAGAGCCCCGTGCCGGCGTGCCCACCGTCGAAGACATCGTGCTCCGACTCCGCACGCCGCGGAAACCCACCGATGCCGCCCAGCTGTCGCAGGGTGCCGAACCTGGCGTAGCGCCCCGTGAGCAGCTTGTGGGCGTAGGCCTGATGCCCGGTATCCCACACGATCTTGTCGCGCGGCGACTCGAGCACGCGATGGAGCGCGATCGCCACTTCGACGACGCCGAGCGAGGAGCCCAAATGACCGCCCGTCTTCGAGACGGTCGCGATTATGTATTCACGAATCTCGGCGGCGAGGCCGTCCAGTTCCTCTCCGCTGAGGCCGCGCAGATCGCTCGGGCCCTGGAGAGTTGGAAGGATTGGCAAGTCTTCACTCCCGGGCTGACCCCCGTCGCCCTTGTTGCGGAGGCGCTCTCGCGGTTTGGGTGAAGCGCCGCCTCTCTGTCTGCCGGGCAGTCTACAGCTAGTCGGTCTGTTCCTCGGCCCGGGCATCGACCGCGACGAGTTCGCCGGCCGCGCGTTCCACCAGGCGCTGTACCCGCAGCTCCGCCTGGCTCAGAAGCCCGGCGCAGCGCTCGTGAAGCGCGACGCCGCGCTCGTACAGCTCGATCGAACGCTCCAGCGCCAGCCCGCCCTGCTCCAGCTCGGCCACGGTCCGCTGCAGCTCCGCCAGCGCCTCGTCGAATGTCAGCGAGGCGGCGTCGACGGCAGGAGCGGTCGCCACCTGATCACTCATCAGCGGTTATCTCCTCACTTGGGCCGGGCTCATCGGCCGCGGCACGCGCCTCGACGGCGCGATCCAGACGCTGCCCCAGCAGGATACCAATCCGAATACAGAATACGAATGCGACGACACCGACCGCGATCAACACCACGGCAAGCGGCAGCTCCTGCATCAGCGGGAGCCTCTCTTCGGGGCGGGGGCGACTTCCGGGCCAGGATCAGCGGCGGTGGCGGCGGCGATTGCGCCGATCTCGCCTTTCGCGAGCCGGACCGATAATCGTTCGCCGGCCGGCGCCTCGGCGGGGTCGCGGACGATCAGGCTGTCCGACCGCCGACGCACGATGGCGTAGCCGCGGTTCAGCGTGGCCTGCGGGCCCAGCGCCGCCAGCCCGGCCGAACTCCGCTCCAGAGCCACGCGCCGCCAGCCAAGCTGAGCGAGAAGGACCGGCTCGAGCCGCGAAGCCAGGCGCCGCTCAGTCTCGGCGCGCCGCCCGATCTCGCCGCGCAGGGCCCTCGTCGCCCGATCGAGAAGATAGCCCGCTCTCTCGCGGGCCTGGGCCAGCTGCGCCGACGGCTGAAGCCGATCCAGAGCCCGCGCCTCGGCCCCGAGCTCAGCCTGAGCACCGGCCACGACGCCTGCCACGCAGCCTCCCGCTCGTCGTACGAGTTCGCGCAGGACGGCCGCAACCTCGGTTCGATCGGGCACGACGAGCTCCGCCGCGGCCGACGGCGTCGGTGCGCGGACGTCTGCGGCGAAGTCGGCCAGCGTCACGTCCACCTCATGGCCGACGCCGCAGACCACCGGCACGGGGTGGGCCACGACCGCGCGCACGACTCTCTCGTCGTTGAACGACCACAGGTCCTCGAGCGACCCGCCGCCGCGGGCCAGGATGACCACTGCCGGAGCATCCTCGGGCCGCCCGTCGGCACGGCACCGCTCGCCCCAGCGCGTCAGCCGATCGAGCGCCGCGACGACGCTCGCCGCCGAACCCTCACCCTGGACCTGGCACGGCGACAGGACCAGCCGGGCCAGCGGCCAGCGCCGCGCCACCACGTGGCAGATGTCGTGCCAGACGGCGCCCGTGGCGCTCGTGGCTACGCCGATGACGGCCGGCCGATCCGGCAGCGGCCTCTTGCGGGCCGTCTCGAACAGGCCTTCCGCGGCGAGCTTCGCCTTGAGCGCCTCGAACCGCAGGGCCAGGTCCCCAAAACCGGCCGGCTGGATCGCCGCCACGTACAACTGATAGACGCCCTGGCTCTCGAAGACGTCGATCCGGCCGTGGACCACGACCCGCAACCCCGTCCGAGGCTCGAACGGAGAGGACAGGCGATCGTCGCGGAAGAAGACGCAGGCCAGCTGGCTGCGTTCGTCTTTGAGAGTGAAGTAGGCGTGCCCGGCCGAGGAGACGGTCACGCGGCCGACCTCGCCCTCGACCCAGAGATCGCGCAGGCCGGCTTCCGACCTGACCGCGTCACGGACGGCTCGGGTGATCTCGCTGACCTGGAGGATGCGGAGCGCGAAACTCGCGGCCGGTTCGGGCCGCAAGGGCTCGGCCCGCGGCGACTCGGCCCGCGGCGGTTCGGGCCGCAACGGCTCGGGTTGCAACGGCTCCGCCCGCGGCGGTTCGGCGCGGTGCTCGGGCCTCGACGGCGGCGCCGAGTCGCCCGCCGGGACCTGACGCGGTGGTCTGGGCGCCACAAGCTCCTCGACCGGCAGCGAATCCCACGCCGGTAGCGCCCAATCGGGCGGCTTCGACCGGTCCGAAGGGGCGGCGGGCTCGTCCATTGGAATGTCGCCCCAGAGGGGCTCGTTCTGCGGAGGCCCGCTGCGGCTCACGGCAGATCCTCTTGATTGGACCGAGCGCGTGCTACGTGGCCGGTCCGGCCGGGCACCGGCTACAACCGCGTCTGGTACTCGCCGGTTCGAGTGTCGACCCTGACCGTGTCGCCCTCGCCCACGAATATCGGAACCTGGATGGTCAGACCCGTCTCGAGCTTGGCGGCTTTGCGTGCGCCGGTCTGGGTGTCGCCCGCAAACCCGGGCTCGGTCTCGACGACCTTGAGGTCGACCGTGACGGGCAGTTCGACGCCGATCGTGTCGCCCTCGTAACTGGTTCGATCCAGGAGCATCGACTCCTTGAGATAGTTCACCGCGTCGTCGAGCTGCTCCGCGCTCAGGTGGAACTGCTCGTAGCTCTCCGTCTCCATGAAGTGGTAGTCGCTGCCGTCCTGGTACAGGAACTGGATCTGGCGGTGCTCGAGCTGGACGCGGGGCCACCGGTCGCCGGCCTGGAAGGACCGCTCGACCGTCTGGCCGCGCTTGACGTTGCGCAGCTTGATGCGGACCTGGGCCGAACCTCGCCCGATCTTGAGGTGGTGATAGTCGAGGATCTGCCACAGGTCACCATCGAGCTCGATGGTCACGCCCTTGTGCAGGTCGCTTGTCGAAATCATGGTCGAGGAAGGCTCCTTGATGGCAAGCCGAGAGGAGGTCGGCTGGATCGGTCGGTGTATACCTCGGGATTGTACCGGAGCCGAAGCCCGAAACGGTCGGTCGGGCAGGATTCGCGCCGAACTGGACGGCCTTGCATCGCCTGCCCCCGATCTCGACACCCCGGCGGCGAGTGAGAGCAGTGCCGGGATCGCAGCTATTCGGCCTTCGAATACGAGAAGGCGCTGAAGGCCGTGGCCGCGGCGGAGATGCCCAGCATCACCGCGACGAGCGAATCGGTGTGGAACACGAAGAGCGCCAGCAGGGTACCGACGACCAGCAGACAGCAGATGACGGCGAAGAAAGGTGTCCAAGATTCTTGAGGCGGGACATGCTCGGGCGATCATGGGCTTGTAAGGGACACGCTGGGATGATGGCGGCTTCATCTGTCTCTGGTCGGAGATATGAGCAGCTTCTGGACCATTCGTTCCGAAATAGCTTGAACTTCGGCTCTGCTCAACTCTCGCGCCACGCCGGGGACGGCGGGTACGAAGTCCCAATCCAGGCCATCGTCGAGCTGGCGGGTCTCTGTGAACCGCCGCACCGCTCCGAGGGCCACTGCTCTTGGAACAGACAGCCGTCCTAGCATGTCAGACTTCTGACCGCCGGTGACATTTGCGAACATGCGGTCGCCCTGACTTCGGTCGACGAGCATGACTACATCGTTGTTCCAATCATCCGGACCGTACCACTGCCACTGAACGGTCAATCGGCCCTCAAGACCACCGCCGACCACCATCGTCGCGACTGGCGCCGTTGGCGTCTCCACCAGGATTCCGCATTCATCCGCCGAGATGCCGTCCAACGACGACACGACTCTCTCGATGTCGGCCAGCGACGGATCATGGATGTCCCCGCCCCTGGGCCCATTCCACCACAAGATCACTGACAAATCGCCCGACATTGCGTTGCCTCATTCCAGCTCGTCATGCAGGCCGCCACCTTCAGGGCCACCCGTCGGCTCTCCGGAGCCGAAACCTCCGCCTCCCTCGAACCCTCGACCTCCGCCTGGGTCAACTATTCAAGAACGTGTTGGAGGAGGTCGTAGACCATCTTCTGTTGCTCCCGGAATGTCGGCGACGGAGCAGACATCCGATTGAGGAAGAGGACTTCCTACTCGGCCTTGCCTGGTTCACTCAGCAGTTGCAGCGTGAAAAGGGCCCGCTCACGCAGAGTGTCTTCAGGCCAGCGCGCAACGATGGCGCGAGCGCGCAGGATCCGCTCTCGCGGTCGGTCCAGGCGGAGGTACTGTGGCCCCGCGGGCATCATCTGCCCGTCGATGTCGATCCCATATTCGAACGACACCTCGTCGAGCTCGGCATCTCGAAAGTCGTTACGGAGAAAGTCATTGTGCCGGCGTTCTAGCTCGCTGTAGGGCGGGAGCGTCGGGTGCTTGGCCCGGGCCTGCGCATAGAATCTCGTATTGCGCTCATGGTCGCGCTCGACATCGAACGGGCGCCCGGAGAACCGAACGTCCGATATACGTCCGGCGAAGACGCATTCCACAAACTCGCAATGATCTGCCTGCCAGTGGGCGATCCTCGTTCCCTTGAAGCTGCAGCCCTCGAATCGAGCGTTGTCACCCGACTGGAGACCCAGCATGGTGGCGCGATCGAAACTGCAGCGACGGAACAGCGTCTGGCGTGCATCGGCCCGAGAAGACCCGTAGTTGGTTCCCCTGAACTTGACGCCCCCGAAGCTGCAGTCCACGAACGTCGAGTTCACGGCTGCAAAGTCGAAGTCCCCTTTCGAGAAGTCCACCCTTTCGCAGTCTGCGCTCGCGAAATGCAGCCAGCCGCCCTTTTGCCCAAGCCGGACATCTCGGAGTTCGCCCGTCACCTTCTGCCCAGGGACCTTGCCCAACGACCTGCCGGTAACCTTGATGTCCATTACCACGAGTCCCAAGGACCCACGTAGGTTGCATAGTCGATTCCGGAGCCTGTGCCGTAGCCTGGCCTCGACTGGTGCTCTGTCAAGCCCTTGTTGGTACAGATCTCGAGCGCCCGAGTCAGCCCACGGATGGCTTCCTGTCTGAAGGGAACCATTCCCCCTCCTGCACGTTGCTCAGACTGCGGCGTTTCAGACGCCGACGACGATGACCTCGCGCGGGAAGCACGTCAGCCGCTCGAGCTGGCGCGCTCCGGTGTCGTACAGGACCAGATCCTCGATCCGGACGCCGGTCTCGCCGTCGATGTAGATCCCCGGCTCGATGCTGAAGACCGTGGGGCTCGGCAGCGGATCTTCGGACGCGACGCGACCGAGTGACGGCAGCTCGTGCGTGGCCAGGCCGATGCCGTGACCCGTGCCGTGCCCGAAGTGCTCGCCGTGCCCAGCGGCCTCGATGACCTGCCGTGCCGCGGCGTCGCCTTCGCGGCCGCTCGCGGCCGGCCGCTCGCCTCGGGCCGAGGCCGTCAGCAGTTCGACCGACGCGTTCTGGGCCGCGGCCACGATCTCGTAGATCGCCAGGTCGCGGGCCGTCGGCTCGCCCACGAAGAGCGTCCTGGTCATGTCGCTGCGATATCCGGCCACCATCGCCCCGAAGTCGAAGAGCAGGACCTGGCCGCCGCACACCTCTCGCTCCGAGGGCGAACCGTGAGGCAGGGCGGCATCGGGCCCGGTCAGGCAGGCCACCCCGAACGCGAGCGCTTCGGCGCCGCCGGTGCGCATCTCCCACTCCAGGGCCAGCGCGAGCTTGTGCTCCGTCACGCCGGGCTTGATACGACGAACGATGGCGGCCAGGGCGCGATCGGCGACGGCGCAAGCAGCCCTGATCCGCTCGATCTCGTCCGGCTCCTTGGTCGCCCGATCCGCTTCCACCCAGCTCGCGACGGGCACCAGCTCCACATCGGGCGCGGCTTTCTCGAGCTCCGTCCATTGCTGGTGGCTTATGAAGCCGCTCTCGACGGCGACTCGTTTCGCACCGGCGCTCGCGACGATTTCCGGCCAGATTGCCCCAAGGTCGTAGGTGGCGGCCGCGATGCGGGCTTCCGGCGCCTGCGCGACGGCCTGCAGGCGGTAGCGGGAGTCGGCCAGCACTACGATCTCGTCGCCCGAGATCAGGAAGCGGCCCGAGTTGCCGGCCACCCGGTCCTCGCCGTCTTCCAGGCTGAACCCCGTCAGATAGCGCATGTGCTCGGGCCGGACGCCGAAGTAGGCGTCGACGCCCTGACCGGCGAAACGGGCCCGCAATCGAGCCAGACGGGCCGGGCGGGCCGCCCGATCGGCCTCGGCCCAGCGACTCAGATCGGCGGCGGCCGGGGGCGCGGTGAAGTCGGCTGGATGCGGCAAATGCCGGACGATCGCGGTCATGCCGACAATGTTACGCGGGCGAGCGGCGATCGATGAGTCCGGGACCGGGAGTGGCCGCCTTCACTTGATGTAGCCGTATTTCTTCTCGTTCGCGATCTGCTCGGCGTTCGTATGGGCGAAGGCCAGGCCGCCGGTGCCGTCTTTCTTGGCCAGGAAGTAATAGTAGCCGTCCGCAGTGTCGGGCGTGATCGCCGCCAGCAGCGAGGCCAGGCCCGGTGAGCAGATGGGCGTCGGCGGCAGGCCGGCGTGGTGATAGGTGTTGTACGGGGCGAGTGCGTCGGGGAAGATGATCTGCGCCAGCGGCGTCGTCCCGGCGACCTCGACCCAGAACGTGTAGCCGACCCAGGAGTCGATCGGATGCGTCGTCAGCCAGACCGAGTCGTTGGCGTAGATGACGGTCGGGTCCGAGTTCAGCAGTCCGGTGGGCCACTTCTTGCGATCGAGCCTGTTGACGTACACGCCGGCCACCAGGGGCCGGTCCGTGTCGAGCTTGACTTCGGTCTCCACGAGCGAGGCGACCTGGACGGTCTGGTAGATCAGGTCCGGGGTCATCTGGAACAACGCCGGCGGCGCATTCGCCGCGAACGCGTCGAGCTGCTGCTCGATCAGCTGGACGGGCGTGATCCCCGCGTCGACGTCATAGGTCGCCGGGAAGAGGAAGCCCTCCAGGGATGCACCCGGAGGCAGCTTCAGCCAGCTATAGCGGGCCAGGATGTCCGGCGTCGGGTTCGTCGCCAGCTGTTCGTACTCCGCGACATCGAGCGAGAGCTTGACGGCCGGATCGACCGGGTTGGCCTCGAGGTCTTCCAGCTTGGCAACCATCTGTTCGATACGAAGTCCCTCTCGAAAGACCAGGTGGACGGTTGGAGCGGACACGGGCTCTCTGGTCAGGACATCGATGATCTGGTCGAGGGTCATGGCCCTGGTGACGACATGGCGGCCGGCGTAGAAGTAGGACGTGGCATTGAGCTCGAGGGCTTCGAACACGAACGCCCGCGAGTCGGCAATCGCGCCGACCCGGACGAGCGCGTCGCCGATCTCGGCCGGGGTCTCGCCCAGAGTGATCTCGAAGACGATGTCCCGGAAGTCAGCCACGTTCACGGGTTCGGTGAGACTGGTGCCCAGGTCGGCGCGCACCATGTCGGCCACGAAAGGAAGCTTCAGGGCCGTCGGATTCTCGGCGGCCCAGTCGGAAACGGCGTGGTAGACGGCAGGGCGGGCGAAGAAGTACAGCCCACCCAGAACGAGGCCGGCGAGAACGAGCGTGAACGCCGCGAAACGGAGGACCGAGCCGATGCCGCCCGACCTCGACGACTTGAAGTTGCGACGGTCCTGCGTTCCGGAGACCGGTTTGGAGTCCACGCCCGGAGCGTCGGCCGCGGTCTGATCGGCGTTGTCCCAGCCGGTGTCTACGAACGGACGCTTGAGGCCGGGGGATCCGCCCCTGGGGCCTCGGCGACCCGGTTTCGGGTCCTGGCCGTCTTCCATGCTCATTCGGTTCCTCGCTCCGCCGGTTGTCCCCTACCCAACAGAGACTCGTCCGAGAGCCCGGCTGTGGCGTCGAATTCGTCCTGAAGTATCAGCGCGGCCGCCTCTCGATCGATGCGGGCTCGGTGCGCGTCGCGCTGTGCCGCGCTGGGAGGACCGCCCGACTTCCCCCGGGCCGGACCGCCGATCCGCTGTTCGGCTCGTACGCTGGACAGACGCTCGTCGCGAAAGCGTAGCGGCAAACCGGTGGCCGCAGCCACCGCGGCCGCCCACTCGCGCGTGCTCGCAGCTTGCGGCCCCTCGCTCCCGTCCATGTTGAGTGGCAGACCCACGACCAGGCTTTCCGCCCGGTGCTCGGCCGCCAGCCGCGCCACGACGCGAGCGTCTTCGTCCACGCGACGCGCTCGACTGAGCGTCGTCAACGGCGTTGCCGAGTGCGTCTCGACATCGCCCAGGGCGACGCCGATGCGACGCTCGCCCAGATCGATGCCGAGAACCCGGCCCGGCCCCGGCCCGGCGCCGCGGCCGCCGTGGTCGAAACTCACGGCGTGGCCGTCGGGCTCGCCTGGCTCGTGGCCGTGGCCGATGGCGTCGGCGTCGGGACCAACACCGGCGACGCAGACGGGCTCGAGGTCGCGGCTCCGGTCGCTGTCGGCCCGGCGGTAGGCGTCGGCCCCGCGGTCCCCGTTGGGCCGGCAGTGGGCGTCGGGCCCGGCGGCGTCGCAACCGGCTTCGGCGCCGCAGTCCGTCCCGGCGGAGGCGTGGCGAGGGTCGTGGCGGTCGGCTGCGAGGTCGGCGACACGACCTGAAGATCGATCCGGAAGTCGAAGCTGGAGATCGTCGACGCCCAGAACGGCGAGATCGAGACCTCCGCGCTGCCGAACTGGGACAGGTACGCCTTCGCGTCCGCCACGGACATGCCCTTGATCGCGGCGCGGAGCTGGCCGACGTCAACCGTGGCCGCCTGGAACGCGTTGGCGGTAACGGGCACGGAGATCAACGCTCCCCCGGCCGTCGGCGACCCGAACGTGACCGCCACCGATCCATCGACGAGGGTGTGGACGTCCTGGACCCTGGCTACGATCTTGCGTTCGGCGAGGCCGCGCACGGTCGCGAGGTTAGCCGCCGTCGCAGTTCCGGTCGCCGTCGCCGCGAGATCGAAGGTGGACACGGCTCCGTTGAGGAGTGTCGCCGGGTCCGGGTTGTAGCTCGGATCGCCCAGCTGGGCAGTGCTCGGGAACAGCTCGAAGCCCGCTGCCACCGAGGCCGGATCGGTCATCTTGGCCTGCAGTGACGAGGTCAGCTGGCCTGCCAGGCTGGCTTCCGCCGCGTCGAGGTCCGATTGCTGGACAAACGGCGTCACGGTGTGCGTGCCGCCCGAGGTAGCGGTCTTGTTGGTCACTTGATCGGCCACCACGAGGGCCGTCGCCAACCAGGCCGGCACATTGACGATCGCCCCAGCAGCCACGTTGCCAGCGAGGCCCTTCTTCACGGCAGTAACCGAGACGTCGGCCGTTGCCGGAATGAGGGTAAGGCCGGTAGGACCGCCGACGCGCGCCTTCGGCACAGTGATCGCGGAGGTCGTGGCGAAGGCGAGTTTGCCTGCGGTCTCGACCTGGGTCCCGGCCGGGATGGTCACTGAACTCCCGGTGTTCCCGCTCATGAAAGTGACCGTGCCGGTCGCGGCCGTGTCGACCACGGTCTGGCCCGTGGCGGTGAACGTGCCACTGGCCGTGGCCGCGAACTGCTGTGACACGCCGGGAACGGTGAGCAGCGAGTCGTTCGGCGCCGTCACCCCGGGGTCCACCTTGATGGCCAGGTTGATCGGCCCGACGGGCTCTTCCCTGAGCGTAAGCACGATGGTCGCGCTGGGCCACAACAGAAACGCGCCGAGGCCGGCTACAAGTATCAGGACCGCCACGAGGCCGAACGCCAGCCAGAGCGGGGTGCGCGAACCCCGACCACCGGAGCGGACCGCCGGCTGCGCCGGGCCGCGCGCCGGACGAGGAGCGGCACCGCCCACCGGCCTTGCCGAACGCCCGACGCCTCCCGTGCCGACCGTCGCTGCGAGTTCGTCGAGAGCATCGTCCACCGCGTCCGCGCCGCCGGGCTGCGTGCCCGGAGGCCGGCCGGCCTCCGCTCTCTGATAATCGCTCACGGCCGAGAAGACGGGCAATCCGGCGGCCTGGGCGAGCGACCTGACCGATGGATCGGCGGCGATGATCGCCAGCCGCTGGCCATGACGGC
Source organism: Chloroflexota bacterium (assembly GCA_003152995.1). Lineage (GTDB taxonomy): Bacteria > Chloroflexota > Limnocylindria > Limnocylindrales > CSP1-4 > Fen-1039. The sequence continues at coordinate 11,931 of PMBR01000123.1, read as the reverse complement.
GTGACTCTCGAGCCAGCAGCAGGAAGTTGATCCGGGAGGTTGCGACGCGTGACCCGCCCTGGACCACCAACGCCAATCGTGTGTCGCTCGAATCGCGAATCTTCGCCGCTGCCGACGTGATCTCGTCGTCGATGTCGATGTAGTAGATGGCCATCGCGCTACATCTTCATGGCTCGGAGGACCCGCCGCAAAGCGACATCGAGCGGATCCTCGTTGGTCTGGAGCTCGATCGCCTGGTACGCCAGACCGAGCGGCGTCACGTCCTGCTGGTCGACGAGAAGCTGCGTCGCGTCCTTGATCCGCTCGACCTGGGCGGGGGACATCACCTGGACATCGGGCGGCCGGCTGAACGGCAGCCGCTTCCAGAACTCCTCGCTGCGCAGGACCGCCCCGATCTCCGGCAGGTGCGAGCCGCCGCCGCACATGTAGACGCGACCGGGCAACAGGTCACCCTCGGCCAGCTCCTCGAGCACGAGCTCCACGCCCGCCGACCAGATCGCCACGTCCTCGTTCACTATCCTGGCCACCTCGGCCTTGTGCTCCACCTTCAAACCCCGCGCGTAGTCGACCTTGATCTCCTCGGCCCGCGGGAACGGCAGGTCGAGATGGTCGGCGATGGATTTGGTGAAGGCCCGGCCGCCGAGAGCGAACATGCGCGTCCCCTCTATGCCGCCGTGGCGGACGAGGGCCACGTCCGTCGTGCCGCCGCCGATGTCGACGAACAGCGCGCCGGACTGCTGCACCTGCTCGCTGGCAAGGACCCGGGCGACGGCATACGGCTCGGCCACAACCTCCAGCAGCTCCAGGTCGAGTCTCTCGGCGACGCTCTGCAGAGCGCCAAGATGGACCAGCGGCGCGAACGCGTTGAAGATGCTGATCTTGACGTTCCGGCCCTTGAACCCGACCGGGTTGGTGACCGGATAGCCGTCGATCTGAGCGCCGGTCACCGCGGCGTGGACCAGCCGCACGTCGACTTGCGTCAGGCCGGTCTCCCATGTGATCGCCCGCTCGGCTTCGCGCAAGGCGTCGTGCTGCACGCCGTCGATGAGCCTCTGCAACTCGACGTCGGTGATCGGCGAATCGGGGCGCTTGCGCTCGTGGGCACGGGCCGTGGTGAAGCCCTTCACCAGCTCCCCGGCGATCCCGATGACGCACTGCGTCGGCCGGAAACCGGCCATCTCTTCGGCTTCCTGGAGCGCGATCGAGCAGTTGTCGACGACGGCGTTGATGTCGGTCACCGTGCCCGACTGCATATGGGACAGTCCCTGGCGCTTGCGGCCGACGCCTCGCACGGTGCCCAGCCCGCCTTCGTCGATGTCGAAGACGAGCGCCTTCGCGAACTCGGTGCCGATGTCCAGCGCCGTGCAGGCGGCCAGTGCCGATTCCTGCTCGCGGCCCCAGATCTTGCGCCAGAATGCCACGGCCGCTCCCCTAGCTTCGGGCTATTTGCCTGCGGTTCTAAGTGTATCCGCGATGGCGACCAAGGCCGGGGCAACACCTTCGCGACGCGTTCCCATGCCCTGGGCCATTTCCGGGCGGCCGCCGCCGCGGCCTGCCATCGACTTCATCGCCACCTTGACGAGTTCGCCGGCAGAGATGCCACGCTCGAGCAGGTCCGGGCTGACGGTTATGAAGATCTGCGGCGCGTCGGCGTCGAAGACGAGGGCGATCACTCCCGATCCAAGGGCCGCGCGGATCTCCTTCACGAAAGCCTTCCATTGCTCGGCCGAGTCGAATGCGACAGCGTGCGCGACGAGCTTGACTCCGGGGGCGACTTCGTCCGCTCCGGCGGCCAGCTCGGCAGCCTTGGGAAGTCCGCTACCTCCGGCCTTGAGTCGCCGGCGAACCTCGCGCAGTTCGTCCTGAAGTGCGCCGATGCGGTCGGGCAGGGCGTCCACGGACGTGACCCCGACTGTCTCCGCGATCTGCTCCAGCAAGTCCGTGCGTTCGCGCAGGAGAACGTCGGCTCCGTCGCCGGTCAGCGCCTCGATGCGGCGCGTGCCGGCTCCGATGCTCCGGTCGGCGGTGATCACGAAGCTGCCGATCTGGCCCGACGCCGAACAGTGCGTACCGCCGCATAGCTCGAGCGAATAGCCTTCGACTCGGACGGTCCTGACCTTCTCGCCGTACTTCTCGTCGAAGAAAGCGTCCGCGCCCGCGGCGATCGCCGCGGCCATCGGCTGCACCACGGTCGTGACCGGCCGGTTCTCGCGCACGATCCGCCGAACTTCGTCCTCGATGGCTCGCTTCTCCGCGGCACTCAGGGCTCGATCGAGCGGGTAGTCGAAGCGCAGGTACTCCGGCGCCACGAGCGAGCCGGCCTGGTGCGCGTCGGAGCCGACGACGTTGCGCAGGGCGCGATGAAGCAGATGCGTGGCGGTGTGGTTGCGCATCGTCCGGGCCCGTCGCTCGGCGTCCACTCGGGCGGTGACCGTTTCGCCGACACGCAGCCGGCCATGCAGCTTGCCGCGATGGACGAACAGACCGGCGATCGGCTTCTGCGTGTCGTCGACGGTGAAGAGCGGACTGCCGCCGCCGGCCTCGAGCAGCTCGCCCCGGTCGCCGACCTGGCCGCCGCCTTCGCCGTAGAAGGGAGTGGCGTCCAGCACTACCTCGGCCTCGCCGTGGCCGGTCAGTTCCTGATATTCCATCCCGTCGCGGACGATCGCCACGACGCGGGCTTCCGCCTCCGTGCCCTCGTAGCCGAGGAAGCGAGTCTCTCCCGTGCGCCGGAGGATCGCCTGGTACAGGTCGCCGAGCTCGGCATGGTGCGCCAGATCGGCCTTGGTGCCCTTGCGGCTACGGTCCTTCTGCTCGGTCATCGCGGCCGCGAAACCCTCGCGGTCGACGCGGACGCCGTACTCCGCGGCCATGTCGACGGTGAGATCCACGGGGAAGCCGTAGGTGTCGTGAAGTCGGAACGCTACGTCGCCGGCCAGCTCCGGGGCATCGGCGGGCAGGCCGTCCGGGAGTCGGCCGATGACTCGCTCACCCTTCGCCAGGTGCGCGAGAGCCGCCTCGAGGTGAATCGTGCCCGTCTCCAGGGTTCGGGCGAATTGCGCCTCTTCCCGGCGGATCGCCTTCAGGATCTTCTCGCGCTGCTCGACGAGATACGGGTAGGCGCCCTTCATGACGTCGATGACGACGCCCGCGGTCACGTCCATGAACGGTTCGCCGCGACCGAGCAGCCGACCGTGCCTGACGGAGCGGCGGATGATGCGCCGCAGCACGTAGCCCCGTCCTTCGTTGGACGGTGTCACGCCGTCTGCGACGAGGAAAGTGGCGGCCCGAGAGTGGTCGGCGATGACCTGGTAGCTGAACCGCTCCGCCTCGAACGCCGCCGGGTCGTGGCCCAACAACTCGCGCATGGCGGCGTGGATCGGCGTGAAGAGGTCCGTGTCGTAGTTGGTGGAGACCTGCTGGATGACGCTGGTCAGGCGCTCGAGGCCCATGCCCGTGTCGACCGACTTCATCGGCAGCGGTACGCGCGTGCCGTCGGCGCGCTGCTCGGACTCCATGAAGACCAGGTTCCAGACCTCGAGCCAGCGCGGGCAGTGCTCGGAGTGGTCCGGCAGGCAGTGCGGCCCCTCGCTCAACTCCGCGCCCCGATCGAAATGGATCTCCGAGCACGGGCCGCACGGTCCCGTCTCGGCCATGCGCCAGAAGTTGGCCTCGTCGCCGGCGTCGACGTTCCCCCAACGGGCGATCCGCTCGGACGGCAGGCCGATCTCCTCGCGCCAGATCCGATATGCCTCGTCGTCGTCGGTATAGACGGTCGCAGCCAGGCGCTCGGCCGGGATCTGGAAGACCTCCGTCAGCAGCTCCCAGGCCCAGTGGATCGCATCGCGCTTGAAGTAGTCGCCGANNAAGAAGGTGTGGTGCCGCGTCGTGCGGCCCACCTCTTCGAAGTCGTTGTGCTTTCCCGCCACGCGCAGGCAGCGCTGGTAATCCGTCGCTCGGACGTAGCTGCGCTTCTCGCGCCCGGTCAGGACGTCCTTGAACTGGACNNGTAGCGGCGCCGCACCTCGGCCGCCGTGAGGTAGGGAATCGGCAAATCAGGCATCGCCGCTAACGGTATCAAACCGCGGGCAGATGCTGCGGCCGACACAGATACCGCGGCCGATGCCTAGCCGCGCCGCCGCCGTCGACTCCAGACTGTGGAACCGGCGATGGCGGCCCCAACCAGCGCCCCCAGTGCCAGGCCGCGTGCGAAGGAGAACAGCCGCGGATCGCCTGTTGCGGAGCCGCGGCGCCGGCGGCGCAGGAGATCACCCAGCGCCTCGATCACTCCGATTCCTCCGGGGTGGAAGCCGGTCCGAGGACCGCGATCACGGCCACGAAGCCGATTCCGATCCAGGCCACCACCGAAGCGGAGATCACGTGGAAATCGCCGACGCGCAGTGGATCGACGCCCAGCCGGCCGCCGACGGCATCACCCGCCCACGCCCCCAGGATCGCGGCACATGCCACGAGCAGGATCCGGCCGCCGGCCCTGCCACGGATGAAAACGAACAGGGCGGCGTGGAATAGCCCGACCAGCACTGCCAGAACATGCGCAGGACCGAGAGCCACTCAACTCCTCGTGGGGCTGGCACGCCGCTCTCCGGCGACGACGCGGTGAGTATAGGAGGCGGCCGCGTGTCGGTCAGGCTCCGGCCGATTCCTCGGCGCGAGTTATGCGCCCGCCGCCGACGACCTCGTCACCGCGATAGAAGACCGCCGCCTGGCCCGGAGCCACCGCCCAGACGGGATCGTCTGTCGCGACCGTCCATCGGCCGGCGGCCGCCGGTCCCACGGTCGCACCAGCAACGAGGCCGCGGTGCCGGATTTGCACGTCCGCGCGGAAGGCCGCGTCGCCCTCGGGTGGCTCGCCGGCCACGAAATGCATCTCCTCGACCTCGAACTGCCTGGTTTCGAGATCCGCCCGGCGGCCAAGTCGGACGACGTTCGCTGCCGGCTCGATCGCACGAACGTAGCGCGCCTCCCCGAGCGCCACACCGATCCCCTGCCTCTGGCCGACGGTGTACGCCGCGGCGCCGCGATGCCGTCCCACCTCCTGGCCGTCCACATCGATGAGCGGGCCCGGTACGGCCTCCCAACCCGCTCGTTCGCGCAGCGCGTCGCGGTAGTCGCCACTTGGCACGAAGCAGATCTCCTGGCTTTCGTGCTTCTCCGCCGTCGTCAGCCCCAGCGAGCGCGCCATCTCCCGCACCTGCGGCTTCGTCATCTCGCCGAGCGGGAACCGAGTATGAGCCAGCTCCTCCTGTCCGAGGCCGTAGAGGAAGTAGCTCTGGTCCTTGTTGGCGTCTCGGCCACGAAGAAGCCGGAATCCGGCCGCCGACGCGGGCGCGTCAGGTGCGGCGGGCGCGTCGGGCGCGGGCCCCGCGGCGGACGCGTCGGGCGCGTTGGGCGCCTCAGGTGCGGGCCCCACGGCGGAGGCGTTGGGCGCTGCGACCCGCGCGTAGTGCCCGGTCGCCACCGCGTCGCAGTCGTACATGAATCGGGCGCGACCAAGCAGCGCCCCGAACTTCACGACGTTGTTGCAGTCGACGCAGGGGCTGGGCGTGCGGCCCTCCAGATACGCCCGCAGGAACGGCGCAAGCACGCCCTCGTTGAACTCCGCCTCCAGATTCATCACGTAGAACGGGATCTGGAGCTGCGCCGCGACTCGGCGGGCGTCCTCCGCGGCGTCGAGCGAGCAGCAGCTCTTCTTGAAGTCGGAGTACGCGTCCGCGACATCGTGGAGCCGCATCCAAACGCCGATGGCCTCATCACCGGCTGCACGCACCAGCGCCGCCGCCACGGACGAGTCCACGCCGCCGGACATCGCGACCAGAACGCGGGTCACCCGGCGCTCGCCCCCGACGCGGCGTGGCCGGCATCATGGCCCGGCGCGGCAACGCGGCTTGTTGCCGCCAGCTTCGCGCCGGCCTCGCGCTGCGTATCGATGACCTGGGCAATGAGGCGTCCCGCCTCCTCGATCTCGAGGGCCGTCGTCGTCCGCCCGAGCGAGAGCCGGAGCGCGCCCTTTGCCTCGTCCTCCGGATAACCCATCGCGGTCAGGACGTGACTCACATCGGTCGAGCCGCTGACGCATGCGGAGCCGGTCGAGCACGCCAGGCCCGCCAGATCGAGCGCCATGGCAAGCGACGCGCCGTCGAGCCCGGCGACGAGGATCGACAGGCTGTTCGTGAGCCGATCGACCGGGTGGCCGGTCTCGTGCACGCCTTCGATCCCGAGCAGCCGCCCGGCCAGGGCGTCGCGCAGCGCGAGCAACGGGGGTTCGACTTCGGGACGTTCACAGACCGCCAGCTCCAGTGCGGTCGCCATGCCTGCCGCAGACGCAACATCTTCGGTGCCGGCGCGGCGATACCGCTCCTGCGCCCCGCCCTGCTGCTGAGCCAGGATGTTCGTGCCGTGGCGGACGTAGAGGGCACCGACGCCTTTGGGGCCCTCGAACTTGTGCGCCGCCAGGGACAGCAGGTCGACGTCCAGCGACGCCGCGTCGATCGCCAGATAAGCGGCGGCCCCGACCGCGTCCGTGTGGAACAGCACGCCTTTGTGGCGACGCACGCGGGCAGCGATCTGCGCTATCGGCTGGATCGTGCCGACCTCATTGTTGGCCAGCATGACGCTCACGAGAATCGTCTTCGGCGTGATCGCGGCCTCGACGTCCTTTGGGTCGACACGACCGTAGCGATCTACGGGCAGCTCCACGATCTCGAAGCCGAACTTCTCGAGGTAGCGCATGGTGTGGCCGACGGAGTGATGCTCCACTGCCGTCGTCACGATCCGGTGGCCGCGCGCCTTGCCCGCCCAGGCCGCTCCTTTGACCGCCAGGTTGTTCGATTCGCTGCCGCCCGAGGTGAACACGATCTCGCGCGGCTGGGCGCCGATCGCGCACGCAACCCGTTCGCGAGCCTCGTCGAGCCCGGCGCGGGCCACACGTCCAAAACCGTGCGGCGACGAAGCGTTGCCGAAGTGATCGGTCAGGTAAGGCAGCATCGCCTCGAGGGCTTCGCGCCGCAGCGGCGTAGTGGCGGCGTGGTCGAGGTAGATCGGCATCGCCCAGATTGTACGCCGGGGCTCGCCCGCTACCCTCCGGCGGAGTGTTCGAGCAGGCGCGCGCCGGTGTCGCGACTACCGCGCGTCGCGGTCCGCCGCCATAGCACGGTCGTATTCGCGGCCGGCGATGCGGCGCCTGTCGTGCTGCGTCAGGACTCGCTTGCGCAGCCGGATCGACTTGGGCGTCACCTCGACCAGCTCGTCGGTGCCGATGAACTCGATGGCCGATTCGAGCGTCAGTTCGCGCGGCGGGGTCAGGCGGATCGCCTCATCGTGGGAATGCGTCCGCATGTTCGTCAGCTTCTTCTCTTTGGTCGCGTTGACGTCCATGTCCTCGGGGCGCGCGTTCTCGCCGATGACCATTCCCTCATAGACGTCCACGCCGCTGCCGATGAACAGCTCGGATCGTTCCTGGAGGCTGTACAGGGCATAGCCGTTCGACGTGCCCTGGCGATCGGCCACGAGCACGCCGCTGGTGCGATGCGTCACCTCGCCGGCCCAGGGACCGTAGCCCTCGCCGATCTGGTGCATCAACGCCGTCCCGCGCGTCTCGGTCAGCAACTGGCCGCGGAAGCCGATCAGGCCGCGGACGGGGATGACGTACTCCATTCGAACGCGTCCGTCGGCGTCGGTCGTCATCTGCTCCAGCCGACCCTGCCTGTCCGCCAGCGCGGCCTGCACCGAGCCGATGAACTCCGGCGGAATGTCGACCGTGATCCGCTCGTACGGCTCCTGGGTCTCGCCACCGACCGTGCGCAGGATGACTTCCGGTCGGCTGACCTGCACCTCGTAGCCCTCGCGGCGCATCTGCTCGATGAGGATCGCCAGCTGGAGCTCGCCCCGGCCCAGGACCTCGAAGGTGTCGGCGGAGTCCGTCGGCACGAACTGGATGGAGACGTTGCCGAGGACTTCCTTCTCGAGCCGAGCTCTGATGTGGCGGCTCGTGACGTAGCGGCCCTCGCGCCCGGACAGCGGCGATGTGTTCGCCCCGAAGGTCATGCTCAGCGTCGGAGCGTCCAGGTCCAGGCGCTGCATCGGCCGCGGATCGGCCGGGTCCGTGATGGTGTCGCCGATGGTCACGTCGGGGATGCCGGCCAGGGCCACGATGTCGCCCGGGAAGGCTTCGTCGATGTCGACGCGCTCGATGCCGTGGGCGGTGGTGAGGCTCGTCACGACGCCGGACAGGGTGACCGTGCGGCCGGGCACGATCGTGCCGTCGGTGTCCTCTTCCTCCTCGCGGACTATGACGATCCGACCGCCCATCTTGATCGTGCCGTTCCAGACGCGGCCCACCGCCATCCGGCCCACGTAATCGTTCGCCGAAAGGTTCGTCACCAGCAGCTGGAGCGGATGGTCGGGCACGTATCGCGGCGCCGGAGTGTGCTCGATCAGCAGCTCGAAGAGCGGCCGAAGATTGGTCCCGGGGTTTGCCAGATCCATCGTCGAGGTCCCGATCTTGGCGTTGGTGTAGACGACCGGGAAGTCGATCTGATGCTCGTCCGCACCGAGGTCCATGAACAGCTCGTATACCGCGTCGAGGACCTCGGCGCAGCGCGCGTCCGAACGATCGATCTTGTTGATCGCGACGACGACCGGCAGGTGGTGCGACATCGCCTTCTGGAGGACGTAGCGCGTCTGCGGCAGCGGTCCCTCGGCGGCGTCCACCAGCAACAGCACCGAGTCGACCATGTTCAGGCNNATCGTGATCCCCTTCTCGCGCTCCAGGTCGTTGGAATCCATGACCCGTTCGACGACGACCTGGTTGGCCCGGAACGCTCCGGCCTGCTTGAGCATGGCGTCGACGAGCGTGGTCTTGCCGTGGTCGACGTGGGCCACGATGGCGACATTGCGGACGTCGGCGCGGATCGCGGTCGCGGCGTCCACGGAGCGCACCTGGCCGGGATGGTCGAATTCGAAGGGCGTGGTGTGACTGGGCGAATCGTTCATGGGCCCTGGAATTGTCGCACAGTCCCGTGAGAAGAGCCGCCGCAAGGCCTCGCTCCGCGGCTCACCGGGCAGGCGCTACACTCGCCGACAGGAGAGTGCCATGACCGTCGCTGCCGTAGTTCTGGTCCCGGAGCCGCAGGCCGCCCTCGCCCCGGCCGACGGAGAGCCTGCTCTCCGCCGTCTCGCTCAGACGGCGTGGTCCGGCGGCGCTCTGCCGACGGTGGTCGTCGCGTCCGAGGCCCACGAACTGCTGCGGCAGGCGGTCGCAGATCTCTCGGCCACGCTGGCAGCTCCGATGCCGGACGAGCCGCGGGGCATCGCCTGGTTCGTTCGCGGCATGCGAACCGCGGTCGCTACGGTCGCGGAAACGTCGGCCGCCCTGCTGTGGCCTTTCCGGTTCGTGTGGGTCGACCCCGAGACCGTCACGTCGCTTGTGGAGGCCCACGGCGTGAATCCGGAAGCGATCATTCGGCCGGCGTACGGCGGCCGGCCCGGCTTTCCGATCCTGATGCCCATCGCCCTCGTCGAGCGGCTGGCGGCCCTGTCGGGACAGCATGCGGAGGAGGCCGTCGAGTCACTCCGAGCCGGCGGCGTTCCGATTCGCCAGATCGAGCTTGGGGACCCGGGGATCGTCCTCGACATGGCGACCGCTCGAGCCGATCTGCCGCCTTATCAGGGCCCGCCCGAGCCGGCCGGCGGTCCACCGCCCGACTGGAACTCCGTCCTGGGCTCCCAGGCCGCGGACCAGCCTCGGTAGGTAGGCTCGCCCGAGGGTACCGCGGCACCCGACGGGACCGCGGCGCAGCAGGGCGCAGCAGCTAGAGCGGCCCGCTACTTCATCGTGGGCGATGGGATCGGAATGACCGCGCCCTTGTTCGAGAACGTGTACGTCGTCGTTATGTCGAGCAGGTTGGTGCCGGTGCCGTCGGAGGCGTCCGTCCACGCTCTGAAAATCGCATATACGGGTGAGCCGTCGGAGCCGACCCACAGCTGGAGTTTGGTGTGCTGTGGGTTGATTGGGAGCGTGGCTACGTCCAGACCGCTCAACTTGCCGGCGTCCGGAGCCCACCAGGCGGTGCTTTCCAGCTTGTCTGCCTGGACCCCGATCTTCACTTCCGACCCGACGTACTGGATCTGGCGTGTCTCGGTCAGCGAGAAGAGCGGACTCAAGATGATGAAGGGCGTAAACCCGACCCTGGCCTTCCACGCCCCGTTGGGCATCTGCCGCACGTAGTAGGTGCCGTTGACCAGGCGCCACTGCTGTGAGATTCCGCCGGTCTGGCTGGTGCCGGAGTAGTTCCCGTAGGCGGCATCGATCTCCATGTTCTCAATCACCGATTGCGAGTTGCCGGTAACTCGGGCGTTGACAGTCACGGTCGTTCGGATCGAGGCATGGATGTCGATCATTGGGTCGGCCAGCTGATCGAGCGCCTTGGCTACGATCGGCGGCAGCGTCGGGACCGGGGTGGGCGTTGCCGGCCGCGCGACCACGACATCCTGCGGGCGAGCGGTTGCGGCGGGCCCGTCAAGGGCTCCCATCACGACCAATGCGCCGAGGCCCAGAGACGTGACGACCAGGGCCGCGCCGATCGCCATCACGAGCCCCAGCCCGGATCGACTTCGAGGCGGACCCGCTGGGGCGATGTCTGGGGGTGGGGCAAACTCTGAGCCCATGTACTTCTCGGCGTACGAACCCGAGCCGGCTTCCGGCGCGTCGGGGGAAGGGGTGTAGGCCGCTCCGCACCTCGAGCAGTTGGGAAGCCCCGCCTCGAAAACCCCGTGGCAACGGCGACAGCGAACGTATCTCTGGTCTGTTCCCGATTCCATCCCGTTCTCCATGTTCAGCCGCGTGGCCGGTTCTGGTTCTGGTTGTATCCCCTACTGGCCGCCGGTCTGCTGTGACGGAGCACCCACGAACCGCAAGCCCAGTTCAGCGTACTGCTCTGGATCGGGCTGTGAAGGGGCTTCCAGCATCAAATCGGTCCCGGACTGTGTCTTGGGGAAGGCCATGACCTCGCGAATGTTCGTCTGATGCGAGAAGAGCGCGGCCCACCGGTCGATGCCCATCGCGATTCCGCCGTGGGGCGGCGCCCCGTAGTCGAAGGCGTCGAGGATTCCACCGAACAGGTCGTGCATCTTCTCGAGCGAGTAGCCCTGGAGCGCGAAGCTGCGCTCGAGCAACTCGCGCTTGTGGATTCGAACCGACCCGCCGCCGAGTTCCCAGCCATTGAGCGCGATGTCATATTGCATCGCCCGCGCTCGACCGGCCGGGTCCTGGCGCGAAGCCGCGTAGGGATCACCCGACGCTGTGACCAGCAACTTCTCGTCTTCCGGCACAACGCCGCTGAAAGGGTTGTGGGTGGCATCCCAGCGGACCTTCTCTTCGTCCCACTGGTACATCGGGAAGTGGAAGACCCAGCAGTACGCCAGCACGTTGGGATCGGCCAGACCCAGGCGCAGGCCCAGCTCCTGGCGCAGGCGTCCGAGGACTTCCGCAACGAGTTCGGTGTTCGCGTCGGCGACGATCAGGATCAGATCGCCGGCCGCGGCCGCGGCCGCCCGAGCAATGGCTGCGATCCGCTCCTCGCCCAGGAACTTCGCGATCGGCGAGTGCGCCGTGCCGTCGGCGCCTACCGAGACATGGGCCAATCCCTTTGCCCCGTGGCGGCGCGCCAGCTCCACCAGCTCGTCTATCTGGGAGCGGCTCGACTCCCCCATCCCCGGAACCGCGATCGCCTTGACGCGCCCTCCGGCGGCGATGGTCTCGTCAAAGACGCGGAACCCGGTGCTCCCCTCCCCCGGGGCCGCGCCAGCCAGCAGAGCTGGCTCCAGATCGACGAGCTCCATGCCGAACCGAATGTCGGGCTTGTCGGAGCCGAAGCGCTCGATCGCGTCGTGATAGTCGATGCGCGGGAACGG
>PMBR01000060.1 GCA_003152995.1 Chloroflexota bacterium | reverse complement strand
GACGGCACGGTCCAGATCGCGGCCGTCTCGGGCGAGAACTCTCGCAAGGCCGTCCAGTGGATCGAATCTCTTACTCGTGACGTCGAGGTCGGCGGCCTCTATCTGGGCAAAGTGACCCGGATCATGGGCTTCGGCTGNNATCCTGCCCGGCAAGGAAGGCCTGGTTCGCATTGGCGAGCTGGCCGACTATCACGTGCCTACCGTCGAGGATGTGGTTTCCGTCGGTGACGAGGTCATGGTCGTCGTGACCGAGATCGACCGTCAGGGCCGCGTCAACCTCTCACGCAAGGCGGCGATGCAGCGCCATCTCGCCCGCACTGAGGGCTAGCGCTCGTACCCAATACGGCGCGGCCGGCGGGTTCGTCGCAAGACGGTCTCGTCGGCCGCTCTGTATCCGGCGGGTGCATAGTCATACGCGTTGGCGTCTGAGTATGCACGCGACCGCAGGCCCGCGTCGGTCCGCTGGTATACTCAAAGCAGTGCCCGCAAGCCCAGAAGAGTAGTGGAGCTATGTCCCGAGAAGCCCAATCGCTGACCGTCGCGATCGTCGGCGCTACCGGCGTCGTCGGGCGGACGATGATCCAGGTCCTGTCGGAGCGGCATTTCCCCGTAGGTGAGCTTCGATTGCTCGCGTCCGGCCGATCTGCAGGAAAGACCGTGAGCGCGGACGGGCGGACTCTGACGGTGGATGAGGCGACGCCCGAGGCATTCGATGGCGTGGACATCGCCCTCTTCTCGGCCGGGACGGAAGTTTCGAGGCAACTGGCCCCCGAGGCCGCCGCACGCGGCGCTACCGTCATCGACAACTCGAACGCATGGCGGATGGATCCGGCAGTGCCACTGATCGTCAGCCAGGTAAACCCGGGAGACGCGGAGTGGCACGAGGGGATCATTGCGAACCCCAATTGCTCGACGATGCAGCTCGTGCCCGTCCTGATGGCTTTGCGCGACACGGTGGGTCTCGAGCGTGTCGTCGTCGATACGTATCAGTCGGTTTCGGGCACCGGCGCGGAGGCGCTAGCCGAGCTCGAGAATCAGATCCGCTCTCACGTCGCGGGGGAGGCGAAAGTCGCCTCGGTATATCCACACCCGATCGCGTTCAACGCCCTTCCGGAAATCGACGTCTTCCTGGAGAACGGCTACACCCGCGAAGAGTGGAAGATCGTCACCGAGAGTCGCAAGATCCTGCATTTGCCGGACCTGCGCGTCTCGTGCACCGCCGTGCGCGTACCCGTCTTCGTGAGCCATTCGGAGGCCGTCCACGTGGAGACGTCCCGCCCCATCACTCCGGCTGAGGCACGTCGCGCTTTCGCGGCGGTCCCGGGCGTGGTGGTTGTCGACGACCCCGAGAACCACGGCTATCCCATCGCCACCCAGGCCGCCGGCTCGGACGAGGTCTACGTCGGGCGGGTACGAACCGATCCTTCGGTCGAGCACGGCCTGGCTCTGTGGGTCGTCAGCGACAACCTGCGCAAGGGCGCCGCCACGAACGCCGTGGAGATTGCGGAGTCTTTGCTGGATCGTGGTTGGGTTAAGGCTCGCTCCCGCCGGGCGGTCCCGAACGGGGCCGGGCAAGCCTCGTGACCGACATCGAGCGCCAGGCGGCGCTCGATGAAATCGGCGTGGAGGTTGCGGCCTGCACGCGCTGCCGCCTCCACCAGGGACGAACGCGTGCTGTTCCCGGGGAAGGCACGGCCGCCACCGAGGTCGTCTTCGTGGGCGAAGGCCCTGGTGTCAACGAGGATCGCCAGGGCCGGCCATTCGTGGGTCAGGCGGGATCTCTTCTCGACGACTTGCTCGCCTCGGTCCTGTGGTCTCGCGACGAGGTATTCATCACCAACGTCGTGAAATGCCGGCCGCCGGGCAACCGCGATCCCGAACCGGACGAGATCGCCGCCTGCGCGCCATATCTGACTCGCCAGCTTGAGGCGCTCGATCCGGCGTTGGTCGTGACTCTTGGCCGCTTCTCGATGGCTCGTTTCAGCCCCGGCGCGCGGATCGGGCAGGTGCATGGAACGTTCCACGCCGCCGACATCGCATCCGGCGCGGCGCGGGCGCTGACGTTCTGCATGTATCACCCGGCGGCCGCGCTGCACCAGGGTTCGCTCAAGCAGACCCTGTTCACCGACATGCTCGGGGTCCCTGCGGCGCTCACGGAAGCGCGCGCCGTTCGAGCCAGCGCGGCGCCCGCGCCCGAGCCAACCACCGCGGCGCCCGCGCCCGAGCCAGCCAGTGTGCCCGCGACCGACCCGGTTGCCGAAACCGCGCCCGAAGCATCCTCCCCGGCCGGATCGTCACACGACGGACCCGCTTCGGACTCTGTGCCCCTTCGGGCTCCCGAGACCCTGGTCCAGCCACCCTCAGGGGAGTTCGAGACCACCACCCCCGCCGATGCCGAATTCGACCCTGCGTCTCAGCTCGGCCTCTTCTAGGATGAACATGATCGTCAGCTCCCGTCACCTGAGTCCAGATGCCTGAGACAGAGACACCGCTCCGCGTCATCCCCCTCGGCGGCGTGGGGGAGATCGGCAAGAACATGTACGTCTTCGAGTACGGCGACGATATCGTCGTCGTCGACTGCGGGCTCATGTTCCCCGACGAGGAAATGTTCGGGATCGACCTCGTCATTCCCGACGTCACGTACCTGCGCGAGAACCGCGAAAAGGTCCGGGCCTTCCTGATCACTCACGCCCACGAAGACCACGTCGGCGGGCTGCCGTATGTGTTGCCATATTTCCCGGGCGTGCCTGTGTACGCGTCCACCCTGGCGCGAGGCCTGCTGGGCATCAAGATCAAGGAGCACAAGCTCCACAGCAATCCGCTCCTGCCATTGGATCCCGGCGACAACCTGCAGATCGGGCCGTTCCGGGTCGAACCGTTCCGGATCAGCCACTCGATCCCGGACGCGATGGGAATTGCACTCCACACTCCGGTGGGCACCGTCGTCACAACCGGTGACTTCAAGTTCGACCACACGCCGGTGGACGGCCGGCGGTCCGACTTCGCGATGCTCTCGAGGTTGGGCGAGGACGGAGTTATCTGCCTGCTCTCCGACTCCACTCGCGCCGAGAGTCCCGGCTACACGCTCTCGGAGCGCACCGTGGGCGAGACCTTCCGCGAGATCATGGAGCCGCTCGACGGCCGTGTGATCGTGGCCACCTTCGCCAGCAACATCGCTCGCATCCAGCAGGTCATCGACGCCGCCGCGACCTTCGACCGCAAGGTTGCGGTCATCGGGCGCTCAATGGAGCAGAATTTCCGCATCGCCACCGATCTCGGCTACCTCACTCATGCACCGGGGCAGATCGTCGGCAAGGATCAGATCGGCAATCTGGCTTCGGATCGGATCGTGATCGCCACGACCGGCGCTCAGGGGGAGCCGATGGCCGGCCTGGCGCGGATGGCNNAGCGCCAGCCCGATCCCCGGCAACGAAGAATATGTGGCGCGGACCATCGACAACCTATTCAAGGCCGGCGCCAACGTCTACTACCACACCGTCAAACACGCCCACGTCTCGGGCCATGCCAGTCAGGAAGAGCTCAAGCTGATGCTGGGCCTGACTCGGCCCAAATACTTCATTCCCATCCACGGCGAGTTTCGGATGCTCGTCCAGCACGGACGCCTGGCGGTCGAGACGGGCGTGGCCCCGGAGAACGTCTTCATCATCGAGAACGGCCAGGCCATCGAGTTCTTTGCCGACGGCAGCGCCAGACGCGCGGCCCCGGTCACCTCCGGATACGTGCTGGTAGACGGTCTCTCGGTGGGCGAAGTCGGCGAGGTAGTCCTGCGCGACCGGCGCGCGCTTGCCAGCGACGGCATGTTCATCATCGTCGTCACGGTGGACAAGCAGACCGGGAAGGTCGTGGCCAAGCCCGAGATCGTGACCCGTGGCTTCGTCCACGGCAACGAGCGCGATCCGCTCATGCAAGGGGCGGTCGAGCATATTCTGGCCGCCGTAGAGAGCCCGGGCGATCGGACGAGCGAGGTCGGCCTGCTGAAGAGCCAGATCAAGGACGAGGTGTCGCGATATCTGTACGAGCAGACACGGCGGCGCCCCCTCGTCTTCCCGGTCGTGGTGGAGGTCTGAATGTCAACTCGCAGCGGTTCGGCCGCGAGTCGCAACAGCCGCCCCGCAGCGCGACGCCGTAGCAGTCGGGGCCGCGTCGGGCCCAGGATTGCTCCCGACGTGGCGAGGTCCATCATCGGGCTCGCGCTGATGCTCGTCGGCGTTGCCACGCTCATCGCCTTGCTTCTGCCGGGGGAAGGGAAGCTGACCGACTGGTGGCGCGACTCGATCGCTCCATGGGTCGGCTTCGGACGGCGCGTGCTGCCCTTCCTGATGCTGGCCGTGGGGTGGTGGATGGTCGAACGGGCCAAGGGCGTTCGAGGCGATTGGGAACTCGCCGCGTTCGGGACCACGACCAGTTTCTGTGCCAGTCTGGGCTTGATCGACCTGTTCAGGCCGCATCACGGTGGAATCATCGGCAGGGCCCTCGCGGACAACCTGCCGGGCCTCATCACCGCTCCGGGCACGGCCATCCTGCTGACCGTGATTATGGCCGCGGGTCTGCTGCTGGCTCTCGACATGTCGCTGCCGGCCGTCGTAGGTCCCATTGCGCGACTCGCCTCCCGTGCGGCCGCGGCCCTGTTCCGCCCTGCCGCGGAGAAGGTCCAAGCGACGGTAGCTCGCGCCGACAAGGTCCAGAAGCCCGAGCAGCTGGGCCGCGAGGCGATCGCCATCCAGCCGCGGGGGAAGACCGCCGAGCAGCGCGCGACGTCCATCCCGCCGGCCATTCCGAGTCACGGGCCCACCTCGCTGACCTTTGCGCCGCCGGTTGCGCCGGGTGCCACGATGCGTGACGGCGGACCTTTGCGCGACACGGTGCCCGTCACGGAGGCGCCGCGCGCGGGTGGCTCCATTCGCGACGGTGTGCCGCTGCGTGGCCAGCACGGCGCCCCAGAGGCCAATGGAGTGGTCGGAACGGCCAACGTCATGGAACTTACCAAACCGCGCCCCGAGTACCACCTTCCGCCCCTGTCCCTGCTCGAGGATGTCGCTCCCCGCACCGGCGACAGCAACATGGATCACCGGCGCAACGCGGCCATCATCGAGGCCAAGCTGGCCGGCTTCAACATCCCTGCGCGGGTCGCGGTCTGGAACGCCGGCCCCGTTGTCACGCAATACGAGGTGGAGCCGTCGCCGGAGATCAAGGTCTCCCGCATCGAGGCTCTATCGGACGACCTGGCCATGGCTCTGGCCGCCCCGACGATTCGCATCGAGGCGCCGATCCCGGGCAAGAGCGTCGTCGGGATCGAGATCCCCAACAAAGATCCGAACATCGTCAAGCTCCGCCGGATCCTCGAGGAAGTCGATTTCCGCGCCACCTCGAAGCTCACCTTCGCCCTCGGTCGAGACGTGGCGGACCGGGCTCAAGCGGCCGACCTCGCCCGGATGCCCCACCTGCTCATCGCCGGCGCCACGGGTTCGGGCAAGAGCGTCATGGTGAACGCCCTCATCACGAGCCTGCTGTGCAACTCCACGCCGGACGATGTGCGGATGATCCTGGTCGACCTCAAGCGCGTCGAACTCGCCGGCTACAACGGCCTGCCTCATCTGATGGTGCCGGTGATCACCGAGCCGGAACGAGCCAAGGCGGCCCTCAAATGGGCGGTCTCCGAGATGGAGAACCGCTACCGCCGGTTCGCGGGCGCGACCGCCCGCAATCTGGCCGGGTTCAACGCGACCCGCGCCGATCCGGCGGACAAGATGCCGTACCTCGTGATAATCATCGACGAGCTGGCGGATCTGATCATGCGCGAGGGCAGGAACGTCGAGGATCCGATCGTCCGGCTGGCCCAGAAGGCTCGCGCCACGGGCATTCACCTGGTTCTGGCCACTCAGCGTCCCTCGGTCAACGTGGTGACGGGTCTCATCAAGGCCAACTTCCCGAGCCGCATAGCGTTCGCCATGGCCTCGCAGATCGACTCGCGGACGATCCTCGACATGCCCGGCGCGGAGGATCTCATCGGCCGAGGCGACATGCTCTTCCAGCCGGCCGACCTGCCGCGCCCGATCCGCCTGCAGGGCGTCTTCGTCTCCGACAAGGAGATCGGGAACATCACGGAGCACTGGCGCGCCGAGGCGGAGCCGCACTACGACATGGGCATCGTCGAGACGGGCGAAGAGACCGAGGGGGTTTCCGAACAACCAGACGAGGAAGCCGATCGGCTGCTGCCCGACGCCGTGGGCGTCATCCAGGAGTACGATCGTGCCTCTGCATCGCTTCTTCAGCGACGGCTTAAGATCGGCTACGCCCGCGCCGCCAGAATCATCGATCAGATGGAGGCGCGCGGGTACATAGGTCCGTTCGACGGATCAAATGCGCGGCCGGTGCTGCGAAGAGACGGGGCCGCGCCCATGGCGCCGTTCACCGGGCACGGCGAGGATGAGATATGACCACGAACCGACAACCGCACCGACTGCGGCGCCAGGCGGGGGAGGGAAATGGCTCCGGCGGTGCCGCCGCCGGAGATCCACCGATCTCGGAACGCCTGCGAGCCGCACGCGAAGCCAGGGGCGTGGACCTCTTCCGGGTCGAACGAGATACCAAGATCCGCGTCAAGTACCTCTCCGCTATGGAGTCGGGGCTCTTCTCAGAGCTTCCGGGCGACGTGTACGCACGGGGCTTCCTGCGCAACTACGCCAGCTACCTGGGACTCGATGCAGACGAAGCCGAGGGCGAGTGGAGACGCGGCAATATTGCGTCGGCGGCCAGGGCGGCCTCCGTGAAGGCGAACGCGGCGCAGGCGGAGAAGGCGTCCGCACCCCCGTTCAAGATGCCGACGTTCAGGGTCCCCGCCCTGAAGTGGCCTGCCGCAACGACCGCGGGCGAAGCCTCGGCACGCCCCACTCAGGTCCCGACCTCGCCGGCCGACTCGAATCGGGCCGCGATCGACTCGACCGTCTCAAGTCGGGCCGCAACCACTTCGACTGGCCCCAAACAAACCCCGGCAAATGGCAAGCAGGCCCTGGCGGCCGCAAAGAAGGCGATCGCCGCCCAGGCAGCCCCGGCCGCCGGATCCGGCGGCGCGAAGGTGGCCGCGGCTGAGCCGTCCATTCTCGAGTCGCCGGCGTGGAGTCGGCCGCCCTTCGCGGTTCGCATTCCGGCTCTGCTCCTGAGGTTCCGCGAGAAGGAGTCGCCGGCGCCTCCGATCGGTGGTCCGCAGCCGATCGACATGCCCCGGCGGGCTTTCCTGTTCCAGCCGGCGCATGTCGTGATCCTGTTGCTGGTGCTCGTAGTCGCGGGTGTCGGGCTCTTCTTCGCTCAACAGGCCGGACGTGTCCTACAGGACCCGACCCTCACGGTGACATCACCGGCGCAGGCTGTGACCAGCTTCCCCAGCGGCACGACGACCGTCACCTTTCAAGGCATTGCGACAAGCAAAGCCAGCATCAGTGTTTCATGGGATCAACGCCCGCCGATCCACGCCGTCGCAGACGCGTCGGGCAAGTGGAGCTTCGCCGCGACGCTCCATAACGGCGTCAACCAATTCGACATCTACTCGACCGACGTGAGCACCGGCCACAATTCAGCCACGGTCACGCGCGTGATCAACGTCGAGACGCCAACCGCCTCGCCGGTTCCCGAATACCTGTCGGTCGACTCGCCGACGGATGGCCAGGCCTTCCAAGACGGTAACTTCATCCTCACCGGCACGACGGTGGCAATCGCGTCGGTGACGATCACGCAGACATACCTGGGCCCGGCCCCTGCAGTGCTGCCAACTCCCAAGCCGACAAAGACGATACCGGCTGGGCAGACTGCCATTCCCACGGCCGTCCCGACCCTCGTGCCCCTGCCTTCCGTGACCGTGCCGCCTTTGACTACGGCGGCTCCGCAAGCCACGCCCACACCGAACGCATCCAACGCCCCGCTGCCGATCACCGTGATCCCAACCATCGACGGCAAGTTCAGCGCGCAGATGCACCTCTGGTCCGGCCGCTGGAGCCTGTCCGTCACGGGAGTGAACACCGCCGGAGTCAACGCCGCGCCGGTGAATCTCACCGTCATCGTGACGTCCGGCTCGCTGGTCGTCGACATCCAGGCAAAGGGTGGCAGTCCGAGCGTGAAGATCTGGAAGGACGGGAAAGTGCTGGCGGGGTACCCGCATATCCTCCGGAACGGCACCACTGTCAGGATCGTCGCCGATCAGTCGGTGTGGATCTCTACAGGGCTGCCGAACTCCACGTACGTGACCGTGAACGGAGTCTCCTTCGGGCGCCTGGGCACGAGCAAGAGCAACAAGACGGCGAGCTGGCGCATCACCGCGATCGGGCCGCCGACGCTGTCCAACGACAGGTGATCCGACCGTGGCGGAAGAACCGCTCGTAGTCCTCGCCGAGCGATTGCAGGAGTTGTGCCTGCGGCTCGGGGTCACGGTTGCGACTTCCGAGTCGTGCACCGGAGGCCTCGTCTGCAGCGCGATCACCGACGTGAGCGGCTCGAGCGGCTACTTCCGCGGCGGGTTGGTCGTCTACTCGAACGACGCCAAGGTCGCGCTCCTGGGGGTCCCAGCGGAGCTCTTGGACAACCATGGTGCGGTGAGCGCCCAGGTGGCGAAGGCCATGGCTCTCGGCGCCCGCGCACGGCTCTCAGCCGATCTGTCAGTGGCCGTCACCGGCGTGGCAGGGCCCGGCGGGGGGAGCGCGTCGAAACCGGTCGGTCTGACCTACATCGCCGTCGCCGATGCCGACGGTGTCGAGGTGAGGCGCTTCCTCTGGGCGGGGGACCGCCTGGCCAACAAGGACTCGAGCGCCAGGGCGGCCTTGCAGCTGTTGCTGGCACGGGCGAGCACTCGCTCCGGGCCGGCCGCCGAGGAAGCAGCGAAGTGACAACGGTGAGGGGTGCGGCATCGGTAGGGTCCGGGCTGGCGCCGGCGCGTGATGCGCGGCCGATCCGGGCGGGCGAGCGGATCCACGTCGTGGGAGCGGCCGGGGCGGGAGCGAGCGCGGCGGTGATCCTGGCGCACCATGAGCATGCCTACGTCAGCGGCTGCGACGCCGGCGGCCCCTCGCCATATACGCCAGCCATCGATGCCCTGGGCATCTCTCTCGCGGGCGGCCACGACCCGAGCCACGTTACCGACGCGCCCCCGCCGGACCGGCTGGCCGTGACCAAAGCACTGACGGCGATCGACCCCGACAACGCGGAGCTCGCGGCGGCTCGCACTGCCGGCATTCCCATCGAGCCCTGGCAGCAGGTGATCGCCGATGCGGCCTTTGGGCGGCGGCTCGTTGGCGTGGCCGGGACTCACGGAAAGAGCACGACGGCCGGTTGGCTGGTCCACGTCCTGGTTCAGGCCGGAGTGGATCCGTCGGCCTTCGTCGGAGCACTGCTTCCGGGCTCGATCACAGGCGGACTGCCGTCGACGGCGCGATGCGGGAAGGGCGAGCCATTCGTGGTCGAGGCGGACGAGTACGCCGGCAACTTCGACGCGTATCGGCCCGACCTGGCCGTCCTGACCTCGGCCGAGTGGGATCACCCCGACGTCTTTGCGGACGAGGAGGCGGTGGTCGCGACCTTCACGGCCTGGCTGCGCGGGGCGCCCACCGCCGCTCACCGACCAATCCTGATCGCCAACGTCGCCGACCCGGGCGCCGCGGCCGTGGTCGAACGGTTGCGCGACTGGCCGGGCTTGGTCTGCGCCGTCTCGCTCGTCCCCGACAACCTGCCGTTGCTCGATGGGGCTCGCCGCGAGGCGATCAGCGCTCGATTCGCCACGGCCGCGGGACCGGCTCAGGTGCTGTTCGGCCGGATCGCGGAGGCCGGTCCGGAAGGCACGCTGCTCGAGTTCGCGGGCACCGGCACGGATGACCGCGCACTGACGACGCGCATACGGCTGGCAGGTCGGCACAACGCCGCAAACGCGCTGTGCGTGGCCGGCGCCGCCGTCGCCCTGGGCGTCTCGAACGACCAGCTCGTCGCCGGCCTGGCGAGCTTCGGAGGGGTCGGCCGTCGCCTGGAACGAAAAGGGGAGGGGAGGGGCGTCGTTGTCTATGACGACTACGGCCACCATCCGACGGCAATCCGCGAGACGCTCGCAGCGATCCGCCAGAGGGAGCCGGGGAAGCGCATCTGGGCCGTGTACGAGCCGCTCACCTACCACAGGACTGCGGCGATGCTCGAGCAGTTCGCGGAAGTCCTGGCTCAGGCTGACGCAGTCGCGATCGCCGACATCTGGGCGAGTCGTGATCCCGACAAGACCATCACCTCGGCCGCAGCGCTGGCGCAGGCGGTCGGCCGCCGGAACCCTCATATTCCGGCCGCCGCGCCGGGTTCGGTCGAGGCGACGGCTGCCTGGCTGGCCGGTGAGGTTCGATCAGGCGACGCGGTTCTGGTCATGGGCGGCGGAAAGAGCTACCGCATCGCCGAGCTGCTCCTGGAGGAACTGCAGAGCTGACGCGCCATGTCCCGGTCCCAGGCGGCGCCTGGCGACCCTGAGCCTCGTCCTGCGCACCGCGGAGTCCCGAAGTCGGCCGTTCTGCGCCACAATCTGGTTGCCCCGGGCGCTGCCATTCCGGGGGAGTAGCCAGGAGGCCCGATGGCCGGTGAGTCATCGTTCGATGTCGTCAGCGATTTCGACGATCAGGAGATGCGCAACGCCCTCGACCAGGTGCGGCGCGAGGTTCAGCAACGGTACGACTTCAAGGGCGTGACCTTCGAGCTCACCCAGGCCAAGACGGAACTCGTTCTTCTTACGGATGACGAGTTTCGGGCGGCGGCGATAAAGGATCTGATAGAGAGCAAGGCCGTTCGGCGCGGTCTCTCACTCAAGATCTTCGACTGGGGCAAGATCGAGCCTGCCGGAGGCGACAAGGTTCGTCAGAAGATCACCCTGCGCCGGGGCCTCGACGACGTGCTGGCCAAGAAGCTCAGCAAGCTGGTTCGTGACGAGTTCCCCAAGGTGAAATCGCAGATCCAGGGCGATGCCCTGCGAGTCTCAGGCAAGAACAAGGACGACCTGCAGTTGGTTATCGGCCGTATGAGGGAGCTCGATGAACCGGTAGCCCTCCAATTCACGAACTACCGATGAGACCCGCCCGGGCTGAAGCCCGGAGCTGACGCAGATCGCTGGTCCGACGAGCCCAGTCCGATGCAGGAATGGACCGGCCGACAAGCGAGATGCACGCGGCGATCTGAAGGAGAGCGGCAATGTCGATTAGTGAAGGCCAGAGCGCCACCGTTACGGTCGGCGAAGCCCTGGCCGAGGTTTTGGCTCGCGCCGGCGTGAAGATCGCCTTCACCGTTCCGGGCGAGAGTCTTCTCGGACTGCTTGACGGCCTGGCCGCGAACAGGGTCCGAATCGTCACCACGCGCCACGAAGGCGCCGCGTCGTTCATGGCCGAAGCGGTGGCTCAGCTCACGGGACGGCCCGTTCTGGTCCTCGCCGGACGGGCGCCGGGCGCTGCGAATCTGAGCATCGGCTTGCACGCGGCCCGCTCCGACTCCGCCCCGGTGATCGCAATCGTCGGGCAGGTGAGGCGCGAACTCCTGGGGCGCGAGGCCTTCCAGGAGATGGATCTGGTCAAGGTCTTCGAGCCGATCGTGAAATGGGCTGCCGAGGCCCGGGAGCCCGGCGAGGTCGCCGCTTTGGGCGAGAAGGCCGTGGCGATGGCGACTAGAGGCCGGCCCGGGCCGGTGCTCCTGTCGATACCTGAGGACTTGCTGGACCTGGCCGTGCCGAGCGGGCATCCCGTGTCGGGCAATCGCGTCGAGCACCAGGATCAGCCGGACGCGGACCTCGTTCGCAAGACGATGCACCTGCTGCTGGACGCGCGCAGGCCCCTGATCGTCGCCGGCGCCGGCGTGTTGAGGGCCCGCAGCACAGACGCCCTCGTTCGTTTCGCACAGACCGTTCAGGTCCCGATCGTAGCGTCCTGGCGCCGCGGGGACGTCTTTCCGAACGACCATGCGCTGTACCTCGGCATGACGGGCCTCGGGTCTCCGGCCAGCGTCCGAGCCCGGATGGAGGAAGCGGACGCTCTGCTCGTCCTCGGCTGCCGGATGGGCGAGATGACCACCTACGGCTATACGATTCCGAGATCGGGGACGCGCTGGGCGCAAGTGGACGTGGAGCCGCGGGCCGGGGCGGGAACCCGTCCAGAGATCGTCGTGGCCGCCGATGTCGCCGCATTCCTGAGCGCGGCGCACCGGGTCCTCGCGAATGCCGCCCTGGACTCCGTCGGCTTCGATGCCCGACGGCTCGAGAACTCCGCCGACAGGGAGGCTTTTGAGGCGGGGTCGAAGGTCGGCGAGGAGCCGTGGGACGGCCCCGGGGTGCACCCCGGCCGGGTTGTGGCGACTCTGGGCCGCGTCCTTCCGCCAGAGGCGATCATCACCACCGACGCCGGCGATTTCGGCACGTGGGCGGCGCGCGGGTACCGGTTCCATCGGCCCGGCACGTTCATCGGTTCCACTTCCGGCGCCATGGGGTTCGGACTACCGGCCGCAATCGGGGCGACCCTGGCCAGGCCGGGCCGCCTGGGCGTGGCTCTGGCCGGCGACGGCGGTTTCGCGATGACGATGGCGGAACTTGAAACCGCGGTGCGCGAGAGAGCGCACGTGATCGCGATCGTCTTCGACAACGGCCGATACGGGACGATCTGGCGGCATCAGGTGCTCCGGGGCGGCCCGGGCGGGCTGGCCACCGGGCTCGGCGCGATGGACTTTGCAGCAATCGCCCAGGCGTGCGGCGCATTGGGGCTCTCGGTCAATTCGGACGATGAGTTCGAGCCGGCGCTGCGGCAGGCGATCGAAGCCGGAAGACCCGCGGTCCTTCACCTGGCGCTGGATCCGCGCTGGACCGTACCAGACGTGACCCCCTCGTCGGACGAGGTTCCATCGACCGCGGAGACGGACATGGAGTCGGAGGGCGGGCCTGCGCTCGAAGATCCCGCGGAAACCCAATCTGCGCCTTCGACCGAAACAGCGCCGGAGGTGCCGGCGGAAGCTGCGACCGAAGAGGCACCTGTCGAAGAGGCACCTGTCGAAGACCCGGCCGAAGTGCCAGCCGCAACCGACGCGGAACCTGAGCCGGAGACAGAGCCGGAGCCTTCTTCGCCCATTGAGGAGGCGGCCGCCTCGCTACCGGCCGGCGATCCGCCCGAGCTCTCGGCAGGGGAGTAGCGGCCAGCGGCTATCGCGTCGTCGGCCTAGCGCAGAGGTTGCGTCAACCTTCGCTCCAGGACCAGCTGGACGCGCCGCTCGTGGAGGCGGCGTTCCAGGCCGACCGGATAGACATGTGGGTTGAGCAGGCGGCGAATTGCCGGATGCACGGCCGCGATCTGGCCCTGGGCTCGATCGCGGATCTCGTCGAGAGTGGGACTGGGGCCGACTCGCCGTCCGGCGCGGAGGGCGGGGACGACAAGCTCATGGGCCGACCAGACCGGATCGATCGACCGGATATGTAGAACATCCGCCGGGTCAACGATCACTCCGCCGAGCCCGTCCGGCGACATCCCCTCGTCGTAGATCATGTCGGCTCTGAAGCGGCCCGTCGCGTCGACGAAACGGCGGACGCCGAGGATGCCGGGGGTCGATATCTTGGCGGACTGCTCCGAGAGCTTCACCGGGAAACGCCACGAACCGTCCGCGTCCCGGACCGCCGTCAGCTTGTAGACGCAGCCCAGAGCCGGCTGGTCGAAGGCCGTGTCGAGCCTGGTCCCGACGCCCCAGATATCGATCCGGGCGCCTTGTTCTCGAAGAGACGCGATGGTGTGTTCATCCAGGTCGTTCGAGGCAACGATCTTGGTTTCGGTGAAGCCGGCTTCGTCCAGAATGCGGCGGGCTTCGATCGAGAGATACGCCAGGTCGCCGGAGTCCAGCCGGATGGCGTCGAGGGTCCGGCCGTGGGCGCGGAGCTTCTTGCCCGTCTCGATGGCGTGGGCGACTCCGGTGAGTGAGTCGTACGTATCGACAAGCAACGTGACGTTGTCGGGCTGCGCTTCGGCGTAGGCGTCGAAAGCGGCTTGCTCGTCGCCGAAGACCTGGACCCATGAGTGAGCGTGTGTGCCTCGAACCGGTATGCCGTGAAGACGTCCCGCCAGGACATTCGAGGTGGCCGACACGCCACCGATGTAGGCGGCGCGAGCGGCAGAAAGAGCGCCGTCGGGCCCCTGGGCGCGCCGCAGGCCGAACTCGAGGATGGCGCCCCCTCCGGCAGCCTCGACGACCCGAGCGGCCTTGGTGGCGACGAGCGTCTGGAAGCCGATGACCGTGAGTAGCAGGCTCTCGACCAGCTGAGCCTGTAGAAGCGGCCCGCTTACCCGGACCAGGGGTTCATTCCCGAAGACGACCGTTCCCTCGGGAATCGCGTCCACGTCGCAGACGAAGCGGAATGACTCGAGGAGGGCCAGGAACTCGGGAGGGAAGAGCGCCTTGCCGGTGACCCCGGTCAGTCCGCGCAGATGTTCGAGGTCCTCGGGCTCGAACCGCAGATGTTCGAGGATCTCCAGAGCATCGTCGAGCCCGGCGGCCAGTGCATACCCGCCGCCGAATGGGAGGCTGCGGAAGCTCAACGTGAAGACTGCCTGCCGGTCGGCCAGCCCCGTCGTCAGATAGCCGGACCCCATCGTCAGCTCGTACAAGTCGGTCAGGGTTGCCAGGCTGGGTCGGTACAGGTCTCGGACGGCGGACATGTTCACTCGCTCCCCGGTTCCGGCGGTTTCCCCAAACCTTACCCGGTTTGGCGCCGTCACGGTCCGCCTGTCCTTTCGGGGAGGCCCGCTCGGCGACATCGAGTAGGAGCGTTCCGTCGGTCGCACCTTCGAACGCATGGGCCGGCACGCTACCCGAAAGCCATATGCGGCGGGCGTTCGGGCGGGTAGCGTCGAAGTCGATCAGCGAATAGAGAAGAGGTCGGAGGACCGCCGCTGAGGAAGGAGAGACAAATGGGACCGCGTCCGGGACGGCGCGTACTCCAGCGACTGGGCATACCACTCATCGCCATCTCGTTGGCGATGATGGCGATCGGCACCGCCACCGCCCACTCCGGCAGCCCCGACTCGATCCACGTCACCGTGGCCGGCGGGCTCACGGTGAAGGCTTCGGGCACCTGGTCGTGGGCGGCGGATGCCGCCCCGCACGAGCTCAGCTACGTGGGCTTCGCTCTCGACTGGGGCGAGGTCAGCAGCGGCAACGCCGTGGGCACCTATCACATCGGTGATGGAACGGCCGCCACCAACGTCGTGATGCAGCCGACATCGCCCGCCCAGGGCTCCAGCGGCACCTGGGGATCGGTTTCGCACACGTATGCGAAACCCGGCACATATATGGTCTGTGTGATCATCTACGACCTCGGAGAAACCAAGCCGTTCGCCACCACCGGCTGGGACAGCCTCAAGGCCGGCGGAACCAGCCACAACACGGACAATTCTGTGGATGGCAATCACACGGTCCAGGCCATGTGCGGGCAGATCGAGGTGACCGATCCGTCGCCGAGTCCGATATCGTCGGTTCTCGGCGTCACAAGCCCGCCCACCAGTACCGTGGCGACCCTTCCGTCGGAAGACGGCGGCTCGCCGCTGCTGCCTCTGGCTCTGCTCTTGATCTCCTTCCTCGTGTCCTTGTTCGTGTTCAGGACGGTCAAGGTGGGCCGCAAGCTCTAGCTCCGGCCGGCTCCGGATTTGCCTGTCTGCGTCCGCGGCGGCCCCGCGGGGATCCCTCGCCAGGCCGCCGCTCAACTGCGTCCAAGAGGCCTGCGGCCAACCTTCCGGAGTCGTCTCGCTGGTCCATTTGACGGTCGGTCCGCAAGAGGAATCCGCGCGTACAATCGTAGAACCGCGCGACCGGCAGGCGCGCAGGGTGCGAGCGCCGCTGGACGGGGAGTCGTGAAGCAATTCGAACCGGGGACAGATCCGCAAGTCGACCCTGAACCCGAGGCCGACCCGGGCTTGGGCGGTCCGGAAATCAATCCTGCCGGTTTCTGCCACGGCCAGGGGTTGATCGTCGTATATGGAAACCCGGCATTCAAACGGGTCTTCGGCGATGGCTCGGTCGGCCTTCCGGCCCGCGAAGGCATGCTCGGACTTTCTCGCACCGGTTTCGCGTTGATGGACGTGGTGCTGCTCCAGGGCCGGCCGCTGGCCCGCTGGGTTCGCCTTGCCGGCGAGACGTGGCGGATGACCGCGGCGCCGCGCATCGACGCGGGCACGGGCGACGTCTACGGCATCGCTTTTCACCTGCGGCCCCGCGATCCTCAGCCGCCGGTGTGAAGGGCCAGGGAGAAACGACCGTGACCGCCGGAGAACAACCGCCCCCGGGCTCAATAGTCGGCAAGCGCGTCGTCCTGCGACGCCTCGAGGCGGAAGATCGTCCGCGCGTGCGGGCCATTCTCGAAGAACCGGAAGTGGCTCGATGGTGGGCTCCACGCGGTCCGGACGTGGCCTTGGACGGTCTGTTCGACGCGGAGGAGATCGTCTACGCGATCGAAGTGGATGGGCGCGTCGTCGGAGCGATCGAGTACGCGGAGGAGAACGAGCCCGACTTTCGCCATGCCGGGATCGACATATTCCTCGACTCGACCCATCAGGGTCAGGGCCTTGGCGGCGACGCCATCCGAGCCCTGGCGCGGTACCTGTTCAACACTCGGGGTCACCATCGGCTCACGATCGATCCGGCGGTCGCCAACGAGAGAGCCATCAGGGCGTACGAGCGGGTCGGATTCCGGCGGGTCGGCATCATGCGCGGCTACGAGCGAGACGCCAACGGCGGCTGGCACGACGGCCTGCTGATGGACCTGCTCAAAGGCGAACTGACGGCCGCGACGGAGTAGAAGAGTCGAGGGACAAACAAACCCGTGGCCCGATCGGCGAACCGGACGTATCCTCGATACCGGGAGCGAAGCCATTGCCGGCTCATGCCTCCGCGGTGGGGCACCCAGCAGAGTGGAGCGGAGATATGGCAAGTGCCAGGCGCATCGGCATCCTGACCGCGGGCGGAGACAGCCCCGGGCTGAACGCCGCCATTCGAGGGATCGGCAAGGCTGCGATCGGGCATTACGGCATGGATGTCATCGGGTTCCGCGACGGGTTCCGCGGTCTGGCCGAGGACCGCTCGATGCGATTGAACAGGCGGCTCTCGGGGATCCTCACCGTCGGTGGCACGATCCTGGGCACGAGCCGCGACAAGCCGCACCGGATGCTGGTCGACGGCGAGGTCATGGATATGACCGGCGCCGTGGTCAGGACCTACGAGAAGCATCGCCTCGATGCCCTCGTCTGTCTCGGCGGCGGCGGCACCGCGAAGAACGCCCTACGGCTCGTGCGGGCCGGCCTCAACGTAATCACCCTGCCGAAGACCATCGACAACGATGTCGTGCTGACCGACGCGACGTTCGGCTTCGCCACCGCGCTCGACGTCGCCACCGACGCGCTCGACCGGCTGCACAGCACTGCACACAGCCACCACCGGATCATCGTCTGCGAGATCATGGGCCACCGGGCCGGCTGGCTGACACTCGGCGCGGGGATTGCCGGCGGCGCCGACGTGATCCTCATCCCGGAGATTCCCTACACCGTCGAATCGATCGCCGAGGCTATCAGCCGCCGCGTGCGGGCCGGATCCAATTTCAGCATCGTCGCAGTGGCCGAGGGCGCCAGAAACCCCGAAGATGCACAGGCATTCGCAGCTGCGGAGGCCCGTAAGAGGGCGGCTTCGACTCCCGAAGAGATACAGGCTTCCGTCGGCGTCCTGGCAGCCGTCGAAGCGGCTCACGAAGGCAATACCCTTCGGCTGGCCACCCAGCTCGAGGCGCTCACGGGGCTCGAATCGAGGGTCACCATCCTCGGTTACGTGCAGCGCGGCGGTACGCCTTCGGCTGCGGACCGTTTGTTGGCGACCCGCCTCGGAAGCGCCGGCGCGGATCTGATAAGTGAAGGTGTTTTCGGCGTCATGGTGGCGGCGCGCGGCGATGGCACCGAGCCGGTTCCGCTCGAGCAGGTGGCCGGCAAGCGCAAGCCGGTCCCGCCCGACCACCCGTGGGTCCTGGCGGCGCGACATGTGGGAACCTGCCTGGGCGATTGACGCGCTGCATGAGCCCCGCGCGACGCAACAGGGTGCTGGAGGGCGCGGCCGGTGGTGCCCGGCCGCCTCGGACGGGCTACTCTCGATGACGTGAGCCTCGATCAATATCGACGCAAGCGCGACTTCAGCCGAACGACGGAGCCGAGCGGCGCGCCCGACTCGGTCGAGCCGGCGCCGATCGGCGTCCGGGAGGACGGCGCTGCCCGGGAGCCGGCCTCGCAATTTCCCGTGGGCAGTCGCAGGTTCGTCGTGCAGCGGCATCGCGCGAGTCGCCTCCACTACGACCTTCGGCTCGAGATCGACGGCGTGCTCGTCAGCTGGGCCGTACCCAAGGGGCCGAGCCTGGACCCCGACCTCAAGCGCGCGGCCTTCCGTGTCGAGGATCATCCGCTCGGATACTTCGACTTCGAGGGCACGATACCGGCCGGGGAGTACGGCGGCGGCGACGTCATCGTCTGGGATTGGGGGACCTTCGAGCCGGAGGCGACCGACGATCCCGGGCGAGCCTTGCGGGACGGCGAGCTGAAGCTCGTTCTGCGCGGCGAGAAGCTCAACGGCAGGTTCACGATCGTGCGGACGAGGGGT
The DNA here is from genome assembly GCA_003152995.1 of Chloroflexota bacterium. Lineage (GTDB taxonomy): Bacteria > Chloroflexota > Limnocylindria > Limnocylindrales > CSP1-4 > Fen-1039. The sequence goes on along the minus strand of PMBR01000060.1, from coordinate 4,099 downwards.
TGGGCCGGCGGTGGCGCCGAACGACCGGATCGCGAGTCCTGGCTCCTCATCAAGAAGCGCGACAAGTCGTCGGTGGCGGGTTGGGATGCCGAGGCGCACCCGCAGTCGGCCAAAACCGGGCGGACGAACGACGAGGTGGCCGCCGATCAGGGAGCTGCGAGCCACGGGGCTGAACGAACGCCGAACCCGACGACCACGAACGCCTCCGGAGCCACTGGCGCCCCAAAGGAGCCCGCGCCCGGGCCGGCCGTCGCCATGCCGGGTTTCATCGAGCCGATGAGCGCCACTCTCGCCGACGGGCCTTTCAGCGATCCGAGTTGGCTGTTCGAGGTCAAGTGGGACGGCTACCGCGTCCAGGCCCACGTCCGCGACGGGCGAGTGGCGTTCTTCACCCGCCGCGGCCTCGACGCCGCGGAGTACTTCCCCGAACTCGCCGGCCCGCCGACCTGGATCGACGCCCGCGAGGCGATCGTCGATGGCGAAGTCGTCGCCATCAACGCGGATGGAGAGCCGGACTTCGGCCTCCTTCAGGCACGCAGACGCACCTTGGGGCGGCGACCCGTTCAATCCTCTGGAGAAGGGGCCGCGTCGTCGACTCTGGAGTACGTGGTCTTCGACCTCCTCTACCTCGACGGCCACTCGCTTCTGGCCGAGCCTCTGGAGGCGCGTAAGCGGCTGCTGCGGTCGATCCTGCGCGGCGTCGGCCCCTTCACCTACGCGACTCACATCGAAGGCGATGGCGAGGCGTTCTACGAGGCGGTGGCGGCTCGCGGCCTCGAAGGAATGGTGGCCAAGCTACGAAGCGGCCGGTACGAGCCCGGTCGGCGCTCGACGACGTGGCTCAAGATCAAGCGGCGATTCGAGCAGGAGTTCGTGATAGGCGGCTGGACGCCCCGCGAAGGAACTGAGAACGATCTGGGCGCCCTCGTGGTCGGCGTCTTTGCCGATGGCGCGTTGCGACCGGCGGGGAAGGTCGGTACGGGTTTCAACGCCAGAGAGCGGCGCCGTCTGCTTGAACTCATGGCGCCGCTGGCTCGCGGCGCTGCGCCGTTCCGGCCGGTTCCAGCCGAAAAGCTCGCGCGCTGGGTCGAACCCCGGCTCGTCGCTCGAGTCGAGTTTGCCGAGTGGACCGCCGAGAGCAATCTCCGTGCGCCTTCGTACAAGGGCCTGGAGATTGACGCGGTGCCGCAGGAGGTGGTGCGAGAACGATCTCGCTCAACTGGCGATGCCAGGCGCGACGCGACGGCGTCGGCCACCAACTCGGCCGTCGCCTCGGCAATCTCGCCCAGCCGCGAGCCTTCCTCGGCCGCCTCGGCCGTCAACAGAGCGCCGAGCGTGTCCGCTTCCGCCGGTGTGGCCTCCGGCGCCTCTGCCGTGGGCTCAGATCGGGCCACACCGGATGAGATCGCGGCTCTCGACCGCCTGCCGGGGAAAGGCGGGCTGTGGTCGGTCGACGGCCGTCTGCTGAAGCTGTCGAACCTCGACAAGGTGCTCTGGCCGGCCAACGGCATCGTCAAGCGCGACCTGATCCGCTACTACGCCACGATCGCGCCGTACCTCCTGCCGTACCTCCGAGGCCGGGCCCTGACGCTGCAGCGGTACCCGGACGGAATCGGAAGCGCCGGGTTCTGGCAGAAGCAGGTCCCCGGCCACGCGCCGGATTGGGTGGCGTGCTGGCCGTGGCCGTCGGCGTCCAGAGGAGAGGCGACGGAGTACCTGCTCGCCGAATCGGTGGCGACTCTGGGCTGGGTGGCCAACGAGGCTGCCATCGACATCCACCCCTCGACATTCCTCGTCGCGGCCCCAGACCGGCCGACGTGGGCGCTCGTGGACATCGACCCGGGAGAGCGGACCGAATGGAGCGACGTGCTGCTCCTGGCTCGACTGTACCGAACCGCACTTGACCACCTAGGCCTGCGGGGCTTTCCGAAGCTCAGCGGACAGCGCGGCATCCAGGTCTGGATCCCCATCAAGCCGGTCTACTCCTTCGATGCGACACGCGACTGGGTGGCGGCACTCTCGCGCACGATCGCCGCCTCCACTCCGAACCTGGTCAGCTGGAAATGGGAGAAGTCGCAGCGCGACGGCCTGGCTCGCCTGGACTACACCCAGAACGCTTGGAACAAGACCCTCGTCGCGCCGTATTCGGTCAGGCCCGTGAGCGGCGCGTCGGTCTCGGCCCCGATCGCCTGGGACGAGCTGGACGATCCGGACCTGCGCCCCGACCGTTGGACCCTGCGGACGATCCTGGGACGTCTGGCGGAAAGCGGCGACCTCTTCGCGCCGGCCCTCGAACTCGAGCAGGAGCTGCCGCCGCTCTAGGAACGTGGTTCCGCGATCCTGACGGCAACAGGCCCGGCCGAGACGCTATCGGGCGTCCTGGATCACGAGCTCGAGCCAGGCTTCTCGAATCGACGCTCCGAAACGAGCTTCCAGCACGTAGCGCCCGGGCGGCCAGACAACCTCGGACTCATCGATAGGATCGGCCAGCGCGCCGAACGAGCCGGGCAAAGGATCCAGCCGGCCGACGGCTCGCCATGCCGTCGGGTCGGTAGCATCGTCGCTCTGGCGCCATAGCGTGCCACTCCACCCGATGTCTCCGGGTCCCGAAAGGCCGACCGGAACGCAGAAGCCAAGGTCGATCAAGGCGCTGGAGACCAGCGACACGACCGGGATCGTCGAGGGCAGCGGAGGCACTGCCGAATACTCGACGGCTGCCACCGGCCACATCCGACCCGGCTTCTGAAGCGCGACGTCGCCGGCCACGACCTGCCAGACCTCGGCTCTGGCGCACGCCGTGGGGCCCCGATCCGCCACGGACGCCGCTGGAAACCGCACGTTGTCCGAGGCGACGGCGACGACTTCTTGCGGCGGCGTCGTCACGGTCGGATGTGCCGAACCCTGGCTCGCCCATGGTTTGGCGATCGCGAGCATCAGCAGCAGCACGACCGCGGCGATTGCGATCGGCAGCTGCCGGCCAGCATGACCGAGGCGGACGAACTCCTCGTCGGTCGGATCCATAGCCACGGCCTTTCCGTACTCCCACGGTCTACCGTAGGCCTGCCGCCCAATTCCTGTTTCTCGCTTCGGTGATTCCGGTTCCCGTGCCACGGCCCGCAACGTTGCGAAGAGCCGTCGCCGCCGAACTTACGAACCAGAGCCCGTGTCGACCAGGGCCACGTATACGGCCGAACGGCCGGGGTATGTGGCCGCCAGGCGACCGTCGCCGTACGCGTAGCGGACGACGCCGTCGGAGCCGAAGTCGGCTCGTTCCCGGAGCCCGGTTCCGTTGACGTCGGCGGCGACGGCAAGCGGGTGCCAGCGCGCCGTGGTGATCGGCGCCGGCGCCGTGAAGTCGGCTCCGCCGTCATACGAGACCGCATAGTAGGTGCCGACGGTCGCTCGCATGCTGGCACCCCTAGGTATGTCCGTGAGCCCGTGAAGGCCGACGAATACCACCCCGTCGCGCACCGCCAGCGTCGGCTTGAAGGCCGATTGCGGCAGTCCCGTGTCGGCCGGCAGGGCCGGAATCGAGGTCCACTGCCAGGTGGAGCCGTCGTCGCTGCGCCCAACCCTGATGACGCCGCGGGCGCGACCGGCGGCGACGTTGGCCGCGTAGTCGGAAACCGCGAGCAGCACTCGTCCGCTCGACTGGTCTACGTCGAAGCCCATCTGCCACTTGGGATCGGGACCCAGGAGGCCCACCGTCCCCAGCGCCGCGGCCCCATCCACGGTGTAGGCATTATGGGCCAGGGTGATCGACCAGACCGCGGGATCGGAACCGAGGCGGCGAGCGACGCGGTCGTAGTGGAGGTGGGCGACGGCAAACCCGACCCGTCCGACGTTGGTGATGCCGCCCGACGCGAAGGGGTCGCGGTGGTTCCACAAGAGCATGTCCGCCTCGTAGAAGGCCACGTATGCGGACCCGTCGGGCGCCGTTCGGACGCGATAGTCGATCCGCCAGGCGGCGGGATAACCACTCATGCCCACGCGCGAAACCTGCGCGATCTGCCAGCTGCGGCCGCCGTCGGCCGACGCCAGCACGGCCAGGCCCGGCCCCGCCACGGCATCCGCCAGCCAGTTGTAGGCCACGTAGACA
>PMBR01000080.1:17720-18581 GCA_003152995.1 Chloroflexota bacterium | reverse complement strand
GGCGCCACACGAGCGCTTCAGCGCGTCTGCCGGCGGATTATATGAACGTGACGTGCGGGGTGTCAAACGAGGCCTTAAGGGGAGCGCCGGCCGGGCCGCCGGTATGGGTGCACCTACCGATACTCCCGGGGAGTATGCGATTAGGGTCGTCCTTAAGCCTTGCCCGGTCCGCCGCGGCGGTGCTATTCTTCGGCGGCCCGCGGCGCCAGACAACCCCAGGGCCACGGCCCGGAGGGACCGTGAGGACCGACAGACTGCTCGGAGGAGAGCCTGAACGGTCACCTCACGGCGCCGGTAGGTGAAAGCGGAAGCGGGCGTCCGTCACGATTCTGGCTATCCATCTTCGTCTCTTGGGAATAAGCCTGCCTCGATGGACGCAAAACAAGTCTGGCGCGCGGCACTCGGAGAGCTTCAAGTCTCTCTATCTCCGGCTAACTTCGAAACCTGGCTTCGCGACACTTTGCTCGTCGATGTGGACGACAACAAGTTCAAGATCGCCGTCCCCAATGGCTTCGCGAAGGACTGGCTGGAGACCCGCTACCGTTCCCTGATCTCCCAGACGCTGGCCCGCATCGTTGGCTATAGCGTCCAGGTCGAGTTCATCGTTCGCCCGGCCGCTGAAACAGCGGGCGCCGTCGCGGCCAACGGTTCGAACGGCCCGGCTGCCGGCCACGGATCGACGCCGGCGTCCTCGCAGCCCGTGCGGGTCGAGGCCACGCGCGTTGGCGCGCCCGAGGGTGCCTCCACCAACATCAACGCGCGCTACTCCTTCTCGAACTTCATCGTCGGGTCGGCGAACCGCCTGGCCCATGCGGCCAGCCTCTCGGTCGCGGAACGGCCCGGCCACGCCTACAACCCGCT
>PMBR01000080.1:17419-17676 GCA_003152995.1 Chloroflexota bacterium | reverse complement strand
GACGACATCCAGTTCATCGCGGACAAAGAGCGGACCCAGGAAGAGTTCTTTCACACGTTCAATGCCATTCATGAGGACGGCAAACAAATCGTGCTGTCGTCGGATCGGCCGCCGAAGGCGATCCTGACGCTGGAAGAGCGGCTCCGCAGTCGGTTCGAGTGGGGCCTGATCGCGGACCTGACCGCGCCGGACCTCGAGACGCGCATCGCCATCCTTCGCGCCAAGGCGGAGGAGCAGGCCGTGCCGGTCAGCTCGGA
>PMBR01000080.1:0-17384 GCA_003152995.1 Chloroflexota bacterium | reverse complement strand
AAGAAGCGCCAGGTCACGCCGGAGCGCATCACTCGGGCGGTGTCGGACTACTACGGCGTTAACATAGATGCCCTGAAGGGTCAGAAGCGCGACAAGGCCATCGTCGTCCCGAGGCAGATCGCGATGTTCCTTATGCGCGAGGAGACGGACGTCTCGTTGCTGCGCATCGGGGCCGAGTTGGGCGGCCGGGACCACTCCACGGTCCTGCATGCCTGCGACAAGATCAACCGCGAGATGGGCATCAACGACGAACTGCGGCGAGAACTGGCGGCGGTCCGCGAACTCATCTACGCCGACTAAGGGCCGCCTCAGATTTCCCGGCCATCCTTCGATCACGTCCCGGCGTGCCTGGTTCCGTGGATAAGCGGCTCCAAACCGTGGATAAGTGGGGGCCGCTGTGGAGAAATCCGGCATTTACGGCTCACGTCCGTGGCTAAATCAACGCCCCGGGTAGCCCACCTGGAAGAGCCGGTCGCCTCGTCCACAAAGCTCGCCTGTAGCCATCCCCAATTCGAGGTAGCTCATCCACAGTAGGGGAGTACCCTTCCACCGCCGTCGTGAGCGTGGCCACGCTGCGAATACACAGTCTCCACACCATGATGATGATGGTGACGGGATGAGAAGATAGATGGACAATCAACCATGAGTGAGAATGCCGCCCGTCACCCAAATTCCGGTCTGCCCGCCGTGTCCGACCTCAGGGGAGTGAAACCGAAGTGAAACTCTCGGTTATGCAGGAGAACCTGGCTCGAGGTCTCCAGGTCGTCAGTCGCGCCGTCCCGACGCGGAGCACGCTGCCGGTCCTGAACAACGTCCTCCTTAGAACCGAGGACGGCGGCCTCAAGCTGACCGCGACCAACCTCGAGATCGGGATGACCTACTGGGTACCCGGCAAGATCGAGGTCGGCGGGGCGACGACCACGCCCGCCAGACTTTTGACCGACATCGTCGCCGGCTTGCCGGCCAACGAACGTGTCGATCTGGAGCTTCAGGCTCAGGAGACCCTTCACATCCAGGCGGGCAGATTCGAGACCCGAGTCAAGGGAATCGATGCCGAGGAGTTCCCGGCCATCCCGACCGCGAGCGAGAAAGCGACGACTCGGATTGCCCAGAATGTCCTGCGCAAGGCTCTCGGCGAAGTGACTTTCGCCGCAGCAACGGACGAGGCCCGACCGATCCTGACCGGCGTCCTTGCCCGCTTCGAGGGTTCCAAGCTCACCCTGGCCGCGGCCGACAACTATCGGATCGCGGTCAAGACGATCGCCGTCCTGGACCCCGTGGAGGAGACGAGCATCGTCATCCCAGCTCGCTCGCTCGATGCCCTGGCTCGGGTCCTCTCCGACACGGACGAGCCGGTCACCGTCGTTCTCTCGCCGGCCCGGAACCAGATCTTGTTCCATCTCGAGGGTATCGACCTCGTGAGCCGCCTTATCGACGGGCAGTTCCCTAACTACCAACAGGTGCTCCCGAAGAGCCACACCACGACGGCCACGGTTGATCGCGACCAGCTTCTGAAGGCGGTCCGCCAGGCCGGCTTCATCGCTCTCTCGTCGGCCAACATCGTCAAATTGCAGATCGGCAAGGATGCGGCCACGGGCCTGACCGTCAGTGCGGTGGCCGATATCGGCGACAACCGCAGCGAGGTCGAGGCCAAGGTCGAGGGCGACGGAACGACGATCGCCTTCAATGCCAAATACCTCGTCGACGTCCTGGCCAACGTGCCGGCGGAACAGTTCTCGATCGAACTGAACGGGCCGCTTTCGCCCGGTGTCTTCCGACCCGTCGAGGACGATCAGTACGTCCATGTCGTCATGCCGGTCAAGACGACCTCCTAGGAGCGGCAGATACCCAACGATCGCCCGGAAGCGCCCCAGACAAGGTCGCCCGCGCTGCTTCGCTCGCTCGCTCTCCGGAATCTCCGGGGCTACGCCGCGTTAGACCTGAACCTGGGACCTGGACCGCAACTCATCTGGGGCCCGAACGCGGCCGGGAAGACGACTCTCCTCGAGGCCATCGTGCTGCTGGCGTTGGGCCGCTCCCATCGAACCGGCGCCGACGCGGAGTTGATCCGCTGGGGCGCCGACTATCTCCGGATCGAGGGCGTGGTGGCGGCCGAAGCCGAGGGCTCGGCGGTGGCCGGGCACCTCGAGGGCGTCGCATTGGACCTGTCGCTCCAGGCCGGTGGGCGCAAGCGGATCCAGGTCAACGGCGTCCCTCGACGCCCGGAAGCGCTGGCCGAGCATCTGCGGACAGTCCTCTTCGCGCCCGAGGAGATGCTCCTCGTAATCGGCCCGCCGACGTTGCGGCGGACGGCGCTGGACCTGCTCGCCGCACCCCATGATCGGATGTACGGGTCGCACCTGGCGACGTTCACTCGCTCCCTGGCCCAGCGCAACAGTCTGTTGCGGCAGATTCGTGACGGCGAGGCCGATCGAGCCCAGCTGCGCTACTGGGACGAGCCATTCCTGGCCTCCGGCGCGGCGATCGTGGCGGCCCGGCTGCGGCTCCTTGAGTTGATCGCCGCGCCTCTGGCGGCCGCACATCGCGAGATCGCCCCGTCTGAGGAGCCGCTCACACTCGCCTATTCCACGAACGCGCCGTTGCTCCCCGGGGAATCGCCACGCAACGCTCTGGCCCGACGACTGGCCGAGACGGCCGAGAAGGAAACGTGGAACGGAACCACTCTGGTCGGCCCCCATCGCGACGATCTGGTCTTCGTCGTCGGCGGCCGCGACCTCACCACATTCGCGTCGCGCGGCCAGCAGCGGACCGCCATCCTGGCCCTCAAGCTGGCCGAGCTGGACCTCCTGACCGCTCTCGACGGCCGCGCTCCTCTGCTCCTGCTCGACGACGTCTTCAGCGAGTTGGATCCGCTGCGCCGGGGCCACCTCGTCCGACGCATCGCCGAGTTGCCCCAGACGCTGATCACGACGACCGAGCCGGAGGACCTGGATCCGGATCTGCGGCGGCTGGCCCGCGCCTGGCGCGTGGTGGCGGACGTCGAGGGCACGCGAGTCGAGGAGAGCCACGCGTGAACGGGAAGCACGTGAAGAGGGACGATCCCCGGGTCCGCGAGCAGCGTGAGCCAGGCTCCGACGCGCCGGGCCGGTCCGGGCGACGGGGCATGGAAAGGCTGGGCGATCTGCTGCCCGACGCGGCCCGGCAGCTAGGCCTCGAAGACGAGTTGGAGCTCGCGGCCGCCATGACCGCGTGGCAGAGGATCGTAGCTGAGCGGATCCCGGCGGCGGTCGGAGCGTGCCGGATCGTGGCCTTCTCGCAGGGCCTGGTGACAATCGAAGTCGACGAGCCGATCGTGGCTCAGGAGCTGAGGCTCCGCTCCCCGGAGCTCATGTCCGCCTTGCGGTCGGCCGTCCGGAGCCCCGTGCGCCAACTTCGTGTCACGGTGAGGCACGTATAATCGCCACCTGCTGATCAGGGACAGATTCACAGCCGTCGCTAGCAGTCGTCATGACCGTCCGCCTTCAGATGAAACTCGGCCTCGTAGCCGAGTCACAGAGACCGCCCGACTCACCCGACACGGTTCTCGTCGTGGAGCCGAGTATCGGGTCGACGACCCGTACCAAGGGCAATCTGTACTTGGTTGTCACGGGCGAGGGTGGAGCCGAGCTTCGGTCCGCGACGAACATGGTCGCCGAACGTGTCCGCCACGAGTACTACTACGACGAATCTGCCGGCATCACCGTCTGCCTCAAGAAGGCGATCAAGGCCGCCAACCGGGAACTGCGCGTAACCGAGCGGCTGGTCCCCAGGCAGGGTGAAGGCGGACCCATCGGCATCGCTCTGGCCGTGGTTCGGAGCAACGAACTGTACGTCGCGACCGTAGGGCCGGCCGAGGCGTATCTGGTTCGCGAGGCCAGGCTGCTGACCCTGCCCGAGCCCGACCTTGCCAGCGGCCTGCCGTCCGAGGACGGCGCCGAGCCGGTGGTCTGGCATGGCGAACTGCTGGCGGGCGACAGCATCATCCTCATCTCGCCCAACGCCACCCGCCGGATCGGGCTGGCGCCGATCCAGGAGGCGGTCATCCAGCTCCACCCGCAGGTCGCAATCGACCAGATCCACCGTCAGCTGGCCGGCGGCGGACTCGGTGTGGCCGGCGGCGACGGCATGATCGCTCTCGAGGCTGGAGAGGTCTCGGTCACGCAGAAATCGCAGCCGCTGAAGCCTGTTTGGCCGAGCGACTCCCTGGCCGGAGTCCCTGACCACTCGCCGATTCCGCTTGCCGAATCGGTCGTCGACGGCGTGGCCAACGTCCAGCATACGGCCAAGCAGGTCCAGCGCACGGCGGACGGCATGCTCCGACACAGCGTCTACGGCCTGTTCGACCGGATGCCGCGGCGACCCGTGCAGCGCGTCCGAGTCACGCCGATCGCCGTCCAACGCGAGCGCCAGCGCCGCGTCGCGAGCGCCATCGTGGGCATGCTGCTCGTTCTGGCGGTCGTCGGCGCCTCGCTCTGGTATCTGGCCGGGACCCGCCATGAACTGAAGCTGGACCAGCAGGGACGTGCCCAAGCGGCCTATCTGCAGGTTCAGAGCGACGTGTTCGCGGTCTTCGGCAACGGCCGCAACCTCCTGGTCAGCGACCCCTTGACTGCGAAGGCGGATCTGGAGGATGCGTACAGGAATCTGCAGATCGCGAGCCAGCTTTACCCACCGGATCAGCTGGCCGATCTGACCACTCAGGTTGTCGGCGGTCTCAACCAGTACTTCCACGTCAACGTGATCACCCCGCAGGTCGTCCTCTCGTTCGGAAACGACGATTTGTCGGGTCTGGTCCTGGGTCCGGATGGCGGAGCGTACGTCATCGACCAGACCAACGACACCGTATATCGGGTCGATCTGGCGACACGTGCCAAGGTCGCCGTTGCGGTCAAGGGAGAGCAGCCCATCGGCGGTGGCACGGTAGGTTCGCCCCACCTGCTTACCGAGGGCGGGCCGGACGTGCTGATCCTGGACGACGCAAACACCCTTTGGCGTTACGTCCCTCCGGCCGGGGCGACGGGCGAACTGGGCGCGCTGACCAGAGTGAACGTCGAGGACTCCGGAACGTGGGGCGCCGGCGTTCGAGCCATTGGGACCTTCGTGACAGACTCCAGCCTGGGCCTGTACTCCCTCTACGTCGTCGTTCCATCGGCCGGCCAGGTTCTGAAGTACCTGGATGCCAGCGACAACAGCGGCTACTACGTCAAGGCCAGGTACAGCTACTTGCTGGGTGAGAACCTGAGCGTGGCGCACGTGGACGACATCTATATCGATGGCAGCGTGTACCTGCTCGATGGCGGTATTGCCGAACGGTTCGACTCCGGCCAGCAGATTCGAGGCTGGACTGCCGACCCGCCCGGCGACACGGCCATGCGACCGGCAGCCCCGTCCTACACCAGGATCACCTCAGATAACTCAGTGGCCGACCAGGGCAACCTGTACGCCTACGACGGCGGTGGCCGGCGAGTCGTCTCCTTCACCAAGACCAACGGGAAGTACAAGCAGGAGTTTGTTCTCCCGAGCACCTCGCCCTACTTTTCAGCCCTGCAGGGGATGTTCGTTCGGACGGGAGCGAACGGTTCGAACCCGACGCTGTTCTGGATCGAGAGCGGCAACCTCTTGAGCGCTCCGCTCAGCGCCAGCTCCCTGGCCAGCCCTTCGCCGAGCATCTCCTCCAAACCGTCCCCGACCAAGTAGGGCCAGGCGGTCGAACCGCTTCGCGGATGGGGTTTGGACTCTGGCGCGGGTGCGATCGGGGAGTGGGATAATCCGGGCATGGCAGACTCGCTGGTCGAGGTCGTCGTCGAGAGCGTCCGAGTCCACATGCTCTCCAGCCAGCATGTCGTTCTCCTCAAGGAGACGGGGAGGGACCGCTATCTGCCGATCTGGATCGGCCCGTGGGAGGCGAACGCCATCGCCACGCGGCTGCAGGGCGTGGCCCCCGAGCGACCGCTCACGCACGACCTGTTCGTCGCGACGCTGACGGCAATGGGGGCGAAGCTCCGCCGGGTGATCATCTCCAGCCTGGCCGAGGAGACGTACCACGCCACGCTCGAGGTGGAGCTGGACGGTCGAATCCTGGAGGTCGACGCTCGACCGTCAGATTCGCTGGCCCTGGCGGTTCGCACCGGAGTCCGGATCTTCGCCTCGGAGGCGGTCCTGGACATGGCCGGCGTCGAGCCGGAAACCCCTGTCGACCAGAAGCTTGAGGTCTTCCGCGAGTTCATCAATTCGCTGGACGTCGACCTCGAAGAGGGCCACCGCGAGAACCCCGGCCTCCAGGAGTAGAGCTCCAGCGGCGGCCATCCTGCAGCGCCCGTTCCTGCGGCGCCCCCGCATCGACTAGCCGAGCATCGCCTCGCCGCGGCGCATTCCCTTCGCGCGTCCCAGCCACAAGCTGAATCGCAGCGACCAGAAGTCACGCACTGCGCGGAAGACCACGCTCGGCTTGGCGCCGGTGGGAGACCCGGCCGTGCGCGGGTAATGAGGCACTCCGACCTCGGCGATGCGGCTGCCTTCGAAACGGAGCTTGATCAGCAGCTCCGCGGTGAAGAAGGCGCCACTTGAGGCCACGGTGATCGGTTCGAGGGCCTGGCGCTTGAAGAGCTTGCAGGCGCAGTCGATGTCGCGGACTCGAACGCCGAAGAAGACCCGGTTCGAGAAGCGGTAGACGCGTGCGTACCAGCGCCTTATCCGCGGATCGGCTCGCCTGAGGCGGTAGCCGACGACGACGTCCGGAGAGTCGGACTGGCCGATGCGCTCCGTCAGGCGGCCGACGTCGATCACCTTGAACTGGCGGTCCCCGTCGATGAATGCGATCAGGTCGTAGCGCGCGGCGTGGAAGCCGGATCGAAGCGCCGCCCCGTAGCCCAGGTTGGTCGGGTGGTGCACGACACGGAAGAGGTCCGGATTGCGCCGGGCCAGGTCGTCGGCAATAGCGGGCGTCCGGTCCTTCGAGCCGTCGTCGACCGCGATCACCTCGAACTTGACGGCCAGAGAAGGCAGAGTCGCCAGCGCCTCATCGGCCAGGGCTTCGAGGTTCGCCTCCTCGTTGTGGGCAGGGAAGAAGAAGGAGAGCTCCGCGACCCTCTTCTCCTCCGCCACCGAGCCAGTCGTCCCCGCCATCGTCGTCCTGCCTTTCCGCGCTACGTGGCTATCTTGCCGATGACCTGCGGGATCGTATCCCCGTTGGTCAGTGAGAAGTCTCGCATCTCGTACATCGCGCTGAGCGCGTCAAGCCCGTCGTATCCCCACGTGAACCGCTCGAGGAAGACCGGCCGCTGGCCGAGATAGTGATTGATGACGTCCCACACCTCGCCGAGGTTGTCGCCGGCGGCCACGCGCATGCTGTCGTCCACGATGTAGATGTCCGGTCGGAGGCCATCGACCTTTTGGCCGTACCAGAGCGCGGTCGAGTCGTACCAGTTGCTGACGATGACGGCGTTCGCCGGGAGGCCGCCCTGGTCGGGCGGCGCGAGCACCGACCGCATCCAGGTGTCCCGCCCGGTCTGGTCGGCCTGGCTGACCGATCCGGAGTTGTCTCCGACCAGCCCTACCTGCTGGCGCACCGGAACCACCGTCACGCTTGTCACTATGAGAATGACCGCGACGACGGCTTCGATCGCCAGGAGCGCCGGTACCTGCCATGCGGAGCCACGCTCGCGTGGCGCCTCGCCGTCGGGTGCCGGTGCGCGCCGCGCAAAACTGGACCGGGCGCCGGCTGCAATCCAGACGCCGAGCGAGACTGCGTCCGCCAGACCCAGACCCACGAAGGTGAACGCCACGAAGACCGGCACCAGGAAGTAGCGCTCGAGGTCCGAGTTGACGTATGCGGCCGCGAAACCGGAGGTCAGCGCAGCCGCGAACACGCTCAAGAGGACGTAGCGCGGCCGTCGAACGAGGCTGGTGCCGAGTCCCAGAGCGGCGAGATAGCCGAGCGGCCCGAGCCAGCTCGAGACGAGATTCATCACGGCCGCGTACTTGAGCCCTACGTCCGCCCCGATAGTCGGCGGGATGCCCCCAAACTGCTGGCCCGTGACTACGTACAGGAAGCCGTTCCAGGTGTCCGGATGGGCGTAGACCAGCGGGGCGTGCATGGCCGCGCGTATCGGCAGCTCCAGCCAGAAGAGGACTGCGGTGGCGGCCAGCATCGCCGCGCTGGCGAGGATCAAGCGCCACTGCAGGACGATCCCGGGCGCCACGGCCAGCACAAAAAGGGCGATGCCCGGGGCCAGCATGAGGGTCAGCGAGTGGTTGGCGAGCGCCACGCCGTAGACGCCGGCCGCGGCCACCAGCCAGCGGTCTGCGTGGCGGAACCCCGGCGAGTCCTCTGGGTCCTTGTTCGTCCGTCGCCGCTCCCAGACGAGCAGCAGCAGGAAGATCAGCGCCACCAGAGCGAGATGGAACATGTGCGGGTCGGCATATGTCGAGAGCCGCCAGAAGACCGGAGTCGAGCTCAACGACATCCCTGTCGGGAACGAGACCGAGACCGGCGAGAACGTGGGCATGACCAGGAGCAGCAGGCCGGCCGCCAGGGCGATCCAGCGCATCCCGGTCAGGAACTGGACCACCGCCACAGTGCCGGCGACGGCTCCGGCGGCGAGGATGGCCTGCAGCAGGTTCATCGCATAGGCAGGCTCGCCGAATGGCAGCAGGTGTGACGCGATGAAGCCCAGAACGACGTACGCCGGGTAGCCGGTCGGGTGAGCCGTGCCGAGCACTGGCCCGACGGTCTGGAATTCGGCCGTGTCACCGCCGGCCCAGGAGACGAGACCCGGCGCCAGGGTGGGGATCACAAGCAGGAGCGTCGCCACGGCTCCAACGAGCGGCGCGAACGCCGCGGCGACAAGCTGCCGACTCGGTCGAGCGCCGGCGAGGCGAGCCCGGACCGCGCCGACACGACCGGAGAGTGTCGTCACCTGCGGTGAGGGACGATTCTGCGGCGAGCCACTACCAGCCAAGCATCACTCCCCAGATCGTGCCCCACAGGTTGATCGCGACCGACGCCACCACGAACGGCACCAGCACCGGCCAGTAGCGGCCGAGGCGACTGGCACCGAGCGCCACGAGGACGATCGCGAACGGCGCGAAGTCGTTGCTGAAACGGTAGCCGAACTGGACCCAGCCCTGGCTGAAATGCATCAGGTTGACGAAGGCGATCGCGACGACGGCGATGGCGGCGCCGGCGGTGACCCGGTCGAGCTTGCGCCTCATAACCGGGATGAAGGCGACCGGCGCCAGCAGATAGGCGGGGCTGGTCAGGATGACGCTGGTGCCGACCCAGTCAGGTGCGGCGATCGGGCACGATGTGTCGAACAGCCCGCGCGCCTGTCCGCCCTGGCAGAGCAAATCCGAGGACCAGGGGTAGTGGCTGGGCGCGATCAGTGGCGCATTGAACAGCATGATCATCAGGTTCTGCGGGACGTAGCGGAGGTCCTCGATCGACCAGCCCGCGTGATAGTTGAGGAATGTGTATCCGAGCTCCTGATGGTAGAGGTAGTCGTACACGGGGCTGAAGAGGTGGCCCGTTCCTGCGTACGTGTAGACCAGCAGCGCGACCAGCGGGACCATCGCTCCGGCGCCGGCCAGCAGCCCGCGACGCAGCCAGCTTCCCCCGCCGCCCACCAGGATAAGGAACGGGAAGCCGAAGACGATCGTCAGCCGAGCCGTGCAAGCGAGGCCGAATAGGAGCCCGGCGGCCAGCTGGCGTGACTCGGGACGGGCCAGGGCGATCCAGAAAGCCGCGATGGCCCGATCTACCGGCTCGGGCCTGAGGTGGGCCGTGACCGCCAGCCCGACGGCCAGAACCAGCGCCGCTGCGTCCACGACGGCAAGCGCCTCCGGGCTCCGGGCTCCGAGCACCAGGGCCGCGGGCACACCGCCGACGACGGCGACGACGGCGACGAGCGGCAGCAGAACGCCACGCTGCCCGGACACCGCGAGTGCCAGGATCGCGGCGCCGAGCGCGAGCAGCACTCCGACACCGGCGACGGTGGCAACGGCAGTGCCGGACGCGGCCAACTGGAAGAGCAGCTCGCCGAGCGCGCCCAGGACGACGAGCGACGCCAGCGAGCGCCAGCCGCCGGGCCACGTCGGCCGCCGAGCCGCGGGGAGTTCATCTGCGATGGGCCGCGGCTCGGCGGCATCGCGGTCTCCGGAAAGCGCGAACGCGATCGCCGCCAGCAGGCAGGCGACGGCGACGATGTGCGCCCAGAACCACGTGCTGCCGATCGCGGCCGCGTACCAGAGCACCGTGCCGAGGCCCAGGAAGAGGGCCGTGAGCCAGCGTATCTCCCTGCGAATCGGCAGATAGCCGAGCATCCAATAGGCGAGCCCCACGTCCAGCGCCGCGAAGAGCGCGGCCAGAAGCTGCTCGTTGGTGAAAAGGTGCCATAGGGCGACGAACGGGAGCAGAACCAACGCCGGCAGGGGAGGGAACGGGATGTTACCGCGGTTGGTGTCGTTGCCGTTGGCGTCGAGGATCGGCTGGACGTCCTGGTACCAGGAATCGCCCGGCGATGCCGCCGAGGCTTGGACGTGGGTGGCGATCGAGGTCTGGCCGTCCAGGAACGCCTGTGCCTGCCAGATGAAATGGACGTAGGGGTTCTGGCGGTTGGGGTTGCAGATGATGAAGACGACCAGGCACAGGACCACGAGAGCGACGCCCCAGAGAATGGGCGCGGCGCGCACCTGCTCCTCCGAACCGCCCTCGGCTCCGGTCCGCCGAGCTTCTTCCAGAGTCCCGGCATCGGTGGCCGGGTCGGCGTCCCCGGGCGTGGCCTGGGTTATACTCGGCTCCACCTCAGCGCTCGTCCAGGAGGCCGTTTCGGTTGGCAGGCCCGAGCACGCGTGAGGCCAACCCGCGGGGGAACGCCGCGGCGGGAACGAGCGATTTCAGCGGCTCTGTTCCTGCCATCTTCGTCCTCCTCCTTCTCGGTTTGGCCCTCCGCCTCATCATCGCATACGTCCTTCTTCCAGGGTCGGGCTTTCCCTCCGACCTCCAGTCGTTCCAGGGATGGAGCAGCCAGCTCGTCGCGCAGACGCCGCTGGGCTTCTACGACAAGGCCGGATTCCTCGACTATCCGCCCGTCTACCTGCTCTTCCTGTGGGTTCTGGGCGTCGTGTACGCGCCCTTCGGTGGCCTCGGCGATTCGATCAAGCTGATCCCGATCTTCGCCGATCTCGCCCTGGCCTACCTCGTCTTCCAGATGGCCCAGGAGCTTGGCGCCTCGCGACGGCGGGCCTTGATCGCGGCGACCATCGTCGTAATCAACCCGATCACGTGGTTCAACAGCGCCATCTGGGGCCAGGCGGACGTTGTCGGCGCCGTCTTCTTGCTCCTCGGCCTTCGGGCCCTTCTGCGGGATCGTCGGGAGCTCGCCGCGGCATTCGCGGTGGTCGCCGCGCTGACGAAGATCCAGCTCGGTATCCTCGGCATCCTCGTCGGCTTCGTAGTCCTCCGCCGGTCGCTGGCGCCGCGCGAGGGCGAGCGCGATCCGGCACGCGTTCTGACCTCCATGGCTTCTGGGCTGGCGACGGCCGCGCTGGTATGCCTGCCATTCACTGGCCTCGACCTCATCGGGCTCGCCGCCCGGCTGGCGACGCCTCAAGGTGTCGTGACGCTCGCCGCCGGACTGGTGGCAGGCCTGGGCGTCTATCTGTGGGTCCGGCGCTCGGAACTCTTTCCTGCCGCCACACGCGAGCTGGCCGCCGCAGCTGCGGGAGTGGCCACGGTGGTGGGTTTCGCCGCCATGGCGTTCGCTTCGATCGCCAGCCACATCATCAACACCTTCGGCGAGTATCCGTTCCTGACCCTGAATGCCTACAACCCCTGGGCGCTGGTCGGCGACTCGACCGGCGCGGCCATGGCTAGGACTCTGAGCTGGCTGCGTGACGCGCCCTTCACGGAGAAGCTGCAGGACGGCTCCTTGGTCACCGACCCGGGCTACGCCATTGGGCCCTTCTCCACCAGGGTGCTCGTGGCCGCCATCTGCCTGATCCTGCTGGCCGTCGGTGTCGCCGTCGCGGCCTGGCTTTGGGCCCGCTCGCTCGACCGCGGGACGGAAGCGGAAGCTGCCGCGGCGCCGGGGGCCGAGGGCACTGAAGAAGCGGACTGGACCGGCGGCCGACGCGGCCGGAGCCTGCCCACGTGGGTGCCTATGGAGTTGCGCGCGGTGGCCGCCGGCGCCATCGTGGTTGCGGTCGTGGTCGGGTTGGTGCTATTGGGCCAGGTCTTCCGGCCGCTCTACGCCGTCGTCGTCGGCGATGGATTGCTCCTGGCCATCCTGGTCGGGGTCGGCGTCTGGGCGGCCTGGCGCGACGATCGCCTCTCGATCGTGGTCGCGCTCGCCATCCTGACAATCGCCTTCTTCGTCGTCCCGACCCGCGCGCACGAGCGGTACTTGTTCCCGTTCTTCGCAGTCGGCGCGATCCTGCTCGCCGTCTCGTGGCGCTGGAGCGTCGCGTACGTGGTGCTCGCACTGGTCAACACTGCGAACCTGCTCGCGGTCCTGGTCCAGTACAAGGGGATCCCCGGCGTTCAAGGCGCCGACGGGACGCCCGGCCCGATCTCGGGGCTGCTCGGCGATTGGGGCAACTTCGTCAAGAGCGCCGAGTGGCCGGCGGGGATCATCTGGCCGATCGCCGTGTCGGGCATCGTGATGGGTCTGGCCTTGCTCTGGGCGCTGACGCAGATGCGAGCCCGGGCCGTTCAGGTGCTGGCATCGGAGGCGGATAGGGCGGGGCGCGAGCCCGAGCCGGAGTCCGCGCCCGAGCCGCAAACCGCGCCCAAGCCGGTATTCGCGCCCGAGCCGCAAACCGCGCCCGAGCCGCAAGTCGAGCTCATGGCCGCCGGAACGTTCGTGAGCCACTACGAAGACGGCCGTGGGACGGCCGCCGATGGCGCTGCCGCAGCCGACGACCACGCCGTGGACGCCGTCGACGCGGCCAACGAGGGCGACGACGGCTACGAACCGTATGACCCGACGATGGACGGGGAGCCCGAGTTCGTCCCCGCGTTCGTGATGCGGATCTGGCGCTGGATCTACCGCCCGTCGGTGATGCCGGACCGGTCGGCCTCACTCGCGACGGAGCCCCGTGGCCGCATCGACAAGCTCGACATATGGGTCGTCGTGGCCCTCGTCGTCGTGATCCTCTCGATGCGGGTCTACCGCCTCGACGAGCCGGCCGGAATGCATTTCGACGAGGTCTATCACGCCCGCACCGCCACGGAGTTCCTGCAGGACTGGCGGTACGGCATCCGCCACGACGTCGGCGGCGTCACCATCTACGAATGGACGCACCCGCACCTCGCCAAGTACGCCATCGCCGGTGGCCTGGTCGTCTTCTCGGACGACAAGGTCACGGCCACGAGCAACCTGGGGGTGACGGTCAAGGACGCGGTCGTCCAGCCGCGCATCGTGCCCTCCGGCACCCTCCAGGACGCCTCGACGACCGGCGGCACAACCGACGCGCGCTCGAACTCGGATGCACGGCTCGGCGATCGACTTTACGTGGCCACGGGCGAAGCGGTGAACGCGTACGACCTCCAGACGCGAAAGTTGGAGGCGACCTACAAGATCCCCGGCGCGTCGACGCTCTCGATCGCCGCCGATACGGGAGATATGTACGTTGGGACGTCGGATGGGCACATCTGGCGGATCAACGTCTACTCGCTGGACTACGTGCGCCTGGGTACGCAGGCCAAGCCTGATCCGGCGTTCGAAATGCCGGCCCAGATCGGCTTTCCGATCGTCCATCTCTATGCGGACTCGCCGCCGCTGATCCTGGCCGTCGACGCGACTGGCAAGATCGTGTCGGTAGACGGCACTGGCAAGATCGTCGGCCGTGGCACGGTGGACGGCGCCGTCGATTTCGCGCCGCTGGCCACCGGATCGGCATTGGTCGTGCGGAACCCGACGTCGAGCGCGAGCCCGACTCCCGACGTGTCGGCCGAAGCTCTGGCGATTGCAACGGCAGTAGGTCTGGCGCAAGAGGACGTCGCGGCTTTGTTGAGCGCGCCGAACACCTCGGGCCTGGAGCAGCCGCTCGACCTGGGCACGCTCA
This sequence comes from Chloroflexota bacterium, assembly GCA_003152995.1. Lineage (GTDB taxonomy): Bacteria > Chloroflexota > Limnocylindria > Limnocylindrales > CSP1-4 > Fen-1039. Next base: position 3,320 of record PMBR01000080.1, on the reverse strand, counting down.
CGCAGGACCAGCTCTCTGCCCTCCAGAAACTCATCGACGACGGCAAGCTTCCGGACATCTCGCTCAGGACGGATGACCCACAGGTGATCGTCGCGGACAGCAGCGGCATCGGCATCCTGGACGAGCGGTTCCTGACCGTGACCTCGACGATCTACACCGGCTCGATCGTGCGGATCCCCACGTCGAGCCCAGCGCCTGACGTGTCGGCCGAGGCCCAGGCGCTCGCCTCGGCGCTAGGTATCGCTCCTGAGACGGTCCAGGCCGCGCTCAGCGCGCCGGCGACACCGGGCGTGGAACAGGTGCTCGACTTCGGCGCGCTGACTCAGGGTCGGATCGCCGCGCTCCAGCCGCTCATCGACGACGGCCAGCTGCCCGACATCAGGATCAAGAACAATCCGGCGACCTCCATCGCGATCAATCCGAATACCTCCCAGCAGTCCTACGTGGCCGTTGGCGCCTCGATGCTCCTGTTCCAGTACACGACCTCGGGGAGCGGATCGATCACACACTCGGCCGACCAGACGATGAAGATGCCGGGCGAAATCACGAAGGTCGTCTTCGACGCATCGAACAAGATCGCCCAGGCCCTCGGTCGCACTCAGGATGGAACGGGCTGGACCGTCTATGCGATCGAAAGCAACGGCAACGCCTACTTCTCGGACGCCAGACTGCCCTTCGAACCGGTGGTCATCGGGGTGGACGCAACCCCCCAGCTGCCCAACACCGACCGCCAGGATCTGCTCGCCCTGGCGCCCAACGGCGACATGGCCTCCGTCGACATCGGCCAGTTCGCCTTCGCCTGGCGCATCGTCGGAGTCCTATTTGGAACTCTGATGGCGGTCTGCCTGTACCTGCTGGCCCGGATCCTGTTCCGCCGCCGCTCGGTCGGCCTTCTGGTCGCCCTGTTCTCGTGCGTGGATGGGATGTTGTTCGCCCAGTCACGCATCGCCATGAACGACACGTACGTCGGCGGATTCCTGTTACTCGCCTATCTGATATTCGCGTTCCTCTGGCTCGGCAAGAAGAGCAGCGGCAAGTCCTGGCTGGCTTTCTGGCTCGGCATGCCGCTGCTGGGGCTGGTTCTGGGTCTCGCCCTGGCGTCGAAATGGGTGGCGCTGTATGCGATCTTCAGCATCGGCGTCCTGATCCTCATTCGATCGGCGATGGGCCGCCTCATCACGATCCTGGGTCTGGCTGCGGGGACGGGCATTCTCGGTTGGAAGGCTATCGCCGAGATGAAGCCGTTGCCGGGGACGGGAAACGTCGCCGCGCTGCTGCTCGTCTTCGGATTCGCGCTTGCTATCCTCGTGTTCGGCGCCTACTACGCGATGGTGCGCGCCCGGACGACGCCGGACCGGGTGCTGTTCGTAGCGTTGGCGGCCGTGGTCAGCCTGCCGATGATGCTCTGGGCCATGGGGTTCTATCCCGCGGCCTCCCAGAACGGCAGCCCCAACTACACGTTCTTCCTGATCCTGCTCGCGGTGACGATGATGGCCGCCGCGGTGAACGCCTACCACCCGATCGCCTGGACGCGCCAGGAGCTGGTCTTCGGCATTGCCGTGCCGCTGGTGATCGGGATCATGGCCGTCGTCGTGGGCGTTGCCAGGGGCAGCCGGCCGTTCGTCGGGATCGGCGCAGCCGGCATCGTCGGCCCGGCGGCGGCGTTCTGGGTTGGCGGCAAGCTGGGCTTCGGACCGTTGGCCGTCCTGCCGGCGGCGGACGATCCCTCGTCATTCGCCGGTCCGGCCGCGCCGCCACCCGAAGGCTGGTTGCGCCTTGGCTCCGGCTTCGGCCTCCCGGCCCTGTGGATGACGGTCTGCCTGATGATCCTGCCGCTCGCCATTTACATGGCCCTCTACATTCCCTGGGCGGTGCCCTGGCAGCAGGAGACGGCGGACAGTGGCCCGCTGCCGGTGCTCATGTGCTGGAACACCGATGCGAACGGCCAGTGCACGAACGCGTGGCCGGTGGGCCACACGGGCCAGAGCCTGATGGATCTGACGATCAGCATGTACAACTACCACAACGACCTGCGCGCCGTGCATGCCGCAAGCTCGCCGTGGTGGGCCTGGCCGATGGACCTCAAGCCGGTCTGGTTCGAGAGCGACGGCTACTCGCCGGATCTGGGGGCGTGGATCCACGACGGCGGAAACCCGGTGCTGTGGTGGATGGCCATCACCGGCATGGCCTTCATCTGCTGGCAGGCCTTCAAGCGGCGCAGCCTGGGCCTGGCCCTGATAACCATCGCCTTCTTCTGGCAATGGCTCTCCTGGGCCCGAATCGATCGGGCCTCGTTCCAGTACCACTTCTATACGGCTTTGCCGTTCTTCTTACTGGGCCTCGCCTACTTCGTTGCTGAGTTGTGGCACGGCCCGTCGCGGCGGACCTGGCTTCTGGCGCGCATCGCGGCGGTTGGCGCCGCCATGTTCCCGGCCGCGCTGTGGCTCGAGAAGTACCCGCTGTGCGGCCTCGCACGAGTCGGCACGTCGGACATCTACGGCACCTCTGCATGCGGTTCCGTGACGGGTGTCGTCCGGATCGAGGCGCGCATCCTGCTGATCGCGCTGGTCCTTGGAGCGGCCTTGCTCGTGCTCGCGCTCACCCTGATCCGCGTCGAGCGCCGCCCTTCCGAGGAGAGCAATCGGGATCGGAGTTGGATCTTCCAGCTGATCGTGCCAGTGGCCGCGGCCGGCGCGTTGCTGCTCTGGCTTGGTGCGAACGGCCCGCGCCAGGTGGTCTTCCAGGCGGCCCTGCCGCCCGATTTGCTGGCGCTCGTGATGGCGGTGCTCGGTATCTGCGTGGGTGTGTTCGTCATCTCGTCCCGCGACTCGCGCCGCTTCGCGCTCGGGCTGTGCGTCTTTGCGGTCATCGCGTTCGTCGCTCTCTATCCCGACCTCTCGGCTCTGCCGCTGCCAAACGCGATACTCGGTGTGTACGACGCCATCCTGCCGACCTGGTTCTACGGCTTCCAGTTCTCGGTCAACCTGCAGGAGGCCGCCTCGGTGCCGCTCGTGAGCGGCACGACGGTCGCGGTCGCGGTCATGGTTCTCTTCGTCGCGGTGCTTGCGGGCTACTGGGCCTGGGTGCGGCGCGTCGTCAACGGTTACCGGCGCCATTTGCTCGTGATAGCCGGTCCCGGAGACGGGGATGGGGGGACGGCGGGTACCGGTGACGGTGGACCGAACGGCGGCTCGGACGAACCGAGCGGGGCCGACGCCGGAGCGGATCCGGCGAGAGCCGGCGATGACGGTGCCGGGGCCGCGGGTGCCGGCGGGGCGGCGGGTGCCGGCGGGGCCGCGACCGCCGGAACGTGGCCCCCG
>PMBR01000113.1 GCA_003152995.1 Chloroflexota bacterium | reverse complement strand
TCAGCAGGTAGCTGCACAGCCCGACCAGCTCCCAGCCGGCAAACACGAGCAGGAAGTTGTCGGCCAGGATCAACAGCAGCATCGAGAACATGAACAGGTTCAGGTAGGCGAAGAAGCGCCACCGCCCCGGGTCATGAGCCATGTACCCGATCGAGTAAACGTGGACGAGCATGCCGATCGTGGTGACGACGATGAGCAGGCAGGCGGTCAGCGGGTCGGCGAAGAGCCCCATGTCGGCGCTGAAGCCGGAGGCCGGGATCCACGTCCAGAGCTTGATGCCGGCTCCGGTCGGGCCGAACGGCGAGACGTGGAACAGGGTCATGGCAACCACGAGCGAGGCCACGACCCAGGACGCAACGACGGCCCACACGGCGATTCGGTGGGCGTCGGAGGGGTAGCGGCGGCCGAGGAGGCCGGTCAGAACGAAGCCGCCGAGCGGCAGGAGCGGGATGAGCGGCAGGAGCGCGGTCATCGTCGGCTCACTCGCTCATCGAGTCATATTCGTCGACCAGGGGCGTCCTCTTGTTCCGGTAGATCGCTATGACGATCGCCAGGCCGACCGTCGCCTCGGCCGCGGCCACGGCGATGACGATCAGGGCGATGACCGATGCGTGGACATTGAGCGGCTTCACGAACGCGCCGAAGGCGATGATCGTGAGGTTCACGGCGTTGAGCATCAACTCGATGGACATCAGCATGCTGATCGCGTTGCGCCGGGCCAGGAAGCCGAACGTGCCGATAGCGAAAAGCAGTCCCGAGAGGATCAGGTAGGAGTCGAGCGATCCGCTCACGACCGATCCTCCTTGCCGGCCGGCGGCTCGCGCCGGGCGAGCAGCACCCCGCCGACCACCGCTGCCGTGAGCAGCACGCTCACGACCTCGAACGGCAGTACGTACTCGCCAAAGAGCATCGTGGCGATGTCCGACGTGGCGGTCCAGGCCACGGCGCCGGTAGAGGGCCAGGTGGTGGCCAGGATCGTCGCCGAGATGATTATCGCGATCGTAATCGCGGCGATGGCCCCGGCCCAGGCCTGAGTCTGGAAGACCAGTCGGCTGGGGGCGTTCTTGGTCTGGGTCAGCATGATCGCGAACAGGACCAGGACGCTGATGGCGCCGATGTAGACCAGCACCTGCGTGGCCGCGATGAGCGGATTGCCGAGCAGGACGTAGATGCCGGCCAGCGACGCGAACGAGGCGATCATGGCCACGCCGCAGCGGATGATGTCCCGCATGGTCACGACCAGCAGCGCCGAACCGAGCAGCGAGACCGCGAGCACGACGAACAGGATGTCGTCCCAGCGGACCGCCGTGAACGGGAGAGTCTGGCCTATCGGCATGCCTCCCTGCCCTCCTCGAGCTGGATCACTGCTGCTGGGCTCCCTTTCCCTTGCCGGGAGCGACGGTGAGCGCCGGCGGGAGTGCCGGCAGCCCTTCTCCGGGGTCGGCCAGTCGACCGTCGGCCACCGCGTGCGCCAGCCAGTCGCGCTCCCGCTGTATGTAGGTCACTTCGGTTTCGCCGCCAACTGCCGCCAATCCGATGAGATCGATCATGGGCTGAGAGCGATCGGTGTGGGCGAGTTCGTTGTCGGCTCCGCCGCGCAACGCATCGTAAGGGCAAGCGTCCACACAGATGCCGCACAGGATGCAGCGGCTCTCNNCTCTCGTCCACGTCGTACTTCTCCAGCACGCGAGGCTTGAGCATCAGCGCTCCGGTCGGGCACGTTTCGGCGCACCGGCCGCACGAGACACACGGAGTGTCGTTGAGGCTCATGTCGAGCGGTGTCGTGACGAGTGTGTCGAAGCCGACCCGCATGAAGTCGTAGCAGGCCGCGCCGACGACGTCGGCGCAGACGGCGGCGCACCGGCCGCAATCGATGCACCGTGACGGCTCGCGCAGGATGAAGGCGTGGCTGTCGTCGCGGATGTAGTCGTGGTTGGCGCCGGTGAAGCGGTTTTCGGTGACGCTGCGGAAGCCCGCCCCGCCGTTGTGCGCAGGCTCCAGCGTGTCTAGCGTCGTGCCGTACTCCAGGCCGAGGTTGCGCAGGTCGCAGTAGCCGATCGCCTCGCAAGTGCACTGCAGGCAGCGGCTCGACTCGGCCATGACTTCGGACTGCGTATACGGAATCTCGTACTCGATGTAGGTCTTGTTGCGCTCCTCCGCCGGCATCGCCCCGAGGCGGTGGCGGGGCTCCTTGACCTCGTCCGTGTAGGGCGTTATCGAGAGGAACTTGAGCTCGGGCTCGGCCAGGGTTTCTCGCGCGCGCAACTCCGAAAGGTCCGTGCCGCGCAGGAACGCATCCACGGCATAGGCGCAGCGCCGTCCTTCGGCGACTGCCTGGACCACGGTCGCGGCGCCGATGCGGACGTCGCCGGTGCCGAAGACGGCGGGCCGGCCGGTCTCGAAAGTGACCGAATCGGCCTTGAGCCTGTTCCGGTTTGATTCGATGCCGTCGTTGCCGGGGCCGACCCACGACAGGTCGGGGCCCTGGCCGATGGCGAGCAGGACGCGGTCGCACTTGATGACGAACTCCGTCCCGGGCGCGGGCTCGGGCCGGCGGCGGCCGGAGGCGTCCGGTGCGCCGGGCCGCATGCGGATGAACTCGACGCCTTTGACGCGATTGCGGGCATCGACCAGAACGCGCGTTGGGCCGGCCTGGAAGATGGCCCTGGCGCCCTCTTCGATTGCCTCGTGGACCTCGCTCGACGCAGGCATGTCCTTCATGTCGCGGCGGTAGACGAGAGTGATCTCCTTCGCGCCCTGGCGAACCGATGTCCGGGTGCAGTCCATCGCCGTGAATCCGCCGCCGATGACGACGACGCGGCTGCCGGCGTGGCCGGGGTAGGGCAGGCCGAGCGTGGCAATCTTGAGGTACTCGAGGCCGTCGATGACGCCCTTGGCGTTCTCGTTTTCGACCCCGAGCTTGTTCGTGTCGTAGCAACCGGTGGCCACGATGGTGGCGTCGAAACCCCGCGCTCGCAGGTCGTCCAGGGTGAAGTCGCGGCCGAGGGCCTGGTTGCACTCGATCTTCGCGCCGAGCCGCCAGACGGCGTCGTACTCGGGGTCGAGGACCTCGGCCTTCGGCAGCCGGTACTCCGGAATGCCGTAGCGGAGCATCCCGCCCGGGGCCTCGTTGCGCTCGAAGACCGTGGTGTCGTGGCCGGAGAGCTGGAGGTAGTACGCGGCCGACATGCCGGCCGGTCCGGACCCGACTATGGCGACGCGCTTGCCGGTCTTGGGCTGCGTCTCGAACGGCAGCGGCGGCTCGATCCCGTCCTTCTGGGACTTGAGCACGATGTCGCCGGCGTAGCGGTGGCTGTCCCGGATCGCGATCGCTTCGTCCACTTCGTCGCGGCGGCAATGCTCTTCGCACGGCGCGGGGCAGACGCGGCCGAGGATCGAGGGGAACGGGATGGTGCGCTTGAAGATGCGAGCCGATTCGCGGAAGTTGCCCTCGGCGTTCGCCTTGAGGAAGCCCGGGATGTCTATGTGGCTCGGGCACTTGTTCTGGCANNAAGATCAGCTCGAGGTTGGTCCGGCGCAGGCGGCGGACCTCGTCGGTCTGGGTTCGGACGACCATGCCCGACACCGCTTCGCGGCCGCACGAGATCGCCGGGTGATCCTCTCCTTCGACCTCGACGACGCACATCCGGCAAGCCCCGAAACCGGGCAGCTTGGGCTCGTAACAGAGCGTTGGGACTTCGATGCCGTTGGCCCGGCAGACCTCGAGGATCGTCTGGCCCTGCGTCCCGGTGAGTTCGCGGCCGTCTATCTCGAGCTTGATGGTGGGCGTCGAGAGCGGACGCTGGGGTGCCTGGGCGGTGATCAGGCGTTCGGCCGGCGAATCGTCCATCGGCGTGACGGTGTCGCGTGGCGCCTTCGCGTCGGGGCGGTTGTCCACGCGCCCGGCCCGCCGGTTCCAGATCGGTTTCTCATTGCTGCCCGGCTTCAGGCCGGCAAGCGCCGGAGCGGCCGGCAGGACGGGCAGCGGCCCCGGCACGACTATCGGCGGGATCGAGAGTCTGCTCGGGGGCATGGCGGGCTTGCTCGCCGGCTGGATTGCGGGCGGGGAGCTCGGGCTGGGGCGGGGGTTGCGTTCTCTCATGGGACGCCTCAGGAGACGACCACGGCGGGAGAGACTGCCATCGGATGGCAGATCCCGGCGGGGCACGTGCTGCGGACGATGTGGGCGTCGAGCTCGTCGCGGAAGTATCGGACGAGGCTCACCAGAGGCAGTGTCGAGCGGCGTTCGTGGTCGCACAGCCGGCTGGCCACGATGTCGGCCGCGAGGTCCGTCAGGCGTTCGATCTCGTCTCCGCGAGGCTGGCCCTCGCAGATTCGAGCCCCGATCTCGGCCAGGCGGCGCAGCCCGATCCGGCACGGGATGGTCTTGCCGCAGGCTTGATCGGCGCAGAAACGAGTCAGCACGGAGGCGAGGTCGACGAGGCAGCTGCGTTCGTCGACGACGACTATCGAACCCGAGCCCATCCAGGCGCCGGCGGCCTCGAGGGCTTCGAATTCGTAGGGCATCTTCATCGCTTCGGGCGGGAGAATGCCGCCGGACGGGCCGCCGACGAGCAGGGCCTTGACGGTGTGGGGTGCCGGAACGCCGCCGGCCATCGCCACGATATCGCCGATCGCCGTGCCGAGCGGGATCTCCGCCAGACCCGGATTGGCGACCGATCCCGAAATCTGGACGAGGACCGTGCCGTGGACGTCCTTTGCTCCGGTCTCGATGGAAGAGGCCGAGTCGCCCGCGATGATCCCCGGGATCACGACGAAGGTCTGGGCGTTGTGGACGAGAGTCGGCTTGCCGTACAGGCCTTTGGTCGTGGGGTAAGGCGGCTGCTGCTCGGGCTGGCCGCGCCTGCCCTCGATGCCCTTGAGGAGGACCGTCTCCTCGCCCAGCATGTACGCCCCCTGGAGTGGCTTGACCTCGACCTGGATGTCGCGGCCGCTGCCCAGGACGTCGTAGCCCAGGTAGCCGGCCGCCTCCGCCTCGCGGATCGCGTTCTCCAGCGTGGCGATTGCTTCGGACCACTCGGTGCGCACCGCGACGATGATGTCGGAGGCACCCACGGCGACGGCCGCGATGGCGGCTCCCTCCAGCAGCGCGTAGGGATTGCGCTCGAGAATGAGGCGATCGGCGAAGACGGCGGGGTCCGCCTGGTAGGCATGGACGACGATGTAGCGGCGGTCGGCCTGGGCCAGGGCGCAGGCGCGCCACTTCTCACTCGTTGGGAAGCCGGCCCCACCGCGGCCGCGCAGCCCGGAGACAGCCAGGGCGGCCACGATCTCGCCGGCGGTCATGTCGCGGATGGCGGCGGTCAGAGCCTTGAAGGCGCCGGCTGCCACTGCCGCGTCGAGGTCCGTCGGGTCGGCGCCACTCGCGCCGGCCGCGCCGGCCGCGCCATTCGCGCCACTCGCGCCAGTCGCGGGCAGCAGGAGGTGCGGCCACTTCTCCGGCGTCGCCAGGAGGTTCGAGGTCGTCATGCCACGGTCTTCCTTGCCAGGGAGCGGCTCCACGCCGCGGCGCTCGTCTCGGTCACGTCGGGCTGGGGCTTGCCATCCAGCGTGACCAGCGGCGAAGCCGCGCCGGGCAGGTGAGCCAGGAGCTGTTCGAGCGCTACGCCACGGACCGGCGCGCCTCCGAGTTTCGTCCCGAGCCCCTCGCCGATGGCGTTCGCGATTCGGCCGGACCCGGCGATCAGGCAGCCGGTGCAGCGGCAGACCGCGACCGTTCGGGCCCGTCGCTCGAAGCTCAGGTGGTTGTAGTACGTCGCCGTCCCGTACACCAGCGCGTACGGGGCGCCGGTCACGTGGCCGATGTGCTTGATCGCCGCGATCGGCAGGTAGCCGTATGCGGCCTGGACCTCTTCGAGAATCGGCAGCATGTTGCCCGGATCGTAGTCTCGAGCTTCCAGGATCTCCTCGACCGCGACCAGATCGATCGGCTCGAAGTGGACGAAAGCCTGGTCCGGCACCGGCCGGCCGGAGCGCCGCAGGGCCGACTCCTCACGCCGCTCGCCGTAGGTCTCGGCGGGGCCCCAGTGGGTGTAGAAGCGGCTCTTGGTGTCGTGGCCGCCCATGTCGATGCATTCGACCGGGCAGGCCTGGGCGCACTGGAAGCAAGTCTCGCACTTGAGGTTGCCAAGTTCGTCGTACAGCAGCTGCAACCGGCCGCGGAAACGAACCGCGACGTCGGGCCGAGTTTCGGGGTACTGGATCGTCGCCTTGGGCGCGAAGAAACGGCGCAGCGTCAGCGCCATTCCCTTGGCGATGCCGAGGCCGGGAATGAAGCTCATCGCGCGCTCACCGGTTGGTTGAGGATGAGGACGGCGGCGGCCGTCACGAACAGGTTGAGCAGCGACGCGGGCAGGAGCCATTTCCAGGCGAAGCCCATCAGCTGATCCACGCGGACCCGCGGCAGTGTGCCCCGCATCCAGACGAAGACGAAGACGAAGACGTAGGTCTTGGCCATGAACCAGAAGATGCCGGCCATCCAGTCCAGGGCGATGAAGCAGGCCAGGCCGATGACTGCGGTTACTCCGGCGCCGGCGATCAGGAATCCGAGGCCGAACGCCGCGGGGGCGCTCCACTTGCCGCGGCCGAACAGCCAGATGGCCGCGCCAAGAACGTCCGTGGCCACGAACAGCGCGACGACCACGATCCCGATCCAGGCGACGCCGATTCCCGACGCGTCGAGCCAGTTGAGGTTGTACGGCCAGGGCCAGTCGAACGGTGCCGTCCAGCCGCCGAAGAAGAGCGTCACCAGCAGCGCGGAGATGATGAAGACGTTTACGTACTCGGCGAAGTAGAAGAAGCCGAAACGCATGCCCGAGTACTCGGTGGAGAAGCCGGCGACGATCTCCGAGTCGGCTTCGGTCAGGTCGAAAGGAGTGCGGTTGGCTTCGGCCGTGGCGGCGATGAAGAAGANNATCTGGGCCGCCGAGCGCAGGCCGCCCAGGAGCGAGTACTTGTTGAAGCTCGACCAGCCGCCCATGAGCAGGCCCAGCACCGAGAGCCCGCCCATGGCGAAGAAGAAGAGCAGGCCGATGTTGAAGTCCTGGCCGAAGATGCCGGGCGCGAACGGGATGACCAGGAGGGTCATGACGCTGGCCAGGAAAGTGACGATCGGGGCCAGCGTGAAGACCGTGATGTCCGCTCCGGTCGGCGCGAAGTCCTCCTTGGAGAGCACCTTGAGACCGTGGACCACGCTCATTGCCGCGCCCCACGGGCCGATCCGATTGGGCCCGACCCGCAGGTTCATGCG
>PMBR01000076.1 GCA_003152995.1 Chloroflexota bacterium | reverse complement strand
AGGCCGAGCTTCTCGATGTTCTCGAGGACGATCGGCGTGAAGTTGTAGACGCCGTCCTTGACCTCGAGTTGCTTGAGCCGCTCGGGTCCGATGTGTGCCGGAGTCTTGCCGGCCTTCATCTTGCGGGCNNGGTGTGGAGCCAGGTGCCGCCGGTCCGGTCGATCGCGCGAGTGTTGTTCCGATCGAGCGGGATGATGTAGTCCTCGTCCAGCCCCGGGCCCGGCTTCATGTGGGTCAGGCCTTCCCAGCCGCGCCGGATGCCGTAGACCTCGTAACCGAGCTCGGTTGCGCGATAGACGACGCTCTTGATGACGGCGTTGAGGCCGGGGACGTCGCCGCCNNTCGCCGCCGCCGGTGAGGATTCCGATTCGCGGGGTTCGACTCATTCGGTGCCTTCCGTGGTGTCTGGCGCGGCCGGCAGCGGTCGCGACGTTCAGGCGCAGCCGATGGCGGCCGCGATGGACCCGTCCGATTTGCCCGCCCATTTTAGGCGACCGGCGCCGTCGTGGGCGAGGTGGGTGGCCGGGCGGCGGGCGGCGGCGGCCGCGCGGTCCGACGGCGGCAACCGCCCATCGCTCCGCCCCGCCCACGCCTCGGTCGCTATCTTTCGAACCGGTACCGGAGGAAAAGGTCGTCGCCGGCCCGGCGGACGCCGAGCAGTTTCGACCAGCGGCCGTGGCTTTCGCCGAAGCTCGTGCCTTCGACCAGCGCCAGGCGATGCGCGTCCGAGTCGCGGCCGATGACCTGCGGCGCCAGCGTGAGGAATAGCTCGTCGATGAGGCGCGCGCGCAGCAGCTCGCCAAAGAGATGCGGGCCGCCCTCGCAGAGGGCCAGGCGGGCGCCGGTCTTTCGGACGAGCTCCAGAATCGCCCCGGCCGGGACTCGATCCTCCGAGCCGACCGCTTCGACGCGCATGTTCGCGGGGAGCGGCCGCGAGCTGAGGTGCTTCGCTCCGGCCGGGGTCGTGGCCACGATCACCGGGACGTCCGGGGCGCTGAGGCCCGGATGCGCCGGATCGACGTTGCCGCTCGCGGTCACGACGATCAGCGTTGGCTGGGCAGAGAGCCACAGCTCGCCGCGCCACGCGGCGAAGTCGGCGGCAAGAGCCGGATACAGGTACCGGGCCGTCCAGCGGTGCCGGCTCCCGACGCGCACGGTCCCGGCGCCGACGATGACCACGTCCGCCAGGCCCCGCAGCAGCGCCATCATGAATCGGTCGGCGTCGGAGAAGCCGCTGATCTCGCCACCGCCGGCGGCCGGTTCGCTCGGGCCGAGCGCGACTACGCCGTCCACGCTCGAAACGAAGTTGGCGATCACGGTGGGGCGTTCGGGCACGAGGCTCACGGCCAGCTCGCCCGGGAAGCGCGCGGCAAGCACCGGGGGCAGCAATCCGCCGCGCGCCTCGACGCCATCGGCGGGCACGATCTCCGGGTCGTGCCAGAGCGGCTCTATCGCCAATCCCTCGCTTCGACCTGCCACCCTGGCTCCCTTCGGGTCCGGCGCGCCGCCACTCGACCGCGCCGGAGCCACTCGTCAGTCTCGAACGCCGCGTTGCAGCCCCGCCAGATCGTAGAACTCCGAGCGGAGCGCGGCGCTCGTTTCGTACCCGCCGCGGAAGGCGGTGGTGCGCGTCATCGGATGCACCTCGCGGACGCCCCGCATCTGCGTGCAGAGATGATGCGCCTCCATGTATACCGCCACGCCGTGCGGTTCCGTCAGTTCGGTCAGCGCTTCGGCGATCTGATGGGTCATGCGCTCCTGGACGCCGAAACGGCGTGTGGCGATGCGAACCAGCCTGGTCAGCTTGCTGATGCCGATGATGTGCTCGTGGGCGATGTAGCCGACGAAGGCACGGCCGATGAACGGCAGGGCATGATGCTCGCACAGGGCGGTGAACGGGATCGGGCCTTCGACCACCTGGGACAGTTCGCAGCTGGCACCGCCGTAGCATTCGGTCGGGAAGACGGTCACGAGCTTGGGGTCGCCGTCGTAGCCCTCGGTCGAGTCGAACAGCGCCCGGACGAACCGGCGCGGTGTGTCGGCCGTTCCGGGAGTGTCGAGCTTCAACCCCATTGCCGTGAGGATCTCGCCCATGTTCGTCTCATAGCGGGCCCAGTCCTCCGGCGAGATGGCGTCTCGTCGGGCGCGGGCCACCTCGTCGTCGAGTTCGATCGACGTCCCGGCCGCGTGGTGCGCGATCACTCCGTCGAGGTCGTCGTCCGAATGGTGGTGGCGTTCCAGCCGCAGCTGAGCGAGCTCGCGCCTGTGGTCGCCGGTGGATTCGTGCGTGGTCATGTGGGCCTCCCTGCCGAGACTATGACCCTGTTCCGCACGGCGGTCCACTTCTGGCGCCCGCCGGTCGCGGCGGTGGGAACGACGGGGCCCCGTTCGACCGGCGTCCGGTTCGGCGGCCTAGAGCTGGCGCAGTTCGGTGGCCTCGCCCGTCTCGACGCTCCGGGCGCAGGTTGGGCAGTACCACCGTGCTTCGAGCGGGGTGCCGCAGCTCTCGTGCCGGAGCGCGTCGGTCGAGTCGGCCCGCGAGCCCCAATCGGCCAGGAGGCGGAGCGCGCCGGCCAGTTCGAGGCCGTCGGCCGTCAGTTCGTAGCTGAGTCGGACCGGGCGTTGCGAATAGGGCCGAGCCAGCAGCACGCGTTCGCGCTCGAGGCGCTTGAGCCGGTCGGACAGGATGTTCGGGGCGATCCCGGACAGCGCCGCCTGAAGGTCGTTGAAACGGCGCGGGCCGCCGAGCAGCGCCTCGACGACGAGCAGACTCCAGCGGTCGCCGACGCGATCGAGCGCGGCCTGGAGCGGAGAGGGGGCGGCTTCTTCGGTCACGGCGCCATCGTAGCGAGTTCGGGGCTTGCGCGATCTTCGGCCGCGTTGTAACTTGCAACTCGCTAGTTACTACGACGACACGACACAGGTGGGCGACGGTCGAAAGGCGCGAACGCCCGAGGAGCATTTCGAATGGGCGCACTGGACGAGCTTTCCGCGGCGGTGGCAAAGGTTGCCGGGCTGGCGGGCCCGGGAGTGGTTGGGATCGGCGGGCGCTGGCGCCGCGGATCCGGCGTGATCGTGGCCGAGAACCGGGTGCTCACGAACGCCCACAACGTCCACGGCGACGAAGCCACATGCGTCTTCGCCGATGGCCGCCAGGCGCGCGGCAAGCTGCTCGGCGAGGACATGGACGGCGATCTCGCCGTCCTCGAGGTCGACACGGCGGGTGCGGGGGCTCTTCCCTGGGCGAACGCGAAGTCGGCGCCGGCGATCGGGTCGATCGTCTTTGCCGTGGCGAGCGCCGCGGCCGGCGGCGTCCGAACGACGTTCGGGATGGTCTCCGGAGTGGAGCGTTCCTTCCGCGGCCCGGGCGGCCGGCTGATCGGCGGCAGCATCGAGCACACTGCGCCGCTGGCGTCGGGCTCGTCGGGTAGTCCGGTGCTGGACGGCGACGGGCGCCTGCTCGGGATCAATACGCAGCGGATCGGCGAGGGGTTCTACCTCGCGCTTCCGGCGGACGAAGGCCTGCGGGCCCGCATCGACGCGCTCGGTCGAGGCGAATCGACCGTTCGGCCGCGGCTGGGCATTGCGGTGGCGCCCGGCCACGTCGCCCGACACCTCCGCCGCGCGGTGGGCCTGCCGGAACGCGACGGCATCCTGGTCCGCGGCGTCGAAGAAGACAGTCCGGCCGACGACGCGGGTATCCGCGAGGGCGACCTGATCGTCTCCGCCGGCGGCGCCCCGGTCGAGGATCCCGACGCGCTCCACGAAGCCCTGGCGAAGGCCGGCTCCGGCATGCTCGATGTCGGTTTGGTTCGGGGAGTCGAAGAGCTGACGGTCAAGGTAGACCTCGGCGGCCCGGCTTCCAGCGGTGAGGCGTCGAAGAAGGCGAACTGAGCCGCGCGCTCGTCATGGCGCCGTGCGCCATGATTGAGGCATGGCGACGCTGATCGGCGTAGACGTCGGGTCGACTCACATCAAGGCCGTGCTCGTGGTGCCGGGGAGTGGCGTGATCCACGTCGCTCGCCGGGCCACGGTGACCCACGCCGTTCGCGGCGGCGGGGCCACTCACCGACCCGAGGAATTGCTCGGTGCCGTGGAGTCGGCCATCACGGAATGCGTGACCGTGGCGGCCACGGCGCCCGGCGCAGCTGAGGGGCGGGGCGGCGCGCCCGCCGCTATCGGTATCGCCAGCATGGCCGAGGCCGGCGTCCCGCTCGACGCAAAGGGCCGGCCCGTCGGCGAGATCGTGGCCTGGTTCGATCAGCGACCGGCGTCCCAGGCGGAGTGGCTGGAACGGCGCGTCGGCGCCCCGGCGCTCTTTGCCCGGACGGGCCTTCGGCCGGAGGCGAAGTACACGCTGCCAAAGCTGCTCTGGCTCCGCAAGGAGCGGCCGCGTGAATTCGCCCGGCTGCGGCGCTGGGCCGGAGTGGCGGAACTGGTCGCGCACCATTTCACCGGCGAACTGGCCACGAACGCGTCGCTGGCCTGCCGCACCGCGGCCTTTTCCGTCGCCGAGCGTAGATGGGACGCGGAACTGCTGTCGCTCGCGGGGCTGGTGCCCGAACAGATGCCGGCGGTGTTGCCGCTCGGTCGACCCGTCGGCGGGCTGACTGCCGCCGCGGCCGCTCGACTGGGACTAGCGGCCGGGACACCCGTCGCGATCGCCGGCCACGACCACCTGGCAGGCGCGCTGGGTGCGGGCGTCACGAAGCCCGGCGACGTCCTGGACTCGATGGGCAGCGCCGAGGCAACGCTCCTGGTGACGCGGGCGCCGGCCCTCGCCGACGAGTTGCGCCGGAGTGGCTTCTCGTCCGGCTGCCACGCACTCGACGGGGCGTGGTACGTGGGCGGCGGCCTCCAGGCTTCGGGCGCCCTTGTCGAGTGGTTCATCGATCGGTTCCTCGGGCCGGCGGCCGAGTCGCCCGAGCCGGCCGACCGCTACGCCGCCTTCCTCGCGCTCCTCGACCGCGCCGGCCCCGAGCCCGCCCGCCCGCTGGTTCGACCCTATCTGCGCGGCCGAACCGCGCCCCATCGCGATCCGTCCGCCGCCTTCGAGGTCGAGGGTATGACCGAGGCCGACGGCCTGGCCGAGCTCGCCGCGGCCGTGATCGACGGCGCCGCATTCCACGTGCGCTGGATGCTCGAGGAGCTGGCTCGTCTCACGTCCACGCAACCAGGACGTGTCCGGATCGTCGGTGGGGGAGCGCGAAATCAGCGCTGGCTCGCGGCCAAGGCGGCCCTCGGTCCGGGCCGGTTCGAGGTCGCCCGAACCCAGGAAGCCGCGGCCCTCGGAGCGGCCCTCGTCGCCGGCGTCGCGGGCGGCGCCTACGGTTCCGTGGCGGCGGCCCTGGCGGACGCCGCTGCCTCCGTCCGCGTCGCCGTCTCGCCCGGCGTCCGTGCCCGCTACGACGCCGCGTATCGCGACCGCTGGCTACCCGCCGTGCGGGCTCCGCTGCGCTGATCGGGTAGGGTCGCCGCCGCGCCGGTGCGCCAAGCGGGCCAATCCCCGCGACTGCGCGCGGCGCCGTATCTTCGCCGCTTCGGGGGCGCGGCACGTCAGGGCCGCGGGCGGTCTGGCACCACCAGGAGATCAACTATGGCGCGTGTAGTTCATTTCGAGATCACGGCCGACAAACCCGAACGGGCCGTCCGTTTCTACGAGCAGGCCCTGGGTTGGAAGATCGAGCCGTGGGGCGGGCCTTCACCCTACTGGCTCGTCTCCACCGGCGCCGACATCGAGACAGGGATCGACGGGGCGATCAGAGATCGGGCGGGCGACGGCCAGACCACGATCAACACGGTATCGGTCCCGAATCTGGAGGTAGCCGTCGAGGCGGTCCGCCTGGCCGGCGGGACTGTCGTCGGCGAGATCCAGCTGATCCCGGAAGTCGGCCGGTTCGTCTACGTCGCCGACACCGAAGGCAATGAGTTCGGCCTGATGGAGAACATGCCGCGGGCTACGGTCCCGGACCTCGGCCTCGCGCCCCGCGTGGTCTAGCGGCCGAAGGCGGCAGACTCCGATCGGACGAGATCGACCAGGTTGCCAAGGGCGATGTTGACGTCCACGACATGAAGGCCCCAGCGCGGGCTGCCCACGTTTGAGAGGCTCGGGCGTTTGTCGGTCGCGCCGGTCGTTCGGTCGACCTGCAGCCAGGTCGTGCCGCCCGTGGTCTGGCAGTGGGCGGAGAACTCGGCTGGAAGTGTCACGAACGGCGTCTTCGCGGAGGTCAGCGACTTCGGTGCCGCGGCGCCGAGCATTGCCGAGAGCCCCTGGCTCGGCAAATACGGGATGAGGGCGCCGCTGCCGCCTCCGGGCGCCGCCGGGTTGACGCACAGCACCTGGAGCGAACCCGAAGCGCCGTGGCCGAACAGGTTCAGGGCCGAATCCGTCCGCCCGAACAGCGCGTTCGCAGGCGGAGTCGTGTCGAAAGTCGAGTAGGCGACCACGCAGCCCACCTGCGTCGTGGACGCGCAGGCCGGGATGTTCGCGAAGTCACCGCCGACGGTCTTGCCGGTCGGCACAGTCACGTTGCCGCCCAGCAGGAGCGCCGAGACCAGCAGCCGGCGGGTTTCGGGCTTGGAGTCGACCTCGGCCTGCAGCAGGCCGTCCAGCATGAACGCGCCCTGGGAGTGGCCGATGAAGACGATGCCTCGGCCGTGGTTGTAGTTGGCCATGTAGTCGAGGAAGGCCGACATGACGCCCTGGTAGGCGACGATGGCGCTGATGGCGCCGATCTTGGCCGGGTCGGCGATGGCGGCCAGCGTCAGCTGCCGGTACATCGGGGCGTAGACGTCGCAGACCTGCGAGAACCTGGCGGCCTGTGCGACTGCGACGGCGCGCTCCTCCGGGTCGATCGCGAGGGTCGCGTTGGTGCCCTTCTGGCGGCTGACGGTCGGGTAGACGTAGAAGCAGTCGACCGGCGGGTTCTTGGCCGGCGCGGCCGGCTGCACGCTGGTCGAGCCGTCGGCCGCGATGGCCGTGGCGCTCAGATCGCCGGCGCAGGGGTTGCCGGCCAGGCCCGGGCGGCACAGCCAGACCGTGTCGGCGGGCACGTCGGCAGTCGACGAACCAACGTCCGAGGGCGACGCGGCGAGGGTCGCGTCCGGACCTGCGGGAGTCGCCGATGTCGCCCCCGGAGAAGCCGCCTCGGGGTTCGACGCGGCCGGCGCCTGGCCGCCGCAGCCGGTGGCGGCAACCGCAACGATGGCAACCAGGGCGAGGAGAGCGATGGCTCGCTTCATCTGCCCATGGTCACCCCAAACCCGCCGGGCTGTCCAACGCTCGCGGCCGAACGACCGGATCACACGGTCGAGACGTTCAGTTGGAGACTCGGGTGGTCGGGATCCTCGTTGTCCACGACCACGTTCGCGCTCGCTTGCGGATGGGCCTGCCGAAAGTAGAGCCGCTGACCCGGCACGTAGCGGACGGCGTAACGGTCCAGCACCGCGGCCTCGCTGCCGAAGAGTTCCGCGTCCCGGATCGCTGCCCGTCGCTGCGTTTCGGTGAATGGCACGGCGACGAAGATGCTGAAGTCCCACGCGTCCACCAGATCGCGACGCAGCAGGAACACGCCGTCGAACAACAGCACGGCGTTTGCCGGGGCGGTTTCGGTCGGCGCCTCCACGGGCTCGTCGGTTTGGAAGTCGAAGACGCGGCGGCGGACCTGCCGGCTGCCGCCGGTGCCGAGCGGGTCGAGCAGGGCGGCCCGGAGCGCTTGATAGTCGAAGGAGTCGTGGTAGTAGCCATCGGGCGATTCGGGGCCGCGCGCGAGTCGCTGCGCTCGGGGCCTGTGGAATCCGTCGACCGATGCTCGGATGACCGGCCGCCCCGACCGCTCGATCGTCACGCCAAGTTCGTCGGCGAGGATCGTCTTGCCGGCCGCGTCGGGTCCATCGATCGCGACACGCACCGGATGCGGTCGATCCAGCCGAAGGATCAACCTCGCCAGCGTTTCCATGCAGCGCAAACGCTCGGGGGTCATCGAGCGGATTGTACGTGGGGCATCCGCGGGCCGCGGTTCGCGCTGCGGGCCACCCGGCCGGGAGCGCCTCGGCGTTCGATTGCGAGCGTAGACTCGCCTCATGAGTTGGTTCGGCGATTCCCACAAGCTCAAGATGCCCATCCCTGCCGAAGCATTGCCGGGCCGCGAAGGCGCAATGCCGGTGCCCGACCAACACGCCGTAAACGGCGCCCCGCTAAGACCCCCGTATCCGGCCGGAACCGAGATCGCCGAATTCGGCTTGGGCTGCTTCTGGGGCGCCGAAAAGCTCTTCTGGCAGACACCCGGTGTCGTCTCGACCGCGGTCGGTTACTCGGGCGGTTACACACCCAATCCGACCTATGAAGAGGTGTGCACCGGTCGAACCGGCCACATCGAGACTGTTCGTGTCATCTTCGATCCCAAGAGGGTTTCGTATGGCGAATTGCTGAAGCTCTTCTGGGAGGATCACGATCCGACGCAGGGAATGCGCCAGGGCGGCGACCACGGCACGCAGTACCGCTCGGCGATCCTGACCCACGGCGAGGCACAGCAGCGGGAGGCCGAGGCATCGCGCGAAGCCTTCCAAGCCAGCTTGAAAGCCGTCGGCCGCGGCATCATCACGACCGAGATCCACCCCGCTCCTGAGTTCTACTTCGCCGAGGCTTACCACCAGCAGTACTTGAAGAAAGTTCCGAACGGCTACTGCCCGAACCACTCCACAGGAGTGACCCTGCCCGCCGACTTCTTCAAGTCTGAGACGGCGGCGCAGAGGGCAGCTGACGCGGCCGCGGCGATCCAGAAGGCCCGCTGACCAGGCGACGTCACGCCAGCGTTGGCCAGTGTTCGCCAATGTCACCCGAGGAGACTCAAGGTGGTCGGTTCCGCTCTTCTCGCCCGGATCATCTACGGGCGAATCGACCTACCCGTCGGCTGCGCGCTCAGATGGTCGTGTCCCGTCGGATTTCCGACAACAACCAGCCCGATAGACGACTGACAGGCAGGTGAACGAGATGGCAACCAGGTCGACGGCCACCTCCATCGACGAGTACATCGCCGGCTTCCCACCCGAGACCCAGAAGGTGTTGGGAGAGTTGCGAGCGCTCATCAAGTCGTTGGCGCCCGAGGCGACAGAGACGATCAGCTACGCGATGCCGACGTTCGACCTGAACGGGCATCATCTCGTGCACTTCGCCGGCTACCCAAAGCACATCGGGTTCTACCCGATCCCGAGCGGGCTCGAGGCGTTCAAGGAGGACCTGAGGTCGTACAAGACCGGGAGGGGCTCCGTGCAGTTTCCGCTCAGCCAGCCGATGCCCACCGACCTGATCCGCCGGATCGTCGAATTCCGCGTCGAAGAGAGCACCGGCAAGGCAAGCAAATAGCGACGGCAGGCCGATCGATCGAAGTCTGTGACCTCCCCGGCGGACCTGCCGACGACTGCCTCTAGACTGCGGCCACCACCGGAACTTCGGCGACCGGGGCAGTTTCGGCCGTCGGCTTCTCGTCGACGAGCGCGCTGAACAGGGCGTGGTCGTTGACCATGACCTGGCGTAGATCCTCTGTCGTGGCCTGACCCTGAGCGTGGCGGAGTCCGATTTCGTGAGCCGTGCGGTAAGGGTCGAGGGCTGCCGGATGGTCGACCGACACGTCCGCGAAGCGCTGCTCGAAATCGCCTTCCGGGTAGCCGCGGGCGTCCATGACCTTCCCGACCAGCGCGTCGGCATCTCGAACGGCGACTGCTGGATCGTCGACGAAGCCCATTTGCACCGCCTGCCACTCGTTGTCGAATTCAACGGCTTCCTCGACCGCGAGGGGTCTGATGTTGAGCTTCGAGACCCGGTTCTGGCGAGCCGTCAGCTCGCTTTCCGCGCTACGGGCGTCACCTTTCTCGGCCAGGGTCCGATCGTACTCGGGGCCGAACCGCTCCCGGAGCGTCTCACTCCGCCGACGCTGGCCGCTCCTCTGCCGCATTGCGAGCGACCATGCGGCCACGATCAAGATGGCGACGACCACGACCGCGGCGACGACAAATGCTTCAGTCGACATATGGGATCTCCTCGTTCGACTCAGGCCCGAATTTGCCTCATCGGGTGCGACGTCTGGAGGCGGTACCAGTCTGGTATCCCGACACGCCGTATAGCTGACGCTAGGCCGGAACCGGAGCCGGCGCGAGGATGGAAACCCTTCGCTCGTATGGGGCGCCGGGCGCCGCTCAGACGATGGCCAGCGGCCGCTCGATGGCCACGTCGGCCCGGAGCCGGCGGTCGACCAGGACGCGAATGACATAGTCGATCTCGAGCCCGGCCCCGTCGAACGAAGGCGCTGAGCCCGGTGGCACCAGCAGGTTCGCCTGGGCCGCGCCGCTCGCCAGCGATGCCGGATCCACGGCCGCCGACGCGATGATCCCTTCGGTGCCGTTCGGGCAATTCGTGCGGCGGTGGATCTCGATGCGGGCTCCCTGCCCGGACGGCGCCGAGGGCCACGAGACGGTGACGGCCACCTCTTGACCGGCCGGCGCCCGCAACGAGTGCTAGGTCACTTGTCAAGACCGTCTTGCGAGGCGCCGCGGTTCGTCCGCTTCATCAGGGAGGCGGCTCGCCCGCCGGATCTGCCGGTGGCAATCGCTTCCGCGCGCGCCGGCGAGGTAGATCATTCCTTCCATCTGCCCGACCGTGGGCGCGCAAGGATGGTGGGCGATGGATCGTTTCGAGTTCGTGATCATCGGGGCCGGGGCGGCGGGCGAGGCCGCGGCCAATGCCGCGCGAAAACGCGGCGCCAGCGTGGCGATCGTCGACCGCGAACTCTTCGGTGGGTCGTGCGCATTCTGGGCGTGCATCCCATCGAAGTCGCTCCTGCACGCTGCCACCGAGCACCGTCACGGGGGGTATCGGTGGCAGCGGGCATCGGACCGTCGGGACTACATGATCAACCGCGTAGGGCGCGACTGGCCGGACGACTCCGGGCACGCTCGCGGGCTCGAGGCCGTCGGGGCGCGCCTCTATCGCGGAGTGGCTCGAATTGTCGGGCCGAATCAGGTCGAGGTGACGGCGGCCGATGGCACCGCCCAACGGCTGGCCGCGGGCGCGATCATCGTCGCGACCGGCTCGCAGTCGAAGGTGCCTGAGATCGAAGGTCTCGCGGCCGCAAACCCCTGGACGAACCGCGAGGCCACGTCAACTCGCGAGTTGCCTCGCAGTCTCGTCGTGCTCGGCGGAGGCGCGACGGGTATCGAAATGGCCTCCGTCTTCGCGCGCTACGGCGTCGAGACCGCCCTGGTCCACTCTCACGATCGGCTGCTCGAACGCGACCATGCCCGTAACTCCGAGGCGGCGGCGCGGATCCTGCGCGACGACGGCGTCGAGCTTCGCCTGGGGGCCCGGGCCACCCGCGTCCGGCCGAACTCCGGCGATGGCGACGCCTACGTGGTCGAACTCGACGGGGGAGGATGGGTCGAAGGCGAGCGCATCCTTGTGGCTCTCGGCCGGACTTTCGGACTCGAAAGCCTTGGCCTGGAGTCCGTCGGACTCGATCCGAAGTCGCTTCCTCGGGATGGGCGCCTGCGGGTTGCCGACGGCGTCTACGTCATCGGCGACCCGGCGGGGCCGGAACTCTTCACTCATGTCGGCCACTACCAGGGCGAGTTGGCGGTCCGGATGGCGCTCGGCGACGAGATCAAGCCGGACTATCGAGCGATCCCGCGCGCCGTCTACCTGGAACCAGAGGTCGCTTCGGTGGGCATGGACCTCGAGCAGGCGCGCGCCGCCGGGGCCGACGCGTTCGAGCTGGTGGCGGACTTTGCCACGACCACTCGCGGATACGAGCTGGAGGCGGCTTTCGGACACCTGGCGATCGTGGTCGACCGCGCCACTGAAACACTGCTCGGTGGGTCGATGGTGGCACCGGACGCGTCGGCCGCGATCCACGAAATCGTCCTTGCCATCCACGCACGCATTCCGCTCGCCACGCTGGCGACCATGCTGCACGCCTTCCCCTCGACGTCCCGGGCTCTGGGCGGCTTGTACGCAGACGCCATTGCGCAGCTGCGCGGCGAGCCAGAGCGGGTCCCGAAGTGAGCCCTGTCATTCCCGCGGCGGTCGGGGGCGGTCGGGGGCCGTCGGGCCGGAGCCGGTCCCTTTTTCAGCCAAGCCGAAGGAACCTCGGATATCTTTGGTTCAGTTGGTCTGCGGTGGCGTGTCTTCGCCGTGCGGACCAGTCCGGTCGGAAATGCGATGACCCGGCTCTCGGAGCCGTCGGCCCGTGGGGAGTAGCGGGGCGATCGCTGCGCCACAGGATCTCTCCGCTTGTACGTAACTGATCGATCGCCGGCGGCCGACTGGTGGCCCAACCCGGGCACCGAGTGGCCCGGATCAGTCGACCATTCCCCGTCGCCGCGTCCCGACCGCCTCAGGCGAGACTTGCCTCTGGCTGCCGCGCTGGCCGCACTGGCATTCGGCGTGACGTTCATGATCGCCGCCTCGAACGGCCATACGCCCGCCAGGGTCGACGAAGTCGCGGCCGTCCGGGCCATGGTCTTCGCCGTCCCATTCGTGGCCGCGGCATTGGCTGCGCTTGCGATCTTCCGACCGTTGCACGCCTTCCTCGGGATCCTGCTGTTCACTCCGGTCTGGGATGCCGCACAGATCGACTGGTCCCTCGGCGGCTTCCCGATCACGATCCAGACGGTGTTCGTCGTGGCGCTTGGAGTGGGCTGCCTGGTGTGGCGCCTTCGCATACGCACGGCGGAAGCGGAAGCCACGGCGCGGGATCCGGCGTCGCACGTGGCTACCGGCGGACTGCCCAGATCGTCGTCGGGGCTCATAGCTCCCGGCGTCGCGGGCGTGGCGCTTATCGCTTTTCTGACGCTCGCGCTGCTGTCGACCTACTTCTCGCCGAGCGTCAGCCAGAGCAGTGTGGTGCTGGTCCACGGGATCATCGAGCCGATCGCCCTGGGTCTGATCCTGCTGGCTCTCCGGCCCAGCCGGATGGATCTCGTGCGGGTCGCGATCGTGCTGGGCGTGTCGGCCGGACTTGGCTGCGCGATCAACATCGTCCAGACGGTGCCGGGCGCCCCGTCGCTCGCGGCGCTGCAGGCACGGCGGCTCTACTTCTCGCTCGTCACCTACGACAATGTCGGTCTGCTCGGCGACTTGCTGGCGATGGCGGTGCCGCTGCTGGTCGGGGTGCTGCTGGCGCGCCGCCCGCTGCACCTGCGTTCCTCGACGTCGACGATCCTGCTCCTGGCACTGGCAGCTTGCCTCGCCGGCCTGTTTCTGACCTTCTCGAAGAGCGCCTGGCTCGCTGCTTCGTTCGCGACCGCGCTGCTCGCATTGTTGGCCGTCCGGAGCTGGCCGGGTCGCCTGACGATCGTGGCCGCCGCCGGCCTGCTGTCGGCAATCGTGGTGCCGTGGCCGGCACTCGTTCTTCAGCTCGCGCCGAACCTGAACAGCACGTATCGCGTCGCCATGGTCCGCATCGAGGGCGCGCGCCGGTTCGACTCGTGGAATCCGGCCACCGTCGCCGGTCAGGGCTCGGTGATGTTCCGACTCCGGGCCGCCGAGGCCGGGCTTCACATGGCCGTGGATCACCCTCTGCTCGGCGTCGGTCTGAACCAGTACAAGCGCTACTACTTGGCCGGCTACTCACTTTCGCCGATCGACCTGCACATCGACCATGCCCATTCCATCTGGCCCGAACTGGCCGCCGAGCTCGGCTTCCCTGCGATGGCGCTGGTGGCGCTTCTATATACGGCGGCACTACTTGCGCTCTGGCACGTGTACCGCAACCCTCCCGACTCTGCCACCCGCCTGCTCGCCGCAACCTTCATCGCCGCCATCGTGGCCTGGGTGATCGTGTCAACCGTGTTCGGCACGGACATCTACAGGTCGCCGCGGAGCATGGCATCGGAGATCGTGACGATGACGGTGCTCATGGCCGCTGCCTTCTCGCTGGCATGGTCCAGCCGGCACGGCAGGATCGTCGCTCGAGCCACTCGCCGCGAGGCCTGACCCGGATCCGCGGCTAACGCAGGGTCCGCTCGGCGAAGGTCTCCATCCGCTCCAACGCCGCGGGCATGTTGACTCGGCCGAAACCGAGGCGGAAGTGGTTCCCGGTGTCGGCGAAGACCGTGCCCGGCAATAGCAGAACGCCCGTCTCACGGACGAGCTCCTCGACGAACGCGTCTATCGGTTTGTCGGACAGCAGCCGCGGAAAGCCGATGCTCCCGCCGCGCGGCCGCACCCATTCGAATATGCCGCTCCATCGCCCGAAGAACCCGTCGAGCAGTGGCAGGTTCGCCCCGATGATGGCCCGGTTGCGGGCGAGCACTTGCTCACGGGCCCGCAGGGCGATCAGGGCCAGAACCTCCGAAGGCGCCGAGTTGCAGATCGTGGTGTAGTCCTTGAAAGCCGCGATCCTTTCCCGCAACGCGCGATCCCGCGTCGCGATCCAGCCGATACGCAGCCCCGCCAGGCCGAAGCCCTTCGACATGACGCCGATGCTCACCCCCGTCGCCGCCGCGTCGGCACCGGCAGGCAGCCGATCGGCCGGGTCGAATTCGAGGAAGCGATAGACCTCGTCGACGATCAGGCGAGCGCCCGCCTCTGCCGCAAGTTCGACCAATCGATCGAACGTTGCGCGATCGCTCAGCGAGCCGGTCGGGTTGTGCGGTTCGTTGACCAGGATGACGCGTGTGTTCGGTCGAATGGCCGATCGAACGGCCGAGACGTCAAGCTGCCAGCCGTCCGACTCCAGTAGATCGACGCGCGAGACCTCTGCGCCGGCGGCGCGTGCCACCTCGGCCAGCGACTGGTAAGCCGGACGAACCACGACGGCGTGATCCCCGGGCCCGAGCAGGACGTTGTGGAGAGCGAAGATCGCCTCTTGCGCGCCGGAGAAGACGATCACCTCATCGGGCGCCACGTGTTCGTACAAAGACGCGATCTCGGTCCGGAGAGCCGGATCGCCTGCGGATTCGGTGTAGCCGAGTCTCAGATCGGCCCAGCGTCGCCGGCCGTCATCGTCGGCCAGGTCGAGCAGCTCGGCCAGCGGCCAGCCCTCGACATCGGACGCGCACAGCAGCATCTCGGCGCTGAACTCCCAGCGAGCGAAGAAGCGCTCCAGTGCGAAATCGTGCAGGCGCATCGAGTCCTCCGACGGGCGGCCTCCGGATTGCACGCCGCTCGGCCGGAGCATGGCGCGCCCTTCGCGATCGCAATTTCCAATGGTCCTACGGTACCGAATCGGCCGCAGATTTGGGCGGCGGCTACTGAATGCCGGGCCGCGGGAACCGATACCTAGGGAGCAGGACGGCCGGACCGTCGAAGGTCGGCTGCGCATTCGAGTCCGCACGCCAGGCGAATGTAGCCGGCGAGGCGGCGTCGTGTTTTAGCGAGTTGCGATCCATGGAACCGCCGACCAGCCGCCGTGCTGCCGGGCTATCGCTCAGGCGAGTGGTCTCGACGCCATGAACCTGCCTGCCGCCGGCTGGTTGGGAGTGCGCCGGCGCCGGCCGGAGGTGTGCCCGGCCGCGCACGTCGGCGCGCGCCACGGCCTCCGCTATTCGATACGCGGCCGCTCCAGGATCCTCCTGGGTCTCACCTATCAGCGTCCCGGTCTCACGATCGTGACCTTGGGGCTCGTCGTCTTCACGATCTCGGGCGTGCTGGAGCTCCTCAACCCGGCCAACTGCTGGCTCCTCTTCGAGGACATTTCTTGCGCGGTCGCGCCGACGACAGCAGCAATCGCGGTGGCAGTCGCTGCCGCGAGGGGCGAGACCGAGCACCGGCAGTTTCGGATATCGCTCGCTATCTCGCTTTCGCTGACAGCGGTCGGCCAGCTCATCGCCGACATACCGGACGTCTTCCACCACCAATTCGGTCCGCTCGGCGCCGCTTCGGAAGTCTGCTACGTAGTCGGCGCGGTCCTCGGGGCGGCGGCAATGATGGTCGTCCTGGCTCGCCGCCTGGAGCCGCAGGCACGGCGTGCCGTGCTTCTGGACGGCGTCGTGATCATGGCCGCGGCCGCGACTCTCGTCTTCGCCAACTGGCTTCACCCGAGCTTGCTGACTGAGCGAGGCCTTGCCGATCTCATGGCCGACCCGGCCGCCAACCTGCTCGTACCGCTCGTCTCGGCGACCTTCTTCGCGAGCGCCGCAGCGGCCGCGGTTGCCGCCCTGTCGCTTCGAGTCGAGCCGGGCGCCCGCGGCGTATGGGCGGTCGGGGCAGGGATCGTTCTGCTGGCTCTCGCCTGGCAGGGCTGGATCGGGCGGTTTCTGGCCGGAGCACCCGACTCGATCGAGCCCATGGACTTCATCTTCCCCGCCGGCGTGCTCATGTGCGGTTACGGCGGAGTCACTTGGAGTCTGCGGCCGGGAGGCGGGCTGCGTTACGAACGCTTCGCCAGGGCCATTGCCGAGTGGCTGCCGATGGTGGCGATCGTCGGTTGCGCCTTCCTCGACGTCATGCCGCGCGCCCGGCCCCTGCAGGTCGATCCGATCGCCGTCGGAACATGCTCCGTCGTGCTCCTGGCAATGGCGCGCTACCGCGTCCTTCTGGGCCGCGAGCGCGTAACGTCGGAGCGATTGACGACCGAGATGACCGACCGCGCTGCAACGACAGTCGCCCTGGCGCGCCTCGAGGCCGCGGCTACAGTCGAGGAGAGCGCCGACCGGATCTGCGGTGAAGCGCTCCACATCGGCGGTATCGACAGCGTCACGGTCTTCGCCTTCACCGCGGACGGCGTCGTGCCGCTGGCGCTGGGAGGTCTCGCGTGCCGTCCCGTGGCGGTGAGCGAACCGATCCCCGAGAACGCGGCTCGGGAGATGCGGGAACATGCCGACTTCGGGCTATGGCTCGAGTCGTGGGTGGATCGCACGCCGCAAGACGATTTCGAGAGGGCGATCGTCTTCTCGGGACTACGGGCGGAGGCGCTGGCCCCGCTGATCTGGAACGACACCACGATCGGTCTGCTGGCGATGGGCGCGACCACTCCATACCATGCCCGCCGCCTGGCCGATCGGCTCGCGACACTGACCGAATTCAGCGTCATGTCGGCCGCAGTCCTGGGCCCGGCACTTGCGGAGCGCGGGCAGCGCCAGCAGGTGCAGGCGGAAGTGCGTTCGATCATCGCCGATCATGCCTTCCATCCGGTCTTTCAGCCGATCGTCGATCTGGCGACCGGGAAGCACGTGGGCTTCGAAGCTCTGACCCGTTTCTCGGACGGGACCAGGCCGGACCTGCGCTTCCTTGCCGCCGACAAGGTCGGCATGATGGTCCAACTCGAGACCGCTGCATTGCGCGAGCAGGTGGCCAGGGCGCGCCGGCTGCCGGAAGGCACTTTCCTGAGTCTCAACGTTTCGCCGGCCCTTGCTACCGCCGTGATTCCGCTGCTCGACGTCCTCGCCGAGGCCGACCGGCCCGTCGTTCTCGAGGTCACCGAGCACGTCGAGATCGCGGACTACCCGCGTCTGCTCGATGCGCTGGATCAGGTGCGCCCTCACGCGATGCTCGCCGTCGACGACGCCGGCGCCGGATATGCCGGCCTTCGCCATATCCTCGAGCTGCGACCTCAGTACGTGAAGCTCGACATCTCGCTTGTTCGACACGTCGATACGGACCCGGCGCGCCAGGCGATGGTCAACGGCATGGCCTACTTCGCGGAGAGCGTCGGTTGCGCCCTCATCGCTGAGGGGATCGAGACGCCGAACGAGTTGACGGCCCTGAAGCTGCTGAAGGTGCAGTTCGGACAGGGCTTCTACCTCGCAATGCCGACGGAGTACTGACCCGGGCATGGGCCTGCCGCCGTCGGTACCCGTCCCTGCGCCGAAAGGTCGGATGGCCCTTGCCGCTCGGGCCCGCGGGCTCAGACGATCGTCGTGGCCGCCTTCGACGAACCAGACCATGCCCATCGACCCGCTGCGAGTGAGAACAATGACGACCGCGACAGCCGACCGAACGTCCACGATTCCGGCCCCGACCCTGGACCGCTCTGGCCGCGTCGCCGTGGGGCTACTGGTCTGGCTCGGCCTCGGCGCGCTTGCCGGAGGCGTCGCGCTGGCCTCCGCGCCGGACGGCAGCATCATGCACATGCCTTTGAGCATGGTTGCCGGGAGTCCCTTCCCCGACTTCTTCGTGCCTGGTTTGATCCTCGGCGGGCTCTTCGGCGTCGGGTCGCTCGCGGTGGCGGTCATGGGCCTGCGTCGCTGGCGCCAGGCACCGTTCTTGGCCTTCGCCATCGGATGTGGCCAGATGATCTGGATCGTCGTCGAGCTGGCGATCATCAAGGGCATCTCGTTCCTGCACCCGGTGATGTTCCTGACCGGACTTGGCATCGCGGCCGCGGCGGTTCCGTGGGGCTGGCCCACTTTCCAGGGCTGGCGCGCCTCGAGCCGGTGACCGGCCAGACCGCGCCGAAGGGCGTCTCCCGGAACCACGTCCGCGAGATACATCTGTTGGCTCGTAGCTCGGAGCGGCAGAGCGAGAGTTGATGTCCATCAATCCCAACGAGCTGTCCATTCACGACGCCGTCCTCGTCGAGACCGAGATCGAAGGGCTTCCCATCGGCCTGCCTTCGTTCGTGATGAACGCCGTGGACGAGGAACTGTGGCTGGCTCTGCGCCTGCCCGACCCGCGGCTGGCGCGCATCTCGGAAGGTCAGCGCTTGCATCTCACCTTCTACCGCGGCGGAGCTCTCATTGTCGAGAGCGAGTTCTTGCGCCGGCTCGGCGGCCACTCACGCCCGGGCTCGGAGAAGTCGAGAGTCTTTGCGGTGCGCCGGCCGCAGGCGGTGGATCAGGTCCAGCGTCGGGCGCACGTTCGAGTGGATCTGGAGCGAGTCGTCCGCATCAAGTCGTTCGGGAGTCTCGGCGGAAGTGGGATCGGCGTGGGGCGCACGTTGAACGTCGGCGCCGGTGGCGTGCAGTTCACGACCGAGATGCCGCTGATGTTCGGCGACCAGCTGCGCGTGGCTCTCGTCCTGACCTCGCACGACATCGTCATCGCCGCTGGACCGGTCGTTCGAATCGACGAGATCCCGGCACCCGTTGCGCCCGCGGCCGAGTCGTCGACCGGCGAGCTCGAGGTGCTCACACGAGTTGCGGTCCGCTTCGACAAGATCGCCGAATCGGACCAGGAGAGGATCACCTGCCACATCCTCGCTGCCCACCGCAGGCGAGCGCCAATTCGCGAGGGGGCGGCGGCTTCGAATGCCTCTGCGCCAGGGGCTCCGGACACCGTGCCTGAGCCCGGCCCGCCGGCGGTCGAAGCTCCGGACGGAGCGCTGGCGCCCGTAGCCGCTGAGGTAGACGCGCCGAGCGAACGGGCCTAGCCGGCCCGAGGCCGCCGATCGCACCTCGCGTCTACCGCGCGAGGCCGGGCGAGAAAGGAACACCGCCTCGATTTGCCGCGAGGCGGTGTTCCAGACAGTGCGTGAACTACGCCCGCGCGGCGCCCAAAGTTACGGGGTGACGGTGAGCGTTCCCTCGGAGATCGTGTTGTTCCCTGAAGTCAGAGTGAACTTGTAAGACCCCGCGTCGAAGGGCAGGGAGGGGATCTGGCTCAGGTCCGAGGTGTCGGCGAAGCAGTTGTATCCCTGCGTGTCGCTCGTCTGCATTGCTGTTGCGGGCAGGAACGGGCTGCCGTCCTTGGTGACGGTGATCGAGACCACGTCGGAGCCCTGCTTGGCCGAGAAGATGTAGGTGGCGTAGACGGACGTACCCGCCGAAACCGATGTCACTTGATGGTCGACCTTGCAGCCGCTGCTCTGACCGGCAACCGGCTTGTCGGTCGAGAAGACCACCTTGCCCGCGTCCGGGACCTGCATGTTGCCCAGGACAAAGAGAGCGGCGCCTGCGAGAAGCGCCAGCACTACGACAACCGCGATTATCCGCGGCAGGCGCGAGCGCCGGACAGGTGGCGGGGCGGCCCACATGCCGGCGGGCTGGCCAAAGCCGGGCTGGCCATATGGACCCGGCTGGCCGTATGGACCGGGCTGGCCCGGCTGGCCATAAGGACCGGGCTGGCCCGGCTGGCCATATGGACCGGGCTGGCCATATGGACCCGGCTGGCCCGGCTGAGACCAGTCTGGCGGCGGAGGTGGCGTTTGGCCCGGCTGAGACCAGTCCGGCGGCGGAGGTGGCGTTTGGCCGGGCTGAGACCAGTCTGGCGGCGAAGGTGGCGTTTGGCCCGGCTGTGACCAGTCTGGCGGCGGAGGTGGCGTCTGGCCGGGCTGTGACCCGTCTGGCGGCGGAGGTGGCGTCTGGCTGGGCTGAGACCAGTCTGGCGGCGGAGTAGGGGGCTTCTGACCGTATCCGGAGGGGTCCATCCGATCCTCTCTTGTGTGCGGAGCCTGACGATCCGGCCCAAGAAACATCCGTGGTGACTCAGCGGAGCATACCCGCCGCCCCGGCGCGAGCACCAGTCGTTTTGCAAACTCGTGTGTCCGTGTGCGGGTCGCGCAACGGCCGCCGGCCAGTTCGTTCGTGTCCAACGCAACAGTGATACGGTCAGGGTCGGCGCAGCACCGAACGCCAGGACGCGAGGCAGCGCCCCTCCGGCATAGGAGCCCATCGATGCGACCCTTCTTCGGCTATCACATGCCCAGCTTCACCTTCGCCGGCGTGCCGGACGCGAAGCTGTTCGACCGCGTGGTCGAGCTGGCTCAGTCGGCGGAAACGGCCGGGTTCGATCTCGTGACGGTCATGGACCACTTCTATCAGATCGGAGTTGTCGGCGGGCCCCAGGAGCCAATGCTCGAGGCCTACACGCTCCTGGGCGGAATAGCCGCCCGGACGGAACGGGTGATGCTCGGAACGATGGTCACGGGAGTGACCTATCGGAACCCCGCAATCCTGGCGAAGACTGTGACGACGCTCGATATCGTTTCGAAGGGGCGGGCGATGCTGGGCATCGGCGCGGCCTGGAACGACGTCGAGCACGCGGGCTACGGCGTCGAGTTCCCACCGATCGGTGAGCGCGAGGATCGGCTCGAGGAGGCCCTGACGATCTGTAAGGCGATGTTCACGCAGGAGAGCCCGAGTTTCGAAGGCCGCCACTACAGGATCGATCGCGCGCTCAACAATCCCAGGCCGATCCGGCCCGGCGGGCCCAGGATCATGGTCGGCGGCGGCGGCGAGAAGCGGACGCTCAAGATCGCGGCCCGGTTCGCGGACATCACGAACTGGTTCGGCTCGCTCGACGAGGCCGCAGCCAAGCTGGCGATCCTGGACCGCCACTGCGAGGCGGTCGGGCGCGATCCGTCCGAGATCCTGCGCACCGTTGCCGTCCCGATCGTCCCGGTGGCAAGAGAAGCGGACAAGGCCGCAGTTCTGGAGCGAATACCGGTGGAGCAGAGGGCGATGTTCAGGCCGGTCCTCGTAGAAGAAGGCGCCGAGATCCTGCGGCGCTATTTGGACGCCGGGTTCGGCGGCTTCACGTTCCGCAACGTCGCGATCAGGACGCCGGAGGCCGTCGGTCTCGTCGGCGAGCTGATAACGACGATGAACTCGGACGGAGTGCCCGCATGACGGCTCAGATAGACAAAGCGGAGCTACGGCGACGTCTCACGCCGCTCCAATACGCGGTCACTCAGGAGGCCGATACCGAGCGGCCCTTTACCGGTGCCTACTGGGATACCCACGACGCGGGCAGCTACCGCTGCGTCGTATGCCACCAGACACTATTCGAGTCGACGCAGAAGTACGATTCTCGCTGCGGTTGGCCGAGCTTCTTCGACGTGCTGGACAAGTCCAAGGTCACGACGCACACCGACTCGACCTTCGGCATGAAGAGGACGGAAGTCCGGTGCGCCAACTGCGGAGCCCACCTGGGTCACATCTTCGACGACGGTCCGAAACCAACCGGATTGCGCTACTGCATCAACTCCGCCTCGCTCGACTTCGAGAAGAGGGCAGGGGAGTAGCGTCTCGGAGGCGGGAATCCACGGCGCCCCGGCGGCGTTCGCGAGCTCCCGAGCTTCAGCCGACCGCCAGGCCATCGAGAAATACCTTGGCCGCCAGCGCGACGAAGATCAAGGCTGAGGCGGCCGAGAAGGTCCGCAGGGCACGTGGCCCGACCATGTGGCGGCCCTTGCCGGAGAGCAGTGACAGGAAGGCCGCCCAGACCAGGCCGCAGCAGAAGAATCCGGCCAGGAAAAGCCACGGCGGTGACTGCGTTCGGCTGTAGATCCCCGCGATCACCGCGCCGCCCGCCGAGGCGAACCAGACGATCAGGGACGGCGACGACAGCGCCAGCGCCAGACCGCGCATGAAATCGCGGTGCGGGCGGATCTCGGGAGCGGATCCTTCGGTGACCGCCAGAGAGCGGCCGCGCCACGTCTCGCGGAGCATCGTGGCGGCCAGATAGAGCAGAACGGCTGTGCCGCCCAGCCAGAAGATCACCCGCACATGCGGTTCCGAAAGGACCAGGGCCAGCCCGAACATGCTCAGTAGCGCGTACACCATGTCGCCGCAGCACGAGCCGAGCTGGAGCACGAAGGCCGCTCGGGAGCCGCTGTCCAGTCCGCGCTTGATCGTGGCCACGTTGACTATCCCAAGATCCAGGCACGCCGACAGAGACAGAGCAAACCCCGTCAGGAACATCTCCATCGATCAGCGCGCCACGATAGCCATCTTGCTGGCACCGCCGCCGATCTCGATCTCGTAGCGATCGACTGCCGACTCCGCGCCGGGCGTCTGGATAGACAGGTGCCCTTCGCCCTTGTAGAGCTCAGTGTCGACGACTAGCTTGCTGACCCCACCGCTGATGGTCAGGCTCATGGCGGTGCCTGCCGGCCGCTCGATCGAGACACGGCTCATCCCGCCACTGACTCGTATCGGGACGATGCCCGTCGGCCTGGGCAGGAGCAGTTCGAATTTGCTGGCCCCGCCCCTGAGATCGAACGAAGCGAGCCGCACCGTGCGAAGGTCCGCGCTCCACTCCGAGACGCCGCCGCGCAACTCGATGGACCATGGAATGGCACTGTTCAGCGAGATCTCGCCGGTGTCTTTGTTCCAGTGAGCAGAGGCTTCGATGTGCTGGCCGCCAATCTGGGCGCGCCAGTCGACCCAGCCGAGGCGGGGATAGGCCACCGTGACGACCCCGGCGCGGGTCCGCATTCGCGGCACCGGACCGGCGAACTTGGCCCGGTACAGCTCCGTGAGCGTGGCATCGCCCCGGACCGTTATACGTGGCGCGCCCGACAGAAAGACGAGCCTCCCGCTGGTCACTGCACCCACGGGCGCCGCGTAGCTGCCGCCCGCATCCGCCTCCTCGCTCGGGGCCCGCATCTTGACCGTCTCGGCGAGCGCGACCTCACCGCTGCGTCGCAGGAAGTCGGCCAGCAGCCGCAACTGCCCGTCGTCATAGGCCTCGATGACTTCCATCTGAGCGCGAGAGATGGAGTCATGCAATGCCCCGAACTTGACTTCGAGCCCGGCGATCGCCTCGACCAGGACGCGTCGTCTGTCGGTGGGATCGGGTACGCGGCGGACGTAGCCTGCCTGCTCGAGCCGGTCGATCATCCTCGTCGCCGAACCCGTCGTGAGACCCGTTAGTTCGGCCAGCCGTCCGACGGTGAGGCGGCCCTCGTCCTGGAGCACTTCGAGGCATTCAACGTCGGTGCCGGCAAGACCGAGCCGCTCCGCGACGGCCGCGCTGAAGAGCGCCGCCTGACTGCTCTCCTTGCGGACGGCTCGCAGGACCGCGGCCATCAAGTCCCGTCTCGGAACGCCGCTTGACATCGTTCCTCTGTCCTGGCTATTCTCTGCGCTGCGCAGAGACATCATAGCGCAGCAACGTGGAGAAAGCCACAGTTCCAACGGTACGGCCGGGAGAGGCGAATCCGGCCACGGCCGACCTCGGCGCGGACGCATCTGGCACTTGACTCTCACACAACCCGAGAGCCGAGGGTTCGATAGCCGTCCGGCGCCACAGTGTGCGATCAGGTTCGAGAGGAAGATCCATGGGCCTCACAGCAGAGCAGTTTGACAGTGTGATCCCTGGCTTGCGTGCCCGGCGGGCGGCGGCCCGTCGAGGATTGGCATGAGCCCCGAAGCCATCATCGAGACGGCGGGCCTGCGCCGGGTCTTCAAGGGTCACGGTCGAGACCAACGCGGGGCCGTAGAAGCCGTCGCGGGTGTGGACCTGCGCGTGGAGGCGGGCGACATCTTCGGCTTCCTAGGCCCCAACGGCGCCGGCAAGACCACCACCCTGCGCATCCTTGCCACACTGCTGCCGCCGACTGCAGGCACGGCCAGAGTGGCCGGCTTCGACGTGGCCCACAAGCCCGAGGAGGTCCGCAAGCGCATCGGCTACGTGGCTCAGGCCGGCGGCTCGTATCGCGAATCGACGGGTCGCGAGGAGCTGGTCATCCAGGGCCGCCTCTTCGGTATGAGCAAGGCCGACGCCGGCCGCCGCGCGCAGGAGATCCTCGACGCGCTCGACCTCTCCGATGCCGCCGACCGGACCTGCGGGACCTACTCCGGCGGG
The DNA here is from genome assembly GCA_003152995.1 of Chloroflexota bacterium. Classification (GTDB taxonomy): domain Bacteria; phylum Chloroflexota; class Limnocylindria; order Limnocylindrales; family CSP1-4; genus Fen-1039. The sequence continues at coordinate 8,801 of PMBR01000076.1, read as the reverse complement.
ATGCGGCGCCGGCTCAACATCGGTATCGGCATGGTCCATCGCCCAGTGGTGCTCTTCCTCGACGAACCCACGACCGGGCTCGATCCGCAGGCGCGGGCCCGGATGTGGGATGAGATCCGAAAACTGCGAGACGGCGGTACTTCGGTCTTTCTCACGACCCATTACCTCGAAGAAGCAGATGCGCTATGCGACCGCCTGGCGATCATCGACCACGGCCGGATCGTCGCCGAGGGCTCTCCGAGCCAGCTGAAGCGCGAGATCGCCGGCGACGTCCTGACGATAGGCGTGGATGGCGACTGCGACCGGGTCATCGAGCTGATGGCCGCCCAATCGTTCGTCCGCGAAGCCGGCCTCGAAGACGGGCTCGTGCGGCTGTACGTCGACAAAGGTGATGAGGCGGTGCCGAGCGTGCTGCGAATCCTCGACAGCCACGGTCTGGCGCCCACGACCATGAACCTGCATCGACCCAGCCTTGACGACGTATTCCTCAAGAAGACCGGCCGCTCACTCCGCGAGTCGGCGGCCTGACAAGATGCCGCTCCCCTGGGAGTCGGCGGCCTGGGAGAAAGCAATGCGAACCATTCGAGATACCTGGCTCATCTTCGATCGCTCGCTCACGCTGAGCCTTCGAAATCCTGTCTGGGTGATCATGGGCATCGGACAGCCGATCCTCTATCTGCTCCTGTTCGGCCCGCTTCTGACGAACATAGCCAGGATGCCGGGCTTTCCTCCCGGCGGAGCGTTCAACGTCTTCGTGCCCGGGATCCTCGTCATGACGGCCCTCTTCAGCTCGGCGTTCGTGGGATTTGGCCTGTGCGACGAGATGCGCGAGGGCGTCGTCGAACGGATGACCGTCACGCCGATGAGTCGCTTGGCAATGCTCGTCGGCCGATCCTTGCGTGATGTCGTCCTGCTGCTCGGCCAGGGCTTGATCCTGGTCGTGCTGGCGATCCCGTTCGGGCTCGAGATCAACCTCGGGGGCGTCACGGTCGCATTCGCGATGCTGGCGCTGATCGGGCTGATGATGTCGCCCGTCTCGTACACCCTGGCCCTCGTCCTCAAGAGTGAGGACTCGCTCGCCCCCGTGGTCAACGGCCTAGCTTTGCCTCTCCTGCTCCTGTCGGGCGTGATGCTGCCGATGTCGTTCGCGCCGGACTGGCTGCAGACGATCGCCAAACTGAACCCGCTGTATCACGCCGTCGCCGCGATCCGGGCGCTCTTCAACGCCAGCTACGGCGACTCCGAGATCGTGATCGGCGTGGTGGTTTTGGTCGTTCTGGCGGCCGTGACGATCGCTCTCGGCGCGCGCTCCTTCAGCCGTGCGGCGGCGTAGTCGGGCCGTATCGAATCGGTAAGATGATCCGCAGCGAGGTTATCTAGCGAAGGAGGCGCGCAATGGCGGCTCCGGCCGGGCGACCGACAAAGCCTTCGGCAGCCGAGACGATGTCCGGCTCAACGGCACCCGGCGCCGATGGGACACCGCTCCACGTGCGCCACTGGGCGCCCGCCGGCGAGCCGTGGGCGACGGTCCTCATCGTTCACGGCATCGGGGAGCACAGCGGCCGATACGAGCGAACCGGGCGACTTCTGGCCGAAGCCGGGCTCGACGTCCACGCCTTCGACATTCGCGGCCACGGGCTCTCCGGGGGCCGGCGTGTCTACGTCCGAACATGGGACGATTTCCTCGAGGATGTGGCGAGCCGGCTGGCCGCGGTTCGCGAGCCGGGCCGGCCGCTCGTCCTGCTCGGGCATTCGATGGGCGCGCTCATCGCGCTTACCTATGCCTGCTCGGACCGCCTCGCGCCGGATCTGCTCGTCCTGAGCGCGCCGCCGCTCGATGCCCGCGTCCCCGGCTGGCAGCGCGCCCTCGCCCCCGTCCTGAGCCGTCTGGCTCCGATCATGATCCTGGCCAACCCGATCGCCGGCGACCAGCTGTCTCACGACCCCGCCGTGGGCACGGCCTACTTCGCCGACCCGCTGGTCCAGCCGCGCTCGACGACCCGCCTGGGCGCCGAGCTGTTCAAGGCCATGAAGCGCGGTCGGACGGACCTCGACCGCCTCCACGTCCCGACTCTCGTCATACATGGCGGCGCCGATACGCTTGTCCCGACCCAGGTAAGCGAGCCGCTGGCTGGCGTACCGGGCGTGGAACGCCGTGTTCTCGCGGGTCTGCGGCACGAAACCTTGAACGAGCCAGAGGGGCCGCAGGTGGTCGCGCAGGTCGTCGAGTGGCTCCGAGCCCATCTTCCCGCGCCTCTGTCAAGATTGGCGCCATGAGCGTCGAAGTTCGCCCCTGCCCTCCGGATCGTTTCGTCGAGCTGCTCAAGACATCGGAAATCGGCTTCAGCGAGGACCTTTCCGATGACTTCATCGGCAGGGTCGAGCGCGTCGCAGACAAGGACCGCTGGTTCGCGCCGTTCGACGACGGCCGTATCGTGGGCAGCAGCGGCGTATTCTCGCTGCGCCTCAGCGTGCCCGGCGGCGAGCTGCCGACCGGTGGCATTACGTTCGTCACGGTGTTGCCGTCGCACCGCCGCCAGGGTCTGATGAGCGGGATGATGCGGATGATGATCGACGACTGTCATCGTCGCGGTGAGCCGCTCGCGGCCCTCTGGGCGGCCGAGGGTGCGATATATCAGCGCTTCGGGTTCGGGCTGGCCACGTACAGCCTGAACCTCGAGGCCGAAACCATGGCCGTCGGCTTCGCCCGCGAATGGCCGCGAGAGGGCACGTTCCGGATGCTCCCGCCCGGCGAAGGGCAGGAGCTCGTGGCCCGGGTTTACGAGTCGGCCCGAGCTGGAAGAGCCGGTTTCCTGGCTCGCACGCCGGATTGGTGGGCCGGCATTCTGCCGCTCGTCGAGAAGGACTCCAAGGGCGGCGAGGCCCGTCGGCTGGTGGTGTACGAGACCTCCGACGGACCGGAGGCATATGCCGTCTACAAGATCAAGGGGCAGTGGAGCACTCGGGGCCCGGGCGCGACGCTGACCGTTGAAGAGGCGATCGCCTGCACGCCGCGTGGGACCCGTGAGATCTGGCGCTACTTGCTGGAGGTAGATCTGGTCCGAACCCTCAAGACCTGGCGCCTGCCGTCGGACCACCCGCTCTTCGCTCTCGCCGCCGAGCCTCGACGTCTGGGCACGACCGTGGGCGATGGGCTCTGGCTTCGCATCGTGGACACAGCCGCGGCTCTCGAGGGCCGGATCTACGGCATGGACGGCCGCGGCAACGGCCGGCTCACGTTCGAACTGCGTGACGAATACTGCCCCTGGAACGCGGGCCGCTGGAGTCTCGAGGCATCCGGTGGCCGGGCACGCGTGACACGAACCGAAAGCGCGGCCGATCTGGCGCTGGACGCGGCCGATCTCGCGTCTGTCTTCCTGGGAGGGTTCGGGGCCACGGCTCTGGCGGCCGCCGGCCGAGTCGCTCAACTGCAACCCGGCGGACTCGCAGCTGCGGATGCGCTCTTCCGCACGGCTCTTGCGCCCTGGTGCCCTCAGGAATTCTGAGAGCGGCGAGCCGCGAGGGTCAGCGCTCGAAGCGAACCGGCTGGTGGTTCCCGGCAGGCGCACACACGTCGCAGAGCGTCAGCCCATCTTCGATGAGGGCGGCTCGGCGGCGGCCCTGGCCGGCCACGAGGGCCACCGGGTGCTTGCATACAGAGCAGCGGGTTTGCTTCGCGTCCATGCGATCACCTGGATCCGTCATCCGTGGATCAGCCTCGTGCGCGGTTGGGCAACAGCATCGCTATTGGCGACCGGGGCCGATGGTAGGGAGTTCGCAACCGCTCCTACGTCGGAAGTCGGTCGGCTCACGTGAGCCGAGCATCCGGCGTCTGCACCAATCTGGAGGGTGACGATCCTCCACCGCCGACTCGATCCGTTCGGATTTGCCTCGACTACGCCGCCGCGCCCGCGCCTTCCGGCGAAGGAACGGCGTCCGTTGTCTACGACACATTCCGTACTCGCCGCATTCTACCTGACAGATTCTGTTTGAATGCGGTGGATTCGCTGAAATTGCGATTGACCCGCCAGGCGATTCAACGAGTTCGGCTGGCGATCCACAAATCTCACCAGGCGGGCCGCACCGTCGACGACAGGGAACCGCCGGCGGCGCGGCGGCGTCCAAGAGGCGTTCGCGATTGCACCAAACCCCAGTTCGACATTAGGGAGCACGACCATGAACCTTCGACCGACACTCTCCAGGCCCCGGCGTTCGCTCGTGGTGGGGCTCCTTTTCGCATCCGTCGCTTCGCTGGCGGTCGGCTGGACGGCCGGGACAGTCGCCGCGAGCGGCCCCCACTCGTCGCCGAGTCCATCCGCCGCGACGGGCAAGGCCACGACTGGCAGTGTCCCCCTGGGCGTCCCCGCTTACGGCATTTCGAGCCAGTCCGGGGTGGCCTCCGGCTCGAGCGGCTCGGCCGCGATCTATCCGTACCAGATCGATCCGTCGCTGGGCGTCGCGCCTGAGAACACCATCCTGGCCACCGGGACGGGAACGGCCGACGTGAAGGCAGACGGCTCGGATCGAGCGACCGCGATGTCGAAGGCGACCGGCGTCGCACTGGCCGATGCGAGGGCCAAAGCCCAGGCCGTGGCGTCCGCGATGGGCGTGTCGATCACGGGCACGTACTCGGTCAGCGTCTCCTCGTCGGATAACTACATCTACCCGACCAGCAATTGCGCCATCCCGATGCCGAACGGGATCCCCGTTCCCGCCGCGGGCGGCAGCGCCGAGAGCGGCTCGGGCACGATCACGATCGCACCCGCGCCCGTCGGCTCGCCCGACATCTGCATTCAGGCGCCGGTCGCGACCCCGACCACCATGCAGCTGCTCGTCACGGTCGTAGTCGCCTACCGCTTCTCCTAGTCGCGAACACCAGGACCGCTCGACTCGGCCACGGTCCCGGAGAGCGTCGCCGCGATCTCTGTCACCATGCCCGCATGAACTCGAACACCGCCTCCAGCCGACCGTCCAACGCGGCGACCTTCGCCGACCTGCCGCAGCCGGCGGCCTTGCTGTTCGACCTGGACGGTACTCTGGTGGACACGGTGCAGCGCCGGATCGAAGCCTGGCTGGAGGCGCTGGCGGGCGCCGGGGTGGTGGTCGATCGCGACCGGGTGGGGGCGTACATCGGGTCCGACGGCCGAAGACTCGCCAGGGAGCTTGGGCACGCCGCAGGCGTCGAACTCGACTATGCCGCAACCGAGGAGCTGGACCGCGTCTCCGGGGATCTGTTCGACGATTTGAACCGGTCGCCCGTCCCTTTGCCGGGTGCGACGGAACTCCTGACCGCGCTCGAGAAGAGTCACCTGACCTTCGCTATCGCCACATCGAGCCGACCGGGCCAGGTGGCGGTCTCGGTCAGCTCGCTAAGACTGCCGTCGCCTCCGCCGATCACGGACGGCAGCCGCGTGGCCAACGCCAAGCCCGAGCCCGATCTGCTGCTCGAGTCCGCGGCTCAGCTCGGACTGCCGCCCGAACGATGCTGGTACGTGGGCGACTCGACGTGGGACATGGTGGCCAGCGTTCGGGCGAACATGGTCGCCATCGGAGTTACTACGGGAGCCGTCGACGCAGAGAGCCTGAGCGCGGCCGGAGCCACGGTCGTCGTGGCGAGCCTGACGGAGCTTCTGGTCGAGCTGCGCCGGCGCGGAGCCGTCAGCTGACGTAGCGCGGGGGAGTCAGCGCCGCGGTATCAGTTCTGGGCGGGGAGGCGCTCGATGTCGACCGCGCGGACGCGCCGCGTCTTGCCCGCCTCGGTGCGAACCATCGCGGCGGGGATGACGCCTACGATGAGAGCTTCGACCACGGCAAGTTCGCCGGCATACAGCCCGCCTCCGCCGATCTTCACTCTATCGCCGACCGACAGGTCGTCGCGGGTGTCCAGGGCCGCCAGGTTGATGTTCGCAACGGTCGACCTCACGTAGTTAGGGTCGCTCGTCAGCCCGGTCGTTCTGGTGGGCTTGGTGGCCGTGCGGGCCACCGGATACGTCACCTTGCGTTTTCGCACTTGCTCAGCAGCTCCTCATGTGGCGGACTCTACCGCGCCGCGGCCGCGAACGTTTGGCTCGATCGCTGCGAGCCGCTCCGACTCGATCGCGACTGCCCGCCCTGGCGCCCGCCGAACCGCGCCACCGGGGCCGGTTCGCGATCGGGGTCGGGCAGGAATTCCTCGACCACTTCGCAGGGAATCGCCCGGCGCAGCAAGCGCTGGACGCCGCGCAGCTCATCTACCTCGTCGGGTGAGACCAGAGAGATTGCCGTTCCACTGGCACCGGCTCGACCGGTTCGGCCGATGCGGTGGATGTAGTCCTGGGGCTCGTACGGAAGCTCGAAGTTGACAACGTACGGCAGGTCTTCGATATCGAGGCCTCGTGAGGCCACGTCCGTGGCGACGAGGACCTTGACGAAGCGGCCTCTGAAGGCCTCGAGAGCTCGGGTCCGTTCCGCCTGGCTGCGGTCGCCGTGGATCGCCGAAGTGCTCACGCCTCGCCGATCCAGATAAGCGGCCAGCCGGCTCGCACCGATCTTGCTCCGGGTGAAGACGAGCACCTGCTCCATCGAGTCGCGCTGGATCAGGTGGATCAGCAGATCCGCCTTGCGGCTCTGGTCGACGGGATATAGGACCTCAGTCAGGTTGTCCGCAATGCTGTTGCGAGCGGCAACTTCAACAGTCTCCGGATCGGTCTGGAACTCCCCGGCGAGGTGGCGTACATCGTCGGAGAACGTGGCCGAGAAGAGAAGTGTCTGGCGCTTAGCAGGAATGTGCCCGACGATCTTGCGGACCTCCGGGATGAAGCCCATGTCGAGCATTCGGTCCGCCTCGTCCAGGACGAGGATCTCGACCTGGCTCAGGTTGACCGTACGCTGGCCCACGTGATCGAGCAATCGACCGGGTGTGGCGACCAGGATCTCGACGCCGCTCCAGAGGAGCTTGATCTCCGGGTCGATCCGAGTGCCGCCATAGACGACGGCGGATCGCAGCGGGACGCTGCGGCCGTAGGTCTTGACGGCGGCGGCGACCTGGACCGCGAGCTCGCGGGTGGGGGTCAGGATCAAGACGCGGACAGGGTGCCGCGCCGGGGAGTAGCCGGTGTTGGAGTGGTGCCGGAGGATCTCGAGGATCGGCAGCACGAAGGCGGCCGTCTTGCCGGTGCCAGTCTGTGCGGCGGCCAGAACGTCGCGTCCGGCGAGGATGAGTGGGATGGCCGCGCTCTGGACGGGCGTCGGCTCCGTGTATCCCTCTCGCGCCACTGTGGCGAGAAGGTCGGCCGAAAGGCCGAGGTTGTCGAAAGTCAAACGATTGCTCCTGATTGCGTCATCTGACGCGAGTCCGATCGGGCCTGGCGGGACGGATTGGGTCCCGCGCTGACGGCGCTCTCGGTGATAGGTTGCCGGCACCCATGTGGCATGCCGGCGACAGACGCTGCTGCAGCGTGTCCGAAACAGCGATTACGCGGTTCATCGTACCACCCTGACGGACGCCGCCGGGCGGGTGGCTCAGACAACGGCCGCAAAAGCTGGCGTGGGCTGGAACGGTAGCGGTGCCACAGCGCCGGCCGCGCGGTCGAATATGCGCCGGTACGCGGCGCCGACCTCCCACCACACCATGCCCCTGGTGTGCTCGTAAGCCCGGCGGCCCATGGCGGCTCGCAGCTGGTGGTCGCTCAGTAGCTCCACTAGAGATTCTGCGAACGCCTCGGGCGAGCGCCCCGAGACCAGCCTGCCGCGTCCCTCGGCGAGAAGCTCGGAGGCGTAGGCAAATGGGGTCGAGACAACGGCTTTGCCGGCTGCCATGCCGTAGGACAGCGTGCCGGAGGTGCTCTGGTCGAGGTTCGGGTAAGGCGTCGCAACGATGTCCGCCGCCTCGAGCCAGGTACCGAGCTCCACCCGACCGACGAACCGATCGACGAACTGGACGTGCTCGCTCAGACCCAGCGCCGCAACCCGCTTCTGAAGACTGGCGCGGTAGGCTTCGCCTTCGCGGGCGAGGACTGCCGGGTGGGTTGCGCCGAGTATCACGTAGCACGCCGACGGCACGGACTTGATCACGGCAGGCATCGCGTCGATCACAGACTCGAAGCCCTTGCCGGGTCCGATCAGTCCGAAGCTGAGGATGACAGCGCGATCCTTGAGGCCCAGGCGAGGCTTGCCCGTGTCCGAAGCCACGAACGGGAGATGGGGAATGCCGTGCGGAACGACGGCGATGCGCGTGGCATCCACGCCGTAGACGCTCGACAGAAGCATCGCGTTGGAGCGTGACATGACCACAGACATTTCCGAGACGCTGACCAGTTCCCTCACGATGTCCCGCTGGGCCGACGTTGGTCGCGGCAGCACGGTGTGGAGCGTGGACACGACTGGGACTCGCAGCGCTCCGACAAAGTCGAGAACGTATCCGCCGTCTTCGCCGCCCCAGATGCCGAACTCGTGCTGAACGCAGACGACCTTCACTCCGCACTCGTTGAGGGAGCGGGCCACGTACGGGTAGTCGGTCTCTACGTCGCGACGGATACGATGCCGAACTTCGGCCGGGTAAGGGCCGGGCTCGTCGGCCGGATGAAGGGCCACGATCTCGCGCTCGCCGACCGTAGTGGCCAGGTCGTATGTGAACGTCGCAATACCGCACCGACGTGGGGCGTATGTGGAAACGAAGGCAGTTCGCGAGATGAGGGGCTCCTGTCGGAGTGGATCTTGGGGGCCAGGCGAGCGGCCAGACGCGGCCCGGAGCGAGTTGCGCCCGGGCCGCGAGTGACCTCGAGGACTAGGCTGCGCTCACCTGGACGGCGCGCGGGCCCTTG
>PMBR01000081.1 GCA_003152995.1 Chloroflexota bacterium | reverse complement strand
AACTGGTCGAACGACGTCTACAACCTGGTCACGAAGCGAGCCCACGCCCACGCCCACTCCACGGTCGAGTGGATCGACGCGAACACGGGCTCGCGCCTGACGATGAAGTACCCGAGCATCTATCTGCGCGGCGAGGGCGCCACTGCCGAGGTCATCTCGGTGGCGGTGGCCGGCAAGGGCCAGCACCAGGACANNGACACCGGCGCCAAGGCGATCCATCTCGCTCCGAACACGCGCAGCCGCATCATCAGCAAGTCGATCTCCAAGGACGGCGGCCGGACGACCTACCGCGGCCAGCTCAAGGTCGTGCCCGGAGCCACGGGCGTGGTGGCGAGCGTACGCTGCGACGCGCTGCTGCTCGACGAGGGCAGCCGGTCGGACACGTATCCGTACATCGACATCCAGGAAGACGANNCAGGGCTTCCTGGAGGTCTTCACCAAAGAACTGCCGATGGAATACGCGATCGAATTCAACCGCCTGGTCAAGCTCGAAATGGAGGGTTCGCTAGGGTGACCGCCAATCCGCAAGGCGAATCGCCATGGGCGGTCACACGATGACCGCCCCAGAGGGGGCCGCGGAGGCCGAGGTCGCCGTCGCAGGACGAACCGCCGCCGGCGCGAACGCCGCTCGAACGCCGGCGCCGGCTCGCCAGGCGCCCACGGATCTGACGCTCACTTTCGTCGACGAGGCGACCGTCCGTGCTGTTTCCGCCGCCGCAGCCGATCCCGACTGGCTGCTGGCCGACCGGCTGACCGGGCTGCGCGCCTTCGAGGAGTTGCCGATCGAGTCGAACCGGCTCTACACGCCTTACGTGGACCTCCGCAATGCGCGTCTGTCCGAAGTTCGGCCCTATCCGGCCGTGACTGGTGGCGTGGCCGCGGCGGGCAAGGCGAAGCTCCCCGAGGGAGCGGCCGCGTACGCCGAATTCGCCGAGGATCGCCTGACGGCGCTCGTGCTCTCGCAGGAGGCGCGGGCCGCCGGCGTCGTGCTCGAGACGCTCGCATCGCTCGGCGCGCGCGACCCGGAGCTCCTCCGGCGCTTGCTCGAGGGCGGCTGCACGCTGCCCGAGAACGACAAGCTCGGGCAGATGACGCGGGCAATCTGGACGCACGGCCTGTTCCTGCACGTGCCGGACGGCGTTCGCCTGGAGCGGCCGATCGTGCTGCGCTGGACGATGGGTGCGCCCAACCGCGCGCTGGTCGCGCGGACGATCATCTCGATCGGGGACGACGCCGAGGCCGCGGTCGTCGAGGAGCAGGTGACTTCCGCCCCGGCTGCGGGAATCGACGTTGCGACCGGCTCGGCGGCTGTCGAACCCCAGGCCTTCTTCGCCGGCACGACCGAAGTCAAGCTGGGCGCCGGCTCGATCCTATCCTTCGCCGGACTCCAGGACTTCCCGACGAACCAGGTCGCCTTCCAGCACCGTTCGGCTGTCGTGGGCAAGGCCTCGAGTCTTCGCTGGGCACTGGCGCAACTCGGCTGCCGCGTCATCCGGAGTCGGATCGACAACACCCTCGAGGGCGACGGATCGTCCGTCGAGCAGGCCGAGATCGTCTTCGGCTCGATCGACCAACTCTTCGACCTGACTTCCTACACGCGCCACATCGGTCGTGACACCACCGGTAATCTGCTATCCAAGGGCGCGCTGTCCGACCGCTCCCGGGCCTACTTCAAGGGCCTGGCGACGATCGACTTGTCGGCCCACGGCACGGACAGCTACCTCGGCGAGTTCGCGATGCTGCTGTCCAAGCAGGCCCGGTCCGTGGCCATTCCCAGCCTGGAGATCGATCAGCCGGACTGCCGCCGCGTCGCCCATGCGAGCTCCGTCGGCCCGGTCGACGAGACGCAGCTCTTCTACCTCGAAAGCCGCGGCCTCGATCCGGACGAGGCCCGCAAGTTCATCGTCCTGGGCTACCTGGAGCCGGTTGTGGCGCGCGTGCCTCTGGCATCCGCTCAGGATCGGCTGCGCGAACTGCTCGAGGCCAAGTGGGCAGGCCGGACCGGTGCGCGCCCGTCCGCCGCTGTAGCCTGAGACCGCCGATGACCGCCGCCTCCGCGCTCCACCGGGTAGATCTGTGCGGCCTCGACGAGGTCGCGCCCGGGACGATGAAGCTGTGCGAGGTCGGCGACGACCTGGTCCTCGTGGTCAACCTGAACGGCGAGCTGCACGCAACCCAGGGGATCTGCAGCCACGAGTACTTCGAGCTGGACAAAGGCTTCCTGACCGGCGACTCGATCACCTGCGCGCTGCACCTCTCGCGCTTCCGTCTCGCGGACGGCGAGCCGCTCGATCCGCCGGCGGAGATGCCGCTGGCTGTCTATCAGGTGGTCGTCGAAGACGGCCGGGTCCTGATCGAGGTTCCCGAGGGGCCGCTCGAGGTGAACCGGTAGCGGCTACTGCCGCCCCCTGGCCGTTCACGTCACCCTGACGGCCCCGCCCCGGCCGCCTCAGCGCGGCAACGAGACTCCGAGCCCGAGCCGTTTGGCTCGTTCGAGTATCGCCGACGCGAATACGACGTCCGCAAGCCCGACTCCCAGATGCGACACCAGGACGCGGCCGGCGGGGCGAGGCATTTCGTTCCGAAGCGCCTCGCCAAGAGTGGCCGCGGGGTCCGGATAGCCGGCGAACCCGCCGCCGGCGCGAGTGGCCAGGAACTGGTCGCGCTCGTCGACGACGAACAGCGACTCGCGGGCGAGCGACGCCGGGGCCTGCATGTCGTAGTCCACGGCGACGAAGAGTGCGTCCGGGCTGAGCCAGCGCGGATCGAGAGCCTGGTGGTTCGGCCCGAACGAGACGACCGAGATGACGAGGTCTGAGCCTTCGACCGCCTCCCGCACGCCCGCGGCGAGCGTCGCCTCTCCGACACCTTCGACCGATCGCGCCTCCGTCACCAGCGTCTCCGCCCTCACGCGATCGACATCGGCGACCCGGATCGAGGCCCCGGGCAGCAGCCGGCCGATGACCGGCAGATGGCCGCGTGCCTGAACCCCTGCGCCCAGGATGGCGACCGCCGCCGCCCGCCCGCTACGGTCCCCGGCAAAGAGCTTGATCGCCGCCCCGCTCACGGCGGCGGTTCTCTGCGCGGTGATCGCGCCGGCGTCCATCACGGCCAGAGGCAATCCGCTGCGAGCGTCGTTGAGGATCACCAGAGCGTGGTACGTGGGCAGTCCGATCGCCGGGTTCTCCGGGAAGCCGGCGATCCATTTGACGCCGATGAGATCGGCGCCACCGTCGTCTGTCGAGCCTCGCAGCAAAGCCGGCATGGCGTGCGCGAGTGAGCCCGGCTGACGTGGATGAACGCCGATCTTGGCCGGCAACTCGGCGTCACGGCCCAGGGCGCGAAGCGTCGTCTCGGCCAGCTCGAGTCGCTCGGCCAGCGGCGGCATCGCAGCCGCCACGTCGGCTGCGGAAAGGTATCGAAGCAGCGGCGATGATGTCACGACCGCAGTCTACCGGCTACGATGGACGTGCCACCCGTACGAAGAGTCGTCGCGGTCGCGAGTGGCACGGCATCGCCTGAAGTCGCGGTTCGCGTTCGACGTCGCGCCGGAGCCGCCGGTCGAATCCAGCAGAAGGAGACAGATGCGGGCGCTGAAGGCCATCGGCTCGGCGTTGATAGTGGGCGGCGTGTTCAGCGTCTTCCTCTGGCAGACGATGGGCGCCAACTGGCCGTTCGCCATCGGTGCGGGTCTCGTGCTTGGGCTGGGGATATTCGCCGTCGTCGCGACGAGGGCCAGTGAGACGGACATCGCGGCCGACGCCGCCTGGCGGACCGCCGCCCCGGAACTGCCTCCGTCGTCGGATCGACGAGCCACGGAAGCGGCCCGGAACACGACGCCGGGCCCCGAGAAGATCCGGCGGCGAGGCGATCGAATCGCCGGTTCGAGTGTCGCGAGTGTCGGTGATGCCGGCGCCGGCAGCTCGACCAAGCCGAGGAACATCGGATGAGCCCCGTCGACCGAGCCAGCCTCGAGGCCAGAATGCGAGCCCAGGCGTTGGAGCCGGCCGCCTGGTCGAATCCGCCTGGAGAGAGGTACGAGGAGCACCACCACGACTACGACAAGGTCGTCGTTGCGGTCGAGGGTTCGATCACGTTCGGCATGCCCGGTTACGGAGTCGGCTTCATTCTTGGTCCGGGCGAGCGGCTCGATCTGCCGGCGCAGGTCCGGCACGACGCGATCGTCGGGGCCAAGGGTGTCACGTGTCTGGAGGCGCATCTGCCGGCCGGAACCGTCGGCAACCGGGCCAAGGGTCGCGGCTACCGCTGGTAGCGGCGGGCCCTGGCGAAGGTCCTCCGTAACCGCCCGCCCGGTCCGTGGCGCCCGGTCCGGACACCTCGTTCGCTGTCGATTCTGCGGCGATAGGCTAGGCTGCTCTCGGATCGTGGTCCAGGTCGTGCTCCATCGGAGCGCTTGTGCGCTGCTCCGGCGGCAGTCCAGGCTGGGTCCGCGCAAAGGTCGGGGAGCGACAGGTCGGCATGCCCGGGGGAACTACAAAAATGGGCTCACCCGAAAGGATCGACGAGACAGACGCTCGGATCCTTGAGTTGCTGCAGCATGACGGCCGCGAGTCCTACGCCGAAGTGGGGCAGGCGGTAGGCATGAGCGGTCCTTCGGCCCATGAGCGGGTGAAGAAGCTCGAGGCCCGGGGCGTGATACGCGGCTACTCCGCCCAGGTCGATCCGACGCTCCTCGGCTACGGCGTGCTGGCCTTCATCTTCATCAAGCAAGTCCCCGGCACGATCGCAACAGACCTCACCGGCAATTTCAGTGAGATCGACGAGATCGAGGAATGCCACCACATCGCCGGGGAGTCGGACTACCTGCTCAAGGTGCGGTCGACCGACACTCGGCACCTGGAACACGTATTGCACGAGATCCAGGCCATGCCCCACGTCTTCACCACCCAAACCCAGGTCGTCTTCTCGAGCGCGTTCGAACGCCGGCCGCTTCGTCTGGGACGAGACGTGGATCCGCAACCCGCTGGCGACTCCGGCAACTCAGGCTCGTGAGCGAAACCGGGCGTCCGTCCGGAAACCCGGTCGACCCCGAAACCCAAAGCCACAGTCAAAGTCGAACCGGCAACACCGTGCCCGAGCCGCGAGTGGCGTCCATGTTCGATTCGATTGCGCCGGTCTACGATCGCATGAACACGATCATGACCGCCGGCCTCGATGGCCGCTGGCGCCGCGCCGCCGTTCGAGCCGCACGGCTGTCCGCGGGCGGCTCCGCGCTGGACGTAGCTTGCGGGACCGGAAAGTTGACCGCGGCTCTGGCCCATGCGGTCGGTCCCACCGGTCGGGTCGTCGGCGTCGACCTGTCGCCCGCGATGATCGAGGAAGCCCGCCGCGCTTTCAATATCGGCCAGGTCGAGTTCGTCGTTGGCAACGCGCTGGCTCTCCCGTTCGAGGCGAACGGCTTCGACGCCGCGACCATCGCGTTCGGGCTGCGGAACCTGTCGAGCTTCGAGGACGGTTTTCGGGAGATGGCCAGAGTCGTCCGGCCCGGCGGGCGGGTAGTCTGCCTGGAACTCACGACGCCGCGCCCGAAGATAGCGGGGCGCCTTTACTCGGCCGTCTTCGGTCGGATGGCCCCCTTCGTCGGCACCGCGTTCGGGCGGCGTGAGGCCTACGCCTATCTGCCCCATTCGCTGAATGGATTCCCCGACGCCGAGGAGCTGGCGGAAACGATGCGACGCGTCGGTCTGGCCAACGTCACGGTGCGGCGTCTGGCCCTCGGGGCGGTGGCGCTGCACGCCGGAGAAGTTCGCTAGCCCCGTTTGGCCGCTGGAGCGACGTTGCCGCCCCGGGCCCGGATCAGCCGGGAGCGCAACCGCTAGACAGCGTCGTTGGACGTTGTCTCCTGTGCCTTCCTCGCCCGTTCGGCTTCGAGCCGGGCAGCCTCGGCGGCGGCCCGGGCCTCGGAGATCCTGCCGTCGACGTAGGCCCCGTGAAGCTCGAGCAGCCTCTCGATCGTGTCTTCGTCGATCGCTCGGCCATCGTCCGCCATTTCCTGCGCCAGCAGCGAAACCTCGGCCGCATCGACCGGACCGCCGGGAGTCTCGAGCGGCTCGAACGGGTGCTCCGCCATCAGGAACCACACGATCAACCCGCCGCCGACCAGCCCAAGAATGGCGAAGAAGAAGTAGTACGGCATGTCGAGGCCCATCTGGCTAAGTTCCCCGGCTATCTATCTGGCGGTCCGCTGGCAATGCCAGGTTGGGCCGGGTGCATCCCGGCCGCGACTTGCGGTAGGCCGGTAGCCCCCGCGTCCAGGATGAGTATACGAATGGCGGAAGGGAGACGATGCCGGGCCAATGGGCGCGACTCGGGACGGCACATGTGCCGCTGCCCGCCGGGACCATGCCCGACCGGCGGATCGTGGCTAAACTGACCCGGCCATGATCGACTTCACGCCCAACCCTATCGCCCTTGCTTTCGGCACGTTCGAAATCCGCTGGTACGGGATTGCATACGTGGCCGCCATCATCGCCGGAACGTGGCTGGCCACGCGCGAGGCGCGCCGGCGCGGCGAACGGACCGACATGATCATCGACGCTCTGATCATCCTTGCCGTCGCGGCCCTGATAGGCGGCCGCGCCTACCACGTGATCGACCAGTGGTCCACCGGTCCCGACTACAAGGACCACCTGGCCCAGATCTTCCTGCCTCCATATAGCGGCCTGGGCATATACGGCGGGCTGTTCACGGGAATGCTGGCGATGATATGGGTGACGCGTCACTACAAGGTCAATTTCTGGCGCTGGGCCGACATCGTGGCGCCGTGCATCCTGCTGGCCCAGGTTGTCGGTAGATGGGGCAACTTCGCCAACCAGGAGCTCTACGGTCCGCCCACGAACCTGCCCTGGGGCATAGCCATCCAATGCCCGTATCGCGTCGCCCAATACGCTTGTCCGGGTACGCCTGAGAGCGCTCACTTCGTCCCGCTCTTCTTCTACGAGTCGATGCTCAGCCTTGTGGGCGTGTTCGTGATGCTCTGGCTGTGGAACCATTTCACGGCGCGGGGTCGGATCCTCATCGTCGGAGACGTGGGGCTGCTCTATTTCGTGTGGTATGGCCTCGAGAGGAGTCTGCTCGAACTCCTGCGGAGCGGCTGGGACTGGACCATCTTCGGCATCCCCACGGCCCAGATCGTTGGCCTGGGTGGCGCCGCGGCAGCCCTGCTGGCGATCTTTGTCAGGCACTGGTACGTTCGGCGGCACCCGATCTCCATGGCGGATGACCAGGCGCCGCCGGCTCCCGCCGCGCAGTCCGAGCCGACGCCGGCAGTCTGAGTCGGTCTATTGCGTCAAGTCTCGAGGGAGTCTCCGCCACCAGCGCTTGCCCGGCCGCCCTCGAACGGGGACGCCGTCTCGTCGAGCATCGGACGAAGGATCTCGCCCGGATCTCGCGGGGCTTCGACGAACCACACGCGACAGGGGCGCACGGGCCATCGCCAGCTCGCCATAGGCGGCGAGGCCGCGCTCGTCCAGTCCGCCTGGCCACGCCGGAACCGTCGTCCACGGCCGATCGACTGAGTCCAACACATCGAACCTCCTCAGGTCCGCACGCTATAGGAGGCCGATCATCCGTCGCTTATCGACGGCTTATGCGAAGTCCGACCGCTGGGGATTCGAGGGCGCGCGTCAGCGAGTGGGGCCCGGCTTGGGGTCGGTCGCGCGACGCCTCCTAACGGCCGCTGCCGGTGAGTGCCTTCTGGCCGAGGATCGACCGCGCTCGGGCCGGATCGTCCGTTGCGAACGCCATCGTGTTTCGGTCGCCCGACGCGGCCATCGCGAATACCGCCTCGATGTTGATCTTCGCGTCGGCCAGCGCGCGGCAGGTCCGGGCGAAGGTTCCGGGCGCGTCGGTGAGGCTGATCGGCACCAGCTCGATTTCGCGGAATCTGGAACCACGGCTCAGGAGCAGCCGTCGAGTGCCCGCCTCGTCGTTCGTAGTCAAGGCCATCTGGCCACTGCTGCCGCACGCAAGCCCTGCTCCAGCGGTGATGTTGATGCCTCGGTCGGCGATGGCCTCCGCGACTTCGGCAGCGGAGCCGACGCGGTTCTCCAGTTCTACCAGGAACGCGATCATGGGACGCCTCCGATCCGGGGACCCGGGCGGCAGGTCCTGCACCTGCGACCGGCGGGCCACGAACCTTCAGAAATCGTATGCCTGCCGACTACGACCCCATTGGGCGGGCGATCCCGGGCTTCGGCCTGGCGTTTCGGGCGGCCGTGTAGCCCTGGCGGGCGATCTTCGCGCGAAACGCCGCCGGCTTCGGTACAATTCGTCCGTTCCCAAAATCGTCGCAAGTCAAGACAGAAATCGAACTGCGCCCTCAACGGGGCTCCGAAGTGGGGAGACGAGGAGAGATCGTGGCAACCACCAGCGCTAGGGTCGAAGGGCGACCGCAGAACCTGCCCGCGGGTCACCCGGTCGTTCGCTGGGTGGACGAGGTCGCAGCCCTTACGACGCCGGATGCCGTCCAGTGGATCGACGGCTCCGAAGCCGAGAACCGGCGCCTGTGCGAGCTTCTGGTCGACGCGGGAACTTTCATTCGCCTCAACCCGGAGCTCCGCCCCAACAGCTTCCTCGCCCGCTCCGATCCATCCGACGTCGCCCGCGTCGAAGACCGCACCTTCATCTGCTCGGAGAAGGAAGAGGACGCGGGGCCGACCAATAACTGGCGCGACCCCAAAGACATGCGGGCGCTCCTGACCGGTCTGTTCAAGGGCTCGATGCGTGGCCGGACGATGTACGTCATCCCATTCTCGATGGGCCCGGTAGGTTCGCCGATAGGCCGGCTGGGCATCGAGATCACGGACTCCCCGTACGTCGTCGTGAACATGCGGATCATGACCCGCATGGGCGTGTCTGCTCTCGACGAGATCGTCAAGACCGGCGAATTCGTCCCCGCCATCCATTCGGTGGGCAAGCCGCTCGACCCCGGCGAGACGGACGTGGCATGGCCGTGCGCGCCGGACACCAAATACATCGTCCACTACCCCGAGACCCGCGAGATCTGGNNTCGTACGGCTCGGGCTACGGCGGCAATGCCCTTCTCGGGAAGAAGTGCTACGCCCTGCGCATCGCTTCGGTGATAGCCCGCGACGAGGGCTGGCTTGCCGAGCACATGCTCATTGTCAAGGTCACCGCCCCGGACGGACGCGTGAAGCACATGGCCGGCGCCTTCCCGTCGGCGTGCGGTAAGACGAACCTGGCGATGCTGGAGCCGACGATCCCGGGCTGGAAGGTCCAGACGATCGGTGACGACATCTGCTGGATGAAGTTCGGGCCCGACGGCCGACTGCACGCCATCAACCCGGAGGCGGGTTTCTTCGGCGTCTTGCCCGGGACGAGCATGTCCACGAACGCCAACGCCATCCGCACGCTGTACGCGAACTGCATCTACACCAACTGCGCCCTGACCGACGACGGCGACGTGTGGTGGGAAGGGCTGACCAAAGAGCCGCCCGCGCACCTGATCGATTGGACCGGCAAGGACTGGGCGCCGGGATCGGAGAAGCCAGCGGCCCACGCGAACGCCCGTTTCACCGCTCCGGCCCGCCAGGACCCGGCGATCGCGTCGGACTGGGAGGACCCGGCCGGTGTGCCGATCGACGCCATCATGTTCGGTGGCCGGCGAGCCTCGACCGTGCCTCTCGTTCGCGAAGGCTTCGATTGGGAGCATGGTGTATTCCTGGGCTCGATCATGAGCTCGGAGATGACGGCCGCCGCAGCCGGCACGATCGGCAAGCTGCGCTTCGNNTGCGGCTACAACATGGCCGACTACTTTGCCCACTGGCTCGAGGTCGGCCGGAAGGCCGGCGCCAGGCTGCCGCGCATATACCTGGTCAACTGGTTCCGCAAGAACGCCGACGGCAAGTTCATGTGGCCCGGCTTCGGCGACAACAGCCGCGTCATCGAGTGGATGTTCGGGCGATGCTCGGGCGAAGACGACGCGGTCGAGACGCCCATCGGCTTCCTGCCCGCGCCCGGCGCGCTGGACACGCATGGCCTGGAGATCGCGGCGGCGGACCTCGAAGCGCTGCTTGCGGTCGACCCGGCTGCCTGGGTCCAGGAGGCCGTGGCGATCGAAGAACACTACGCCAGGTTCGGTGCCAGACTGCCCGTCGAGCTGGCGGCGCGGCTGGAGCAGATGAAGCGCGCGTTCGCCGACGCCTGACCACCGCGCGACCGAAAAAGTCGACCAGCGTGCCGCCTACCGCATCAGGTAGCGATGGCGCGGTGGGTGGGTGTCGCTCGAAGTACGATCGAACATGATCCGGCCCATGCCGCAATTCGTCCGCGCCGCACGCGAGGGAGGTCCGGGATGCCTATCTGTCGTCGCAAGGTAACGGTCATCGGCGCCGGGAACGTGGGTGCCACGACGGCCCAGCGGATCGCGGAGGCGGGGATCGCCGACGTCTACCTGATCGACGTGGTCGAGGGTCTGCCGCAGGGCAAGGCGCTCGATCTGGCGGAGGCTGGGCCGCTGGCGCATCACGACCAGTCGATCGTCGGCACCAACGATTACGCCGACACGACCGAATCGGACATCGTCGTCGTCACCGCCGGACTGGCGCGTCAGCCGGGGATGAGCCGTGACGACCTGCTCCTCAAGAACGCCGGGATCGTGCGCTCCGTCGTTCAGCAAGCGGTCCACTACTCGCCCGGCGCGATCCTGGTCGTTGTCACGAACCCTCTCGACGCGATGGTCCACGTCGCCCTCGAGGTCAGCGGCTTCCCACGCGAGCGTGTCATCGGGATGGCCGGGGTGCTGGACAGCAGCCGCTTCCGTTCGTTCATCGCGCAGGACCTGGGGGTTTCGGCAACCGACGTCTCGGCGTTCGTGCTGGGCGGGCACGGCGACACGATGGTCCCGCTGCCACGCTTCTCGACCGTCGCCGGTATCCCGCTTCCGGAACTCATGAAGCCCGAGCGCATCGAAGAGCTCGTTCAGCGAACCCGGACCGGCGGCGCAGAGATAGTCGCCCTTCTCAAGAGCGGTAGCGCGTTCTATGCCCCGGCTTCATCGGTGCTGCACATGGTCGACTCGATCCTCAGCGACCGAAAGCGCGTCCTGACGTGCGCCGTTCTGCTACGGGGCGAATACGGCATCGACGGTCTGGTCATCGGCGTGCCCACAGTGCTCGGAGCGTCCGGCGTCGAGCGGATCATCGAGGTCGCCCTGACCGCGGAGGAGAAGGCAGCCTTGATGGCGTCGGCGGGCTCGGTCAGGGGACTCGTCGAGACAATGCACAACGCTCCGGCCTGACACACCGCTCGGCGCCCGGACGCGAGGCCGCCGGCCGTCGGGCCGCCCTCCGTTGGGCCGCGGTCCCTCTGGCCGCCCTCCGACACCACGTCCGCTGGTCCGGCTCGGGGTCGCACGCTCTGCCCTGTAGACGCAAGGAAGCCCCGGCGGTCCCGTCCAGCCGGGGCTTCCTCAGCTCTTCGAAATGAAAGCGCCGGTCCCGGACCCCCCGGCCGCCGGAACCGGCGCGATCGCCCGTCCGATCCCCCTCGGAACGGCTTTCGCCGCTTATCGGGCGATTTTCCCCCCGGTTCAAGTCGACGGTCCGGGACGAGGTCCGCAAACCACCGATGCGCGTATCAAGCCACCTCTCTGCCGCGACCAGAAGCGGCTGAATGACAGCCCGAGTGTCGGTTAGCTGACACTCGGGCTGTCTCCGCTCTGCAGCTCGACGACGGTTCTGGAAACGACGGGGCCCAAGCCGCCGACCCGGACCTTCCGGGCCCGGTAAACTCGGGCCATGCCAGAGGTGATCCGCTTCGACTTCGATCCGACGATCGCCCCTTTCGGGCTGACCGTCCGCCTGGAGACGCTGGCGCTGGCCGCGGTCGTCTTCATCGTTCTCGTGCTGGCGGCACTCGGCGCCGGCCGGATGCGGGCCCGCTCGGACACCGGCTCCGACGGCCTTGCCCGGAACGCTGGACGGCTCCGCCGCGACGACCTGATCTTGATCGCCATCGGGGCCGTTCCGGGCGCGGTGATCGGCGCCCGAATCGACTACGGCCTGATCCACTACGACTACTTCGGCCTCGACCCGGGCCGCCTCGCCGATCCGGGCCAGGGCGGCCTGGCGCTCTCGCTGGCCGTCGTTCTCGGGGTCGTCACGGCGCTGGCCGTGGCCCGGCTCCTTGCTGCGCCCATCTCGCTCTGGCTGCATGTCGCCAGCGGCCCGCTGCTCGTCGGCCTCGGCCTGGGCAAGCTGGCGATGGTTCTGGGTGGCGACGGTCAGGGCCGGTTCTCCGACTCGAGGTGGGCAACGGTCTATGTCCGTCCCGGGCCGTGGCAGAGCGCTAACCCAGATGTTGCGGCGCTGCCTTCGCAGGCCCTGGAAGGTGTCCTCGTTCTGATCATCGCCTTCCTGATCGTCGCCGTCCCGTTCGCGCTGCGGTTCCGTTTGCGCCGCTGGTGGCGGATCGTGCGGCCGGGTCTGGCGCCACGGCACGACTGGCCGATGCTGACGGGGTATCGCCGCTTCCTGACGGCGCTCTGTCTGTGGTCGATGGCGCGTTTTGCTGCCGCGTTCACATGGCGCGACGCACAGGTCGAAGGGCCGCTCCGTGCCGAGCAGATCGTGTTGCTGGTCGTGTTCGCCGGCTGCGCGGCCATCTTCATCGTTGCCGGGCTGTGGGGCCTGCGACGGCGGGGTGCAGCGGCCAGGGTTGCCGCCCGAGCCACCACAGTCCGCGACGGGGCCGATCTGCCAGAGCCCAGGACCGGCATCGGGGCAGTCCCCCGGTAGCTCCGGAGCCCGAAGCGAGACCATCCGGTCCGGCCGGTCTGCTCTCCGCGACGTCCCGGTCCTGAGCCTGCCACCGCCGACCTCGGTCCGGCCGGACCGGAGTATCCTCGGTCCATTCTCCGATAGGGGACGCTTGTGTCGTCGAGCTCCAGTCTGGATAGGGATGGAATCCCAGCCGCGCGGCCGGGTACTTCGGGATCGGGCGCCGGCGGCGACGGCACGGTGAGGCGCGCTGCGGTGCCGACCCGGTCGGTTCGGGCGCCCGGCGGACGCCCAGTGGTGAAGCGCACGGAATCTGCGAAGCCGCCTCCGGTTCTGGTTCGCCAGGTTCGGGGCGGCGTGGTCGAGAGTCGCCATCGAGGCTCGATCGTCCAGGTGGACGTGGACGGAACCGTCGAGCGAGTGCTGGGCGATGCGGATGCGGTCGTCAACATCCGGTCGGCAGTGAAGCCGTTCGGACTCGTCGCGCTCGTGGAAGCCGGCGGCGTCGAGACCTTCGACCTCTCGAGCGCCGAGCTGGCGATCATGGCCGGGTCTCATTCGGGCGAAGACCTCCACGTTCGGACGTTGCAGGGGATCTTCCGCCGATCGGGCATCTCTCAGCAGATGCTCGGTTGCGGCTCCGCGGGGGCGCCGCTCGATGCCCTGACCGCCGCTCGCCTGTCGCGCGACGGCGAGAAGGCCGGTCCCATTCGCCACATGTGCTCGGCCCAGCACACTTCGCTGTTGCTTCTCTGCAAGATCAACGACTGGCCCGTCGAGGAGTACTGGCTGCCAGACCATCCGGTCCAACACCTGTACACCGCGACCATCGCACGGGCGTTCAGCACCAGCGCCGCGCTGCTGTTGACCTCGACGGATGCGTGCGGCGTCCCGACTTACGCCTTTCCGCTGGCGGAGGTTGCCCGTGCGTTTGCGATGCTGGCCGACCCGAGCGCCGTCCGTCCGACCGACACGCGGTTCAGCATGGCCGCGGCCCTGACGCGCATTCGCGACGCCATGCTCGCCAACCCCGAGATGGTAGCGGGCACGCGCGACCGGCTCGACACCTCGGTCATGAAGACCATGCCCGGTCGAGTAGTAGCAAAGGGCGGAGCCGAAGGGTTGCGATGCTTCTCGGTCCTGCCGGGTTCGGCGAGCCGCCGGTCGCGGTCCTCCGGAATCGCGCTCAAGATCGAGGACGGCGGCGGGTTCGACCGAGCCGGCGCGGCGGCGTCCGTTGAGACGCTCCGTCAGGTCGGCGTTCTCGACCCGGCGGCGTTGCGCGCCCTCGCTCGCTATCACCGGCCCGTGGCGCTCGACCCGCGCGGCGAGCGGGTAGGGGAGGCCGTTGCGGAATTCGAGCTGGCGCCGCTGGGCGAACTCCTCGGCTGACGCCCCGCCGCGCTGACGCCCCGCCGCGCTGACGCCGACGCCCCGCCGGCGCCGACGCCCCGCTCCGCGCTCGGTCGCCGCCTGAACGCGCCGAATCCGCAGATCGCGTGCCGGTAAGCTCGTCTGGCGCGTCAAGATCGAACCGTTTGGCCAATCCTGCCGACTAAGTGGCGTGGAGAAAGTGCTGGAGCGAACGATCGAGTACCAAAGCGAGTTGGGCAGTCTCGTGGCCGCCTCGCGAGACGGCGACCGTGACGCGTTCTGCCGGCTGGTGCGCCCGCACCTTTCCGCGGCTCTGGCCACGGCCGGCGTCATTGCCGGCTCCCACGCCGACGGCGCCGACGCCATGCAGAATGCCCTGCTGGCTGCCTGGCAGGACATCGGCACGTTGCGTGAGCCGGACGCGTTTCCGGCCTGGTTCCGCCGACTCGTCGTTCGAGCCGCCGTCGACGTCGCCCGACGGCGGCGGCACGTCCTCGAGCTCAACCTCGCCATCGAGTGGCCCGGCACCGACCTGGAAGACCTGCTCGACCGCCGGCGCCTCCGTCGAGCCTTCAATCGTCTGGCTCCAAAGGACCGAGTGGTCCTGGCCCTGCGGCACGTCTGGGATCTCCCGGGCGCCGAGATGGCCATCCAGCTGGGAGTGCCCGAAGGGACCGTGAAGTCCCGTGTTCATGCCGCGCTGCGGCGTCTGCGCGCCGCGTACGAGGCGGAGGATCGACGATGAAAGAGCCCGGACCAATGTCGGAGAACAAGCCCGCGGCCGACCAGTTCGACATGCTGGTGGGCGGCTGGCTCAAAGCCACCGGTGCGCCCGACTCGGATGAGCTGGCGGCGCTCGAGACATTTGTCCGCGCACTGCCGGACAGGCGACGGGCCCCCCGCTTCCGAATGCCCGGCGTGCCTCGATTCGCGCTGGCCGCGGGGGCCGTGGTCCTTGCGTCTGCCGTGGCCGCGACGGGTGGCTTCACCCTGTACAGCAGGATCATCGCGCCTGCGACATCGCCGTCCGCGCACTCGTCCGCGTCATCCTCCGCGCCCTCGCCGGTCGTCGATGCCACTCCGCTTCCGGTCGTTGCCCCGCCGGATCCTGCACCGTTCGTCAACGACGAGCGCTACAAGGCGTGCCAGAATCCGAGCCTGCCGCAGAACGATGTCTCGGGCGGCAGTTTCCCCGTGATTGCGGCAGTCGAGTTGGCCGACGAGCGGCAATATCGGCAACGGCTGCCGGATCTCGGGTACGTCCCGTCCCTTGAACAGCCATACCAAGCTCTCGTCGTCGTCTACGCGGGACGATCGCCGGTTCGGGACGACGCGGCCCCGCAGCCGACCAGCCACCAGCCCGACTCCGGTTTGTACGACGTCTGCATCGCCCTCAACGGCCCCTCTCCGCAGCTGTTCCACAATGTCTCCGTCTACTGGGGATACCTCGACGGCTCGGTCAGCTCGCCGACCGCCGGCCAGCCGGCTCCGAAGGTGCTGGCCTTCGGTTGCGCGACCGACATCGCGTGGGACGCCGCTCGGCGAGTGTTCTGGTGTGCCGGCCATGGCTTGAACGCGACGAGCAACCCAACCCAGATGGTCGTGCGCTACGACCCCGCGTCGGGAGCGATACGCGAATGGCCGCTGCCCGTCGATGACGATCTGACGAGCACGCAGCAGACAGTAGGCCATGTCCGCGCGGACTCGGCGGGCATGGTGTGGATCTCCCACCCGGAGCGCGTAATCAGGTTCGATCCCGGCACCGGTAAGTCACAGAGCGTGCGGCTATCCGACGTTTCCCCGACCAACGGCGATGGGTCGTCGCCGTCTCCCGAGCCGACCTACCTGATCGGCAACTCCGTTTGCGACTCCCCATGGTTTTCGTCTGCCCTCGGCTTCCGCGCGATCGCGACGGACGGCGACACGGCCGTCGTGGCTCGCGTCGACACTCCCTATCTGACCCGCATCGGTCCAGACATGGCTGTCACCCAGATACCCATCGAGTCGAGCCTGGTGGCGACCGCATCCGACCAGCAGGGACTCGAAGTCGCCGGCGGGCTCATCTACCTCACCCGCCCGTCCGACAGCCGCATCGCGATCCTCTCGCCGGACGGCTCCGTGGTGGCGGTCAGCACGGCCGCCAGCGCCGAAGGGCACTCCAGGCTGGACGTCCGCCCCCGCGGATCGTCGAGCGACGTGGTCGTCTGGACGGGCAACACGAATGCGACCGAGATCGACGGTGCGGGCACGACGGTGGACGAGATCGTTGTCGCGGTGAACTTTCCCCGGGCCGATGACGGGCAGCAGCAGCCGCCTTACGACATTGCGAGCGATTGGAACGGGCACTACTGGTATCTGATGGGGACCAGCCCCGTCAACATTCCTTTTTGCGACGCCGTCCTCGGGATGAATCTCGTGGTCGAGATCGACCCGGCGCCCTGAGCCTCCGAGACGCCGCTGCCCGTACACTAGGCGCATGACGGATGTACGCGTTCGAATCGCGCCCAGCCCCACGGGACCGCTGCATCTGGGGACAGCCCGAACCGCGCTCTTCAACTACCTGTTTGCGCGGCATCTGGGCGGCACCTTCATCTTCCGCCTGGAAGACACCGACCAGGCGCGCTCAACGGTCGAGTTCGAGAACGACATTCTCGACGGCATGCACTGGCTCGGCATCCAGTGGGACGAGGGGCCGGGCATCGGCGACGAGCCCGAGCGAGGGACGTACGGTCCGTACCGCCAGATGCAGCGACTGGAGCGCTACACGGAAGCAGCCACGCGGCTGCTGGCCGAGGACAAGGCCTACTATTGCTACTGCACCCCGGTGGAGCTCGATGCCGAGCGAAAGCACCAGGAGGCAACCCGTCAGGCGCCCCGTTACAACGGCCGCTGCTCTGCGCTGTCGCAGGCGGATCGGGCCGCCTTCGAGGTCGAGGGGCGCACGCCCGTGGTGCGCTTTCGAATCCCGGAGAACCGGATCGTTGCCTTCGACGACATCGTTCGCGGTCACGTCGAGATAGACACCAGCGCCCTCGGCGGCGACCTGGTCATCGTGCGTTCCGATGGCACGCCGCTGTACCACTTCACGGTGGCCGTTGACGACGCCGCAATGGCAATCACGCACGTGATCCGCGGCGAGGACCATCTCTCCAACACGNNGCGCTCCTCGGCTGGTCGACCGGCACCGAGGAGGAAGTCCTCTCGCTGGCCGAGCTGGTCGAGCGGTTCGAGCTCTCGACCGTCAACAAGGCCGGCGCCGTCTTCGACCGCGAACGGCTCGAATGGCTGAACGGCCAGTGGATTCGGCGGCTGTCGGGCGAGGACCTTATCGACAGGCTGCGGCCGTTCCTGGAGGCGGAGCTGGCGGCCGGCCGCATCGACTGGCTCCCGACCGATGACCAGATGCGCGCCCTGCTGCCGGTTGTGCAGGAGCGCCTGCCGACTCTGTCTGCCGTCGGCGACCTCGTCGACTTCCTCTTCGTGGAAGACCTGGAGCCGGACGTGGCGCTCATCGTTCCCAAGCGTTGGGATGTGGCGACCACCGTTGCCGGCCTCAACGCCGCCCGCAAGACGATCGCCGAGGTCGGCGAGGTGAGCTGGGAGGCGGAGGAGATCGAGCCGCCGTTGCGGCGTCTTGTCGAAGATCGCGGCTGGAAGGCCGGCGATCTGTTCATGGCCATCCGCGTCGCCGTCACCGGCCGGACTGCTACTCCACCACTCTTCGATACGATGGTGGCCCTCGGCTACGAGCGCACGCTGACCCGGCTGGACCGGGCGATCGACAGGCTCGAAGCTCAGGCGACCACCCCGTAGGAGGGAACCCTGGGATGGCTCGAACGATCCTGGTCGTAGACGACGAACGAACGCTGCGCGAAACCCTG
Organism: Chloroflexota bacterium; assembly: GCA_003152995.1. GTDB lineage: Bacteria > Chloroflexota > Limnocylindria > Limnocylindrales > CSP1-4 > Fen-1039. Next base: position 43,134 of record PMBR01000081.1, on the reverse strand, counting down.
GCCGAGAGTCTGGAGACGGAAGGATTCGTCGTGGTCCAGGCGGCCGACGGGCGGGAGGCCGTCGAGGCGTTCCGGCGCCACAGGCCTGACCTCATTCTGCTGGACCTCATGCTGCCCGAGTTGAGTGGCACCGAGGTGTGCCGGATCGTTCGCGCCGAATCGGGCGTGCCGATCCTGATGCTGACCGCCAAGAGCGCGGAGGTGGACAAGGTCGTCGGGCTCGAGCTCGGGGCGGACGACTACGTCACCAAGCCGTTCAGCTTCCGCGAGCTGCTGGCGCGAATACGGGCCTTGCTGCGCCGATCCGAGGCGCAAGCGGGGGCGACCGAACAGGAGACCGTAGATCTCGGGCAGGTTCGTGTTGACACGGCCGGGCGCAGGTTGCTGCGAGGCGGCGAGGTCCTGCCCGTAAAGCCCAAGGCCTTCGAGCTGCTGCTCTTCCTGATCCGGAACGCCGGCCACGTATTCACTCGCGACCAGCTTCTCGAGCGGGTCTGGGGCTACGACTATGCCGGCGAGACGCGCACGGTCGACGTGCACGTCCATTGGCTGCGAGCTCAGATCGAGGCCGACCCGGCCAATCCCGTCTACCTCGAGACGGTGCGGGGCGTGGGCTACGTCCTGCGGCGACCCGAGGCCGGCTGAAGCGAGGCCGAGCTGCACGCCGGGCCGGCCGAGCCGAGGCCGGGGCCGCAGGCCGTTGGTTGGCGCTGACGCTCGGCCCCTAGACCCCGAAGAGGCGGAGAATCGCGGCGATAGGTCCAGACAGGAGCTGCAGAACCAGGAACGCGCAGGCCGCGATGAGAGCGGTCGCAGGGATCGTGAGAACCCAGGCCGTCATCATGCCGCGCACAACGCCCCAGTGAACGGCGTTGGGCCGATCGCTTGATCCGACGCCCATGATCGCGGTCGAGATCACATGGGTGGTCGAGACGGGCATCCCGAAGTGCGACGCGCCAAGGATGATCGACGCAGCCGTCGTTTCGGCCGCGAAGCCGTGCACCGGGTCGAGCCGCACCACCTTCTGGCCCATCGTCTTCATGATCCGCCAGCCTCCCGCGGCGGTACCCAGAGACATCGCCGTCGCCGCCATGAGGATCACCCAGACGGGCACGGGCGTGGTCCCGTTCGCTGCCTTCTGGATCGCCCCGGCGCTGACGAGGGCGAGGGTCATGATGCCCATCGTCTTTTGGGCGTCGTTGGACCCGTGGCTCAGGGCCATGTAGGTCGCGGACAGGATCTGGAGCTTGCGGAAACGCTCGCTGATGCGGCGCGGGCTCACGCCGGCCGATTCGTCTTCGGCCGGCTCCTCGCGGCCTCCGCGGCGAAAGCGCCGCAGATAGCCCCGGATGCGGAGCGGACTTGCCCGCACGATGCCGTTCAACAGCAGCACCATGAAGGCAAACCCGAGCATGAGCCCGAGGAGCGGCGACGAAACCAGCGGGATCAGCACTTTGGCGGCGAAGTTGCCCCACTGGACCGCGCTCGCTCCGGAGGCGGCCCAGGCCGCGCCGATCAGGCCGCCGATGAGCGCATGACTGCTCGAGCTCGGGATGGCCAGCGCCCACGTGATCAGATTCCAGCAGATCGCACCCAGCAACGCGGCCGCGAGAACCATCGCCCCGTTGCTGAGGATCATGTTGTCCTGGACGATCCCCGATCCGATGGTGCTCGCGACGGCTGTTCCGAACACCAGGGCGCCGACGAAGTTGGCGGTCGCCGACAGCAGGATCGCGTACTCGGGCTTGAGCGCCCGCGTCGAGACCGAAGTGGCGATCGCGTTCGCGGTGTCGTGGAAGCCGTTGATGTAGTCGAACGTGACCGCCAGCGCGAAGATGGCGACCAACCCCAGGAAGGTGCTCTCGGACAAACCTGCACGCCCTTACGTTGACGGAGAAACCGCGACAGGGGCCGCCGCACTGGAGAGGCTATCAGGTCGCGCGCGCCCCTGTTCCCAGTCCTTTGTCCGACCGGCCGTTGGCAATCCCTGCCACGGCGACCCGCCGGGTCGCGCACCGAGTGCGATCCGTGCCTCAGCCGCTGACACCCGGCTCCCGGCTCGGGCAGGCGCTCCATGTCGGCGAGTCACCGGGGAAGGGCTGACCGCCGACGCAGCACCTCGAGCGGCGGCCGCGCAAGGCCGTCGTCGCCGACCTCACGGGGTCGGGCGTCCGAGGAGTCGGCCGCGATCTCCGCAGACGTTCACCAGCCGTTAACGCCGGCCTAACGAAGCGCGGCGAGTCTATCGCTGGTCAGCCGCCGTCAAGCGATTGTCTACCGCCCGCTGACTGAACTGGAGCGAGGGAGCCGGAACGCGTCGATGCGTCGGCTCGAACCGAAACTAGGAGGATCCCCGTGGCGAACGACCCATTGCTTTCGCGGATCGACGAGCTCAGCGGTGCCTTCACTGCGGGTCAGATCGACCGCCGCCGATTCCTCAAGGGACTGATTGGTCTGGGGCTCAGCCTGCCGGCGATCGGCGTGATTGTCGCCGCCTGCAGCAGTGCTGCCACTCCGTCGCCGGCCACCCTGGCGCCGGCCACCATGGCGCCGGCCACTCTGGCTCCGGCCACCGCCGTCCCGGCCACCGCGTCGGCAGCTGCCACCCTGGCAGCCGCGACCTTCGACCCGACGGCTCTCATTGCGGCCGCCAAGGGTGAGGGCAGCCTCTACCAGACGGGCATTCCGCCCGAATGGGTCAACTACCAGGCGATCTTCGACCTCTGGAAGCAGAACTACGGGATCACGATCAACGGCACCTCGACCGAAGGCGAATACAGCTCGGGCCAGGAACTGGACTCGATCAAGAACACGGGCAAGCCGGACGTCGGCGACGTGGGTATTTCCTTTGCCGTGCAGGCGAAGACGGACGGGTTGTCCGCGCCCTATAAGAACTCTTACTGGGCGGACATCCCCGACACCGCGAAGGACGCCGACGGGTACTGGGCCTGCAACTACTGGGGCGCCCAGGCCTTCGCCGTCAATACCGACGCGGTCAAGATCCCGATCAACGATTGGAAGGATCTGCTCGATCCGTCCCTGAAGAACGCGGTCGGCATCGACGGCGACCCCACCAAGGCAAACGACTCCTTCTTCGCCGTGTGGTCGGCGGCCATCGCCAATGGCGGCGGTATCGACAACATCCAGCCCGGTATCGACTTCTTCAACCAGCTTCAGCAGTCGGGCAACCTGACCGCTGCTCGTGCGAGCGACGCGAACATCCTCAGCGGCGAAGTCAAGATCGCGATCAAGTGGGATTACCTCGGTCTGGCCGTCCGCGACAAGGCTGCCGGGGCTCCCAACATCACGGTCACGATCCCGTCCTCCGGGTCGCTCGCGAGCCCGTATGCGGACATCATCGCCGCCAAGGCGCCTCATCCGAACGCCGCGAAGCTCTGGCAGGAACTCATCTACAGCGACGCCGCGCAGCTCCTCTTCCTCAAGGGGTACGCGCACCCGATCCGGTTCGACGCCCTCACCGCTGCCGGCAAGATCCCCGCGGACCTGGCAGCCAAGCTCCCGTCGGCCGACCTCTACAAGAAGGTCACGATCGTCACCGACATCGCGAAGATCACGGCCGCCAAGACCATTCTTGGAACCGGCTGGAAGATCGTCGTCAACTCCTAGCGGCGAAGAGCACGACTCGGAGCGCGACGATGCGTTCTCCGACCGACGGTCCTCTCGCTGGCGCGCCCATCGCGACTAGACGACGTGGTGGGCGCGCCGCCTTTGCCTTGATCCCGTTCGCCATCCTCGTCGGGGCCTTCCTGCTCGTGCCTACCGTTGCGCTGGTCTGGGGCAGCTTCCATGACAGCAACACGGGCGCGTTCACCCTGTCCAACTACTCGTACCTGGGCGACCCGCTGGACCTCGTGCCCTTCCGCAACTCGCTGGAGTTGTCGCTGGCCGCGACGATTTTGGGGAGCGTCGTCGGGTTGCTGATCGCCCAGGCCATCGTGTCTTCGCGCCGCCCCATCGTCCAGGAGATCGCCACCACCTTCAGCAGCGTCGCGGCCAACTTCGCCGGTGTACCGCTGGCCTTCGCGTTCGGAGCGACCCTCGGCCTCAACGGCCTGATCACCGTGGCCCTGAAGAACAACGGGATTGACATCAATGAAGGCGGCTTCAGGCTCCGCTCGCTAATGGGCCTGATAGTCGTCTACGCCTACTGGGAGATCCCGCTGATGGTGCTGGTGATGCTTCCGCCGCTTCAGGCGATGAAGCCGTCCTGGCGCGAGGCCGCAGAGATCCTGGGCGCGAGCCGCTGGCAATACTTGCGCTCGGTCGCCATCCCGATCCTTATGACGCCGTTCATCTCGTCGCTGCTGCTCCTTTACGCGAACGCCTTCGGCGCCTACGCGACCGCCTACGGATTGACAACCGGGTTCGTGTCCCTCGTGCCGATCGAGATTTCGAATCTCACCAACGGGGACGTCAGTCACAACCTGGGCGTCGCGGATGCGCTGGCAATCGGGCTGGCCGTGATCATGGCCATCTGCATCGGCAGCCGGGCCATCCTGGAGCGCCGATCTACGCGTTGGCTGGCACGGTGAGGAGGACGGCATGAGCAACCCGTCGATCACCGGCGAAGCGACCGAAGAGGCAATCGCCATCCTCCCCGGAGCCCGCGCCAGGGAGAGAGCTTCGCGGCGAACGGGACGCGCTCGCCGGACCCCGGCCTGGGCGGCGGTTGTGTTGATGGTGGCGGTGGTCTACTTCCTCCTGCCGCTCTATGCGACCGCTGTCTTTGGCTTCTCGACAGGGAAGCACTTCACTCTGCAGCCGTTGTGGGACGGCCTTGCCGATGACGGCTTCCAGACCTCGCTTCAGCTCAGTCTGATGTACTCGATCGCGACGACGCTCCTTGCCTTGATAGTGGTCGCTCCGACGGCGTATCTGGTGGAACTGCGGTTCCAGCGCCTGCGCTCCACGATCGAATTCCTGACGATCCTGCCGTTCGTCATCCCGCCGATCATCCTGGCGGTCGGGCTCGAATCGACGTACGGCATCAACTCACCCGTGAACCTGATCGCCTCGTCATGGGCGCCGGTCCTGCTCATGGGTGGCTACTTCGTCCTCACGCTGCCGTTCGTCTTTCGCGCCGTCGACAACGCTCTGCGTGCGGTGGACGTTCGAACCCTGACCGAGGCGTCGGCAAGCCTCGGCGCCGGTCAGATGCGCACATTCCTGCGGGTCATCGTGCCGTCCATCTCGCTCGGCCTGGTCTCGGGAGCGCTGCTGGCATTTACTACGGCGATGGGCGAGTTCACGCTCGCCGCTCTGCTCGGGTACCCAACCTTCCCCGTGTACCTCCTCAACATCAACGGCTACCAGCCACGCGAGGGGGAAGCGCTTGTCATCGTCAGCTTTGTGATCACGTGGGCCGGCGTGATCGCCCTGGCCGTCGTCGCCCGCAGAGCCCCCGGCACTCAGATCGTCCGCGGCGGCCCCATGTAGCACGGTGAGGTCACGATCGGCATGTCTCGTCTCGAACTGGTCAACGTCACCAAACGCTTCGGCGATCAGGTTGCGGTCAGCGACTTCAACCTCACCGTCGATGACGGCGAACTCGTCTCGTTCCTCGGCCCGTCGGGGTGCGGCAAGACGACGACGCTCCGCATGACAGCGGGCTTCGAGGCGCCCGATAGCGGCTCTGTCGTGGTTGACGGCGTCGACATGACCGAGATCCCCACCAACAAACGCGGGATGGGAATGGTCTTCCAGGGATACGCCCTCTTCCCGAACATGACGGCCACCGAAAACGTCGAGTTCGGCCTCGCTGTTCGCAAGCGCCCTCTCGCCGACAGGCGAGCCAGGGTCGCCGAGCTGCTCGAGCTCTTCGGGCTGGCCCACGTGGCCGGGAGCTACCCACACCAGATGTCTGGTGGCCAGCAGCAGCGGGTCGCTCTGGCGCGGGCCGTCGCGATCCAGCCGGGAGTGCTGCTGCTCGATGAGCCGCTCAGCGCCGTGGACGCCAAGGTTCGTGAGGAGCTGCGCACCGAGATCCGCCGGATGGTGACTCAACTGGGCATCACGACGATCCTGGTCACGCACGACCAATCCGAGGCGCTGTCGATCAGCGACCGTGTGGTGGTCATGAACCGCGGAGCGATTGAGGAGGTCGGCACGCCTGCGCAGGTCTACGCCGAACCGCGATCCGCGTTCACGGCCGGCTTCATCGGCGCGATGAACGAGATCCCTGTGCGAATCGTGTCGGGGGCGCAGGGGCTCGTCGAACGGCGGGGACACCGCGTAACGGCTCCGGGGGCCGCCGGGCTCGCGGACGGGGAGCTTGCGCTCCTGCTGGTCCGACCGGAGTCGCTCGAACCGCTGTCGGCGACGAACGGGTCGCTGAACGGCGACCTGACCCTGACCGGGCAGGTGGAGGTGCAGACGTTTCTCGGGGCCACGACGAGGCTCCTCATCCGCGAGTTCCCGGCCGGCGCCGGGGAGGGACCCGCGCTGCCGCCGACCCGGCGGATTGCGGTGGACGTTCCCAGCGCGAGTGCCGGACGCTGGCCGGCCGGGAGCGAGCTTGCGGTCAGGGTCCCGGTCGAAGCGAGCCGCGTGATCGCCGGTCGATCCGCTGCCGAGGCGGCGCGTCAGACGCCAACCACGCCGGCGACGCCAACCACGCCGCCAGGGGTCTGATCTGTGCCCGCGACGATCGAACTCACGAGAGGAGCCCCGTGAACCGACTGCCCTTCGCGAAACCCGGCCGATTCTGGCGCGGCAACCTCCACACCCATTCGACGCGTTCCGATGGCCACGTCGACCCGGCCGAGACGGTCGCCTGGTACCGCGACAACGGGTACGACTTCGTCGCCCTGACCGACCATTTCGTGCCGCGGTACGGCCATCCGATCACGGACACCGTATCGTTTCGAAGCGGCGGCTTCACAACCCTGATAGGAGCCGAACTGCACGCCCCTCGCACTCAGGTCGGAAACCTGTGGCACATCGTCGCGGCCGGCCTCCCGCTCGACTTTGCCCCGTCCGAGCCGGGGGAGACCGGGCCGCAGATGGCGGCGCGAGCGGCGGCGAGCGGCGCATTCGTGATCGTGGCCCACCCTGCCTATTACGGCCTGACGGTAGAAGACGTCGAGAGCGTCGACGCGGCCCACGCTCTCGAGATTTACAACGGGGCATCCGCGCTGGCGTACGAAATGGGAGACAGCGGCCACATCCTGGACGTGCTCATTTCGCGTGGCCGGCGCATCGACTCGTGCGCGACCGATGACGCCCATTTCGAGTATCCGGAGTATCCGGATCATGGTCTCGGATGGGTGGAAGTGCGGGCCGAAGAGAACGATCCGCGGGCGCTGGTGGAGGCTCTCCGGGCGGGACATTTCTACGCCACCGAAGGTCCCAAGCTGCTCGACGTGGCGATCGACGGGGACGAAGTGGTCGTGTCGAGCTCGCCGGTGATGAAGGTCATCGTCTCGGGCGGCGGCGAACGGTATGAGTGCCGCTACGGCATCGATCTCACCCGGACCCGGGTGCCGCTGGCCGTATTCCGCAATGGGAGCTTCGAGGTGGATCCGCTCGTTGGCTCCTACCTTCGAATCACGATCGTGGACGCACTGGGGAAGCGGGCCTGGACAAACCCGATCTGGTTGGGCTGAGTTTGCTCGGAGAGGTCCGGTGCGTCGACCCGGGTCTCATCGAGGAATCCCCGGTCTGACGAGCACGAACAAAGGAGGTCGCGAGATGAACGTTGCGGTTCTCGAGCCGGCTGCCTCTCTCCCACAGGAACCGGGTCCCACAGAGCGCGGCTTCGCGGGGATCGGTGTGGTCAGCGATTGGATAGATCCCGAGGGCGACGACTGGTTCGCCGCAATCTACCGGGAGCTGGCGCAGGAGTCAGTATCGGCGCTCGGCAGGCCGCCGGCGACCGAGCTCGACCACTGGTTCGGCTGATCCATTCGCCTGCCGTCCCGGCTCGGGTCCACGGCCATGCGCGGGTCCAGGCGTGAGTGGCGCATCGAACACACGCTCGGGCCCGAGCTTCCTACGGCCGGTCGCCCAGGGCCAGCCGGATCTCGATGTCGTCGAGCACCGGCGGCAACTCGGCTATCGACTCGACCAGGTAGTGGGCCCCCTGGCCTCGCAGGATCTCCGCCGCCTCGCGGATTCGCCCGGCCCTGTCTGCGGCGGTGAGGGTCGCCAGCTCGTCCGCTGCGAGTCCGACATAGGTCCCGGTCCGTGTCACGCCCACCGTCCAGGTGCCGGCGTTGATGCCTTCGTCGATGTCAGCCCGGGTGTCGCCGACCTTGACCACTGCGCAGGGCGGGAAGGCCCGCAGCGTCTCCATGGCTCGCAGCAGCATCCACGGCTCGGGCCGTCCGGCCGGCACCTCGTCCGCGCAGACCATCGTGTCGGGCTCGTACCCGCGTCTGGCGGCCTCCCGGGCGGCAATCTCGCCGACGCTCCTGGGATAACCGGTCGTCGATCCGATGCGGTAGCCGCGGGCTCGTACCTCTGAGACAGCCTCGACGGTGCCCGAAATCAGATCGCAGAACTGAGGGAGGACGGCCTCCTGGATCGGGACAAGGGCCCGGTAGATCGCCTGGACGTCGGCTTCCTCACACGGCGCCCCGTGCACGCGCCGCCATTCATCTGCCACCGCGGGTTCGGCCGCAATCGCGCGGATGTGATCGAGCTTGTAGATGCCCATAGGCCCTCGCGCCTGGGCCATCGTGATCGAGACCCCGAACTCCCCGAAGGCCCGGACGAAAGCTCCCACCGGCGCCAGGGAGCCGTGGTCCTGGGTCGTGCCCGCCCAGTCGAGGATGACGGCGCGCAGTCGCCGGCAAGAAGCGCGCGGTTCGGTCGCGGTCATCGAGATGCCCTATGGTGCCGGCTCCCGGTCCCCGTAGGCGCCAACTCCGCGGCGGAAGGGTCGGTGCTCTCGTGGGGTGGCTTGGTCAATCTAGCCGCCACACCCGAGAGTCTCGCCTCGGCCAGCGCCCGTCCGAGCGAATCGACGAAGTCGCCCAGGACCTCGAGCTCGAGCGCGCCTAGAGTGCACACTCGGAAGGTCGTGGCGGCCGCCTGGCCAAGGCCGGAGTAGATGACATAGCCGTCGCGCTTGACGGCATCGTGGAGAAGGCCGTAGTCGACGCCGTCGGGGAGTCGCAAGCTGCGCACCGAGGACGACCGGTTGGGAGCGGAGACCGTCGGTTCCAGGCCCATCTTCTCGAACGCCCGATCGAGGAAGGCGACGCGGTCTCGGTAGGCCGCGCGTCGCTCCACTATGCCCTGGTCGAGAAGCTCCTCGAGGGCGGCTTCGAGGCCGTAGACAGCCGGCACCGCGGGAGTGAACGGAACGCTCGACTTGCGCTGGGCTTCCAGATAGCCGGGTATGTCGAGATACAGCGACCGCCGCGGCGCCTCGTATGCACGCACCGAGCCGGCCGGAGAAAGCAGTACGAAAGCGGTACCGGGCAGGCCGTGGAGGCACTTGTTGGAGGTGCACGCAACGAAGTCGATCCCGGTCCCGGCCAGCCGCAGTTCCTCTGCGCCGAGCGAGCTGATGGCATCCACGGCCACACGCACGTTGCGGGCTCCGGCCAGTGCGGCGATCTCGTGCACGGGGTTTAGCAGGCCGGTCGTCGTTTCGTGATGGACGACCGCGACGGCGTCGATTGTCGGATCGGCGTCCAGCGCGGCGGCCACTTCGTCCGGATCGATCGGTTCGGTCTCGGGCGCTCGAACGGCCGTGACCTGGATTCCCAATCGCTCCGCGATCGTGGCCAGGCGGTCGCCGTAGACGCCGTTGCGACACACCAGCAGGCGGCGGCCCTCGCGGACCGAAGCCCCGACCATCGCCTCCATCGCCGCGGTCCCGGATCCGGCGAGCAGAGCCAGATTCCAATCCCCCCCGACGCCGGCCACGGTGAAGAGCTTATCCCTCACGCGGGCGAAGATCTCCGAGTACTCGGGTTCGCGGTGGCAGAGGTCCGGTCCGGCGACGGCGCGATGGATCCGATCGGTGACCACAGCGGGTCCGGGATTGAGCAGCACGCGCTCGCGGTGGGACCTGCCGCAACCGTATAGCGATGCGTCGAGAGCCGCGAATTCGGACGCCTCGACGATCCGGTCCGGTTGACCGCGGAGCAACTCGGCGCGGCTCGCGTGGCCATGAGACGCGATCCCGATGACGGCTCCGGCGCCGGCCCGCAAGCCGGCTTCCAGAGTGTGGCGAGAACCGCCTATCAAGCCCAGGCGGCGGACGTCGGGGATGTCGGCTGCCGCCAGCGCCACCAGGAGCCCGAAGGGAGAGGGCGCCAGCGGCCCACGCACCACGATGTCCGCCAGGCGGCGCTCCACCGTGGTCGGCCCCACCTCGTCCGGGATGACGACGACCACCGTCGCGCCGTCCTTCCGGACCCGCTCCAATTCGCATGCGAGCGTAGCTGTGGCAACCGGCGGCAGGTCGCCAGCGAACAGGGTCCACACCGCGATGGCGCGGTCTTCCGCCCAGGATCGAACGGTCGCCGCCGTGTCGGCGTATGGCATGGCGAGTGGAACTTCTCTACGGTTGCGGCGCGCCCGCAGTCGTGGCCGCCTCGTGGCGAAGGCTGCCGGGGCAGCATTAACGCGCCGCGAACGCCTCGTTAATTGCCGTCCGCCACCTTCTGCGGGTTGCGTCGACGACACCAATGAGGCTTTCAATGGCGGATACACCCAGAGTCGTGCTCATCGCCTTGGACGGCTTTCCGCTTCGATCCTTCCGCCCGGCCATCACTCCGAACCTCTGGCGCCTGGGCCAGGCCGGCGGGTACTGTCCCGAGGGCGGCCGCAGCGGCCTGCCGTCGACTACCTATCCCGGCTTTGCGTCGTTGCTGACCGGCCTGAGCTCGGGAGCGACGGGCGTGCGCACAACTGCCCGGCGACCTGGGGCCGTCCCGGGGTGGGCGGGGACTGATCGGACGACCACTCCGACCATCGTTCATCTGGCCGGCGCCGCTGGGCTGCGAGCCGCGGTCGTGACGGGCGACCACGAACTCCAGAAGGTCCTTGCGCTCGACGAACTCGAGCGCGCCTGGCCGCCCCGGGCGATTGTGCCGGCCGGGACCGAGCTCGACGCCCACGGATACCCGACGAACGCGGCCGTCCGCGGTCATGCGCTTGAAGCCGCCGCCGACGCCAGCCTGGACCTGCTGTTCGTCCAATTCAACGAGACGGACACGGTCGGTCACGATTCGGGCCCGAGCGCTCCGGCCACGGAAGCATGCGTTCGAGCCGCGGACGCCATCGTGGGAGAGATCGTTCAGGCAATCGAGCCGGATTGGGACCGGACAGTCGTGATTGTCACGTCCGACCACGACATGGCGCGGCGACTCCCGCTGCCGTCGATCGATCCAACGCAGGGCTTCGACGTTGCCGGGCTCGTCGACGATTGGATCGCAGATGGGTGCGCGGCCTGGGTCCGACTGGCGCGTGGAGTCGATCCCCACCTGGCCATCAACAGGCTCTCGGCGCTCGAAGGGGTCGAGGGCTGGCGCTGGCGCGAGCCCGCCACTCTGCTGTTGCTGGCGGCCCCGGGGCGGGTCTTCGCGAGCCCGTCGATTCCACTGGCGGGCATTCACGGGTCGGCCGGCACCGCTCGGACTCTGGCCGTCGTCGGGGGCGGCCATCCCGCAGTGTCGAACATAGGCCGAGCCATCGAGGAGCGGTCGCCCAGGCTGCAGGATTGGGCGCCGACGATCGCATGCCTGCTCGGCATCGACCTCCCTCTGGCGGAGGGGCTGAACATGCTCGAAGGCTGTGAGGCGACCTGCAGCGGCTGAGCGGTGGCTACCGCGGGCCTGCGAACCTGCCGCGGCTACCGGCGCAGCATCGAGGCAAACTGGGCCGCGGGCTGGGGCGCGGCCGCTCCGGCCCTCAGGGGTTCAGGTCTTCGACCTCGCCGGTCGCCAGGAAGACCACGTCTTCGGCGATGTTCGTGACTCGGTCGCCGATGCGCTCCAGGTAGTGGGCGGCGAAGAGAATTCGCGTTCCGGGGTCAACTTTGGCGGGATCGGTCCTCATCTCGGCCAGGACGTCGTCGAAGACCTGGTGATAGAGGCGGTCGATCTCGTCGTCTCGCTCGGCCACGAGCCGCGCCCTCGCCTCGTCGACGTCGACGAGAGCCATTACCACGTCTCGAACCTGGCGCGCCGCCAGCGTCGCCATCGGCGTGAGTTCGTCGTAGGTGACCATGCTGACGACGCCGGCGAGCTTGCGGGCCTGTTTGGCTACAGAGCCGGCATGGTCGCCGATCCGCTCGAGTTCCCACGTGACCCGGTCGAGGGCGATCAGGAAGCGCAGGTCGCTGGCCACCGGCGCCTGCGTCGCGATCGTCATGGCGACCAGTGCCGTAACGCCGCGCTGCACTTCATTGATCCGCCCGTCGGAAGTGATGACCTTCTGGGCGAGCGCCGCGTCGCGGTTCAGCAGGGCGTCGTGGGCCGCCAGGATCTGCTCCTCGACCAGGCTGCCCATGCGCAGGACGCCGTCCTTCACGTCGCCCATCTCGATGTCGAGGCTCTCCCGAATGTGGGTGGCGCGGCGGTTGGCGCTGCCGTCGTCCGCCCGATCCGCCCGGTCGGCAGCTCGATCGTCCGCCCGATCCGCCCGGTCGGCAGCTCGATCGTCCGCCCGATCCGCCCGGTCGGCAGCTCGATCGTCCGCCAGGTCGTCTGCCCGGTCGGCGCGCTCGGCCCGATCGGTGGGCGAGCCTGCGGCGTCCTCAAGGGATTTCATGGCCAGATCCTCGCTGTCGGGGGCGCTCATCCAAACCGTCCGGAGATGTAGTCCTCGGTCAGGCGTTCCGTCGGCCGAGTGAAGATGCGGCCGGTGGGTCCGACCTCGACCAGGTAGCCGGCGCGATCGTCGGCCATCGTGAAGAAGGCCGTGACGTCGGACACTCGGGCGGCCTGTTGCATGTTGTGCGTGACGATGACGATCGTGTAGGCCTCGCGAAGCTCGCGCATCAGCTCCTCGATGCGGAGGGTGGAGACCGGGTCCAGGGCCGAGGCGGGTTCGTCCATCAAGATCACCTCGGGCTCGGTCGCCAGGACCCGTGCAATGCAGAGCCGCTGCTGCTGTCCACCGGAGAGAGCCAGCCCCGACTTGCGGCGCAGGTCGTCCTTGACTTCGTCCCAGAGTGCGGCCCGTTTCAAACTCGTCTCGACGAGCTCGTCGAGTTGGCGGCGGCCGTTCATGCCGCGCCGGCGAGGTCCGTAGGCGACGTTCTCGTAGATCGACATCGGGAACGGGTTGGGCCGCTGGAAAACCATGCCGACCCGACGCCGTAGCTCCACGACGCTCACGTCCTGGTCGGTGACGTTCTCGCCGTCCAGACAGACCTGGCCCTGCACCTTCGCACCCGGGATCAGGTCGTTCATGCGATTGAAGCAGCGCAGGAACGTCGACTTGCCACTACCGGACGGGCCGATCAGGGCCAGTATCGATCGCGCCTGAACCGTCAGGGTGACGTCTTTGACGGCGACTTTCTCGCCGTACTTGATCGAGACGTGCTCGGTCGCGATCTTGATCTGGTCCGACCCGGCGGCCGATCCGTCGGCTACGAGCGGCGCGGTCACGTCGATGCGCCGGAGCACAGGCTCTGTGTATGTGGCGGTCGTGGGCATCTCGTCTCCGGTGCTCATGCGGCGGTCAGCCGTCGGGAGAGGACGCGGCCGATGAAGCGCGCCCCGAGGTTGAAGATCAATACCATCGAGATGAGGATCGCGGCGGAGCCGTCGACGATCTGGTTCTTGAACACGCCGAGGCCCTCGGAGTTGAGCTTCCAGATGTAGACCGAAAGGGTCGTCGCGGGTCGGAACGGGCTCCAGGGCGAGGCGGGGTTGGTCAGGTCGAGATTGGTGAAGTCGTAATGCGGCGGCGTCCCGATGCCTGAAGTGAAGAGCAGCACGGCAGCTTCGCCGAAGACCCGGCCGGCGGTCAGGATCACGCCCGTGATCAGGCCGGGAATGGCGAGCGGGACGACGACGTGGCGGATGGTCTGCCATTTGGTCGCGCCGAGGGCCAGGCTGGCACTGCGTTCGTCCTGGGGAACCGCTCGGAGCGCCTGTTCAGACAGGCGAGTCATGAGCGGCAGGTTGAAGAAGGTCAACGCCAGCGCGCCGCCCAGTGCGGTGAAGCCAAGATGCAGGTCGTCCACGAAGAGGATCAGGCCGAACAGGCCGACGACGATCGACGGCACCGAGCTGATTGCCTCCTCGGCGAACCGAATGGCGTTGGTCAGCCTGTTCTCGCCGGCATACTCGGACATGTAGATGCCGCCCAGGATCCCTACCGGGACGGCGATCAGCATTGTCAGGGCGAGCATATAGATCGAGTTCCACAGGATGGGCATCACGCCACCGAGGGCCGTCTCGCTCGGGTCGCTCACGACGAAGTTCAGCGTGACGACGCCCCAGGCCGCCAGCGCGAAGTGGACGATGATGGCCCCGAGGATCGTCAGGACAAGAACTCCGGTTCCCCACAGGACCACGGTCGCGGCGCGGTCGGCCAGGATGATCCCTCGAGATGACTTGCCTTTGAGGCTCGGCTTGGGCCCGTTCGGGCGGCCGATGGTCTGGCTTGGAGTCGCGGTCACGCGCCCATCCTCCGCTTGTTGATGACTCGCACGAGCACGACCGAGGAGATCGAGATGACCAGCAGGACGAGGCTCATGGTCCACAGGGCGTCCTGCCACGGTTCACCGAAGACCGTGTTGCCCATGTCGAGCGTGATCTGTGACGTCAGCGTCGTAACCGGCTGGGTTATCGCGGCCGGCATCGAAGGCGAGTTGCCGATGACCATCTGAACCGCGAGAGCCTCACCGGCGGCACGAGTCATGCCCAGGACAATGGCCGTCAGCACGCCCGTCAGGGCGGACGGGATCAGCAGGTGGCGGATCGTCTGCCAGCGGGTCGTGCCCAGAGCGAGCGAGCCGGTGCGCAGTTCCTGCGGGACCGCGCGGAATGCGTCGTAGGAGACGCTGGTGATGGTGGGCACGATCATGATCGAAAGAACCAGCGATCCCGCCAACCAGGAGAACCCGGTCAGGAACCCCGGGACGCGGAAGACATCCCCGGCGATGGGCAGGGACAACACCATGCCGCCGTGGAAGGTGTGGCTCAGGAACGGAACCAGGATCGTGATGCCGAGCCAGCCCCACACGACGCTCGGGATGCCGACGAAGATCTCGAGGGCGGGCTGGACGATCGCCCGGGCCCAACCGGGCGCGACCTCAGAAAGAAACAGCGCCAGTCCGACCGAGACCGGCGTCGAGATCAACAGGGCCAACGCTGTCACGTAGACCGTGCCGGCGATGAACGGCAGGAGGCCGAAGCTCAGGTTCGGGCTCGTCGAGTCGGGCTGCCATGTCGGCGAAAGGATCTGCCCGATCGAGACGCCGTCTTTGATGAAGAGCTGCAGCCCCTGCCAGGTGATGAAGGCCAGCAGCAGCACAACGATGAAGATCATGGACGCCGCCGCCCCAAAGACGACGCGTCGCGGGAGGTCGATCCGTTGGCGCAGGCTGGGCGCGGCCCTCAACCCCGTCGCCCGATACGTATTTGTCAGTTGAGCCATCGGCGCTGCCTCGACACGTTCAGTGGCCGGGAACAGGAATTCTCCGGGCCCCGCACGTCACCTCGGGGCCCGGAGCAGGAAGGGGATCTAGTGGACGACGGGGGCGTAGAACAGGCTCGGGATGAGCGTTCCCTGAACGTCGGGGCCGAGCATATAGGCGAGGAACGCGGCGGTCAGTCCGGAGGGCTGGCCGTTGGTATACATATGGCCGTCTGCCGCGAGCTTGTAGGTGCTGCTGGCCATGTTGGCCACGGTGGCATCCACACCGTCGAGCTGGAGGCCGTTGAGGAGAGGCTTGTTGGCCGGGTCGTTGTAGTAGGCGAAGCCGATGACGCTGACTGCGCCGTCGGTCGTCGTGACCGCGGTTGTCACTGCGCCGTTGGAGTCTTCGGTGAGGGTCTGGCCGCCGGTAGCCTCAACGGCGTTGTTGAGGACCAGCTTCTTGAAGGTGGAGCGGGTGCCGGAAGAGGCCGGGCGGAAGATGAGCACGATCGGTAGATCCGGGCCGCCGACCTGGTTCCAGTTCGTGTCCTTGCCAGTCCAGATGTCGACGTTCTGCTGGGTGGTCAGGTTGGTTACGCCGGTCACGTCCTTGTTGGTGACGACGATCCAGCCCTGGCGGGCGACGATGTGGTCGACCAGGCTGTCGGCCGGCAAAGGCGTGGCGAGCTTGGACTGGGCGGTCACGTCGGAGTCGCCAATCTGGATGGCGCCCTGAGCGACCTGGCTGAGGCCGGTGCCCGAGCCGCCGCCGTTGACGGTCACGGTCGCGCCGGGGCAGGCCTTGCCGTAGTTGGTCGCGGCCGCCTGGACAAGCGGCTGGAGCGCGGTCGAGCCGGCAGCGGTGATGCTACCGGTCACGCAATTGCCTGTGGTCGATGCCGGGGTCGCTGCCGGGCTCGGGGTCGCGCTTGACGAGCACGCGGACAGCACGACGGTGGCCGCTATGGCCAGTGCGCTGAAGCGACGCATTCCGTAGAGCAACTCAGTCTCTCCTCATATGCTGGGCAATCGATGGTTTTCCGGGTCTGCTTGCAGGTTCCGACCGAATGGTCCGAACCGCGGCTTAACGCCGTGTTGGCGGCTCGTTAACGCTTTCGTCTGCTGAGGGCGGATCGAACAGGTAGCCGGATCCGCGAACGGTGACCAGATGGACGGGATTGGCCGGGTCCCGCTCGATCTTCGTGCGGAGCCAGAAGACATAGACATCGACCATTCGCTCGTTGCCGGTGACGCCACGCCAGACGTTGTGGAGCAACTCTTCGCGGGAGAAAGCCCGACCGGGATGCAGCGCCAGGAACTCCAGAAGGGCCAGTTCCTTGGGCCGGAGCGACATCAGATGGCCGTCGCGGCGGATCGCCCTGGCTCGCAGATCGAGTTCCACGCCTGCCCCGACCGAGATCCGATTCCCGGGCGCGAGACCGGCGCCGGGCTCCCGGCGACCGGCAATCGAGAGGCGGCCCACGACCTCCATCGGGTCCGACGACAGATCGACGGCGTCGTCGAAACCCAGTTCGAGAGCGTGAAGCCGGGCCGCGACGGCCTGATGAGGGCTCAGCAGGACGGCGGAGGAGCGGCGGTGCGTGGCCAGCCAGCCGGCGACACGCTGGAGGTCTCCGGGCCCGGCCGGCGGAGCTATGAGAACGATGAGGTTGGGTTCGACGGCCGACAGGGCATCCGCGAATGAGACCGATGTGGACTCGACCCGTACCTCTGCCTCAGGGAACAGGCGAGCCAGGTCCATCGGGCCATCCGGGTCCGCCAGGGCGAGCCAGCCGCCATATGGCTCGGCCATCGGCGAGTAGGCAACGCTGCCGCTCCGGAGTTCGGCCTCGGCGCCAGGGGGGACGTCGCTGTGGGCCTGCGTCATTCCCCGAATCTGCCCGCGCTCTGTTAACGGAGTGTTCCAGTGTCGTGAACGTTGGACTCAGCGGCGGTCCGTAGAACCGGATCCGTGTTCAGTCTGGAACTGCACTTCCCTCGCGGGTCTGGGAGCAGGCTCAGGCGTGCTTGACGACGATCCGCTCGATCATGTCCGCGACATCCTCACACTTGTCGATCGTGTCCTCGAGGAGGGCATAGACGTCCTTCCACTTGAGGACGTCGATCGTCTTGGTGCCGTCGTCGAAGAGCCCGGCGATCGCCGACCGGCTCAGGCGGTCGCCCTCGTTCTCCAGGCGGTGGATCTCGACGATGTACGGATCGAGTCCCTTGAAGCCGCGCAAGTTGCTCAACGCCTGGTGGATCGTTTCGCACGCCTGGACGATCAACGAGGCTTGCTTCACTGCGGTCTTGGTGGGCGCCTGGATTCGGTACAGGATGAAAGTGTCGGCCACTTCCTCGATCAGGTCGAGGATATCGTCGAGGCCGGCGATGAGGGCATGGATCTCCTCGCGATCGAACGGCGTGACGAAGGTCGATTCCAGGCGCCGGCCGATGTCGTGGCTGATCTCGTCGCCGCGGTGTTCCGTCTCACGGATCTTCTTGGCAGCCTTCTCGGAACTTTCGTACGAGCGCAACATCGCTTCGAGCTGGCGGGCGCCGTCGAGGACGTTGGCGGCGTCCTGAACGAACAGGTCGAAGAAGCGCTCCTCGCGCGGGATCAGTCGAAAAGACGGCACCTGTACCTCCGGGAGCGTCAAGGTGCATCCTCGAGTCCGGCTCAGCGAGCTTCGGCCTCGGGGCAGACGCGCCTTTGTTGATGGCCCTAGCGTAGCGGTAGCCGGGCCCGGCTGCTGGCCGTTCGAATTGTGAGTGCCGAACCGGCCGGGGTGTGCCATGCTCGAAGCATGTATGCCCCCGAGATCCTGTTCATCGTTGCGCTGGCCATGCTGCTGGGCTGGGCCCTGGCCGTCGCGATATCTCGAGGTAGAACGCTGGAGCGCTTGCGCGACGCCACCGGCGCCACCGAGACGGAAGACATCGAACGGCGAGTCAGGGACGCCCTGGAGGCGGCCTCCGACGCTCGCTGGCAGGCGGAGCAGGCCGGCCAGGACACCATTCACCTGACCGAACTCCTGAAGGCGGGGGTGGTGCGTCTGCGGGACGACCTGACCGTCGAGTTCGCCAACGGGGCGGCCTACGTCATCCTCGAACGCCGCCCCGGCACGATGACGGGCCGCTCGGCGCTGGAGGCATTTGTCGATGCCCGAATCGAGGGGATAGCGCGGACGGCCATGGAGTTCGGCTCGGCCAACGGCGAACTCATCGTCCGCTCCAGCGGCGCCCCGACGGTCACCGTACGCGCTCGCCGCTCGCCGGTCTCGGGAGTGTGGCTCGTCCTGGAAGACGTTTCCGAGTTGCGGCGCTTGCAGCGAATACGCGCGGAATTCATCGACAACCTGTCACACGAGTTGAGAACGCCTCTGACCACTATCAGCCTGCTCGCCGAGACCGCCGCGAGGGAGGCTGAATCCGCCTCGCCCCGCCTGCGTGATCGAATCTCCAAGATCGAGATCGAGACGGGTCATCTCACGCAGATGGTCAACGAGCTGCTCGATCTGTCCCGCATCGAGAGCGGAACTGTGCAGCTGCTTCTGGACGATGTCGATCTGATCCGCGTGGCCCGGTCCAACTCGGAGCGGCTCAAACTCTTTGCCGAGCGGCAGGGGCTCAAGGTCGTCCTGGACCTGCCGGACCGAGTCCCGCCGGTGCGCGGCGACGAGGACAGACTCGGCCAGGTCTTGATCAACCTGCTCCACAACGCCGTCAAGTTCAGCCCCGAAGGCGGCGAGGTCGTCGTGGGTGTCCGGGAGGGAGAAGGCGAGGTTTTGGTCTGGGTCCGCGACCCAGGCATCGGCGTGCCGGCGACCGACCGGGTCCGCATCTTCGAACGTTTCTACAAGGTGGACAGGGCCCGAGTCCGTGGCCGCGGCGGCACCGGTCTGGGCCTCTCCATCGCTCGCCACGTAGTCGAATCGCACGGCGGGCGCATCTGGGTGGAATCCGAGGAGGGCGAGGGTTCCACGTTCACGTTCACGATCCCACTGGCGCCGGCCACGACTTCCCCGGCCACGACTTCCCCGGCCACGACTTCCCCGGCCGCCGTCGGTGGCGCGACACCCGAGGCGCGGCCGGGAGCATAGACGCGAACGAACGGCGCGACACCCGAGGCGCGGCCGGGAGCATAGACGCGAACGGCGCGAGCCAGCCGCCTGCCGGAGCTGGTTTCGGCGAGTCAGTGAGCGGTTCGGCCGACCAGCTTGTACAGGGAGGCACCGCAGCTCGGGCACGTGCCGGAGAGTGCGGAACCACCGTTGGCCGTGACAACAGGTTTGGGGTCGAGCATCTGGACGCGTCGCTTCTCGCGCAGGCAGTAGGCCTCGATGACCGCTGCGCCGTCGGGGGCGGCGGGAGCGACATCGGCGGCCGGCCCGGCTGGAGCGGCTTCGACGCCCGGGGCGACCTCGCCGGCCGGAGCGCTCGGAGCGACATCGGCGGCCGCGGCCGGCGGAGCGTCTGCCTTCGTCTTGGGCTTGCGAGCTGCCTTGGTCTTCGGCTCCGCCGCCTTCTTCTTCGGTTCGGGCGCCGCCTTGGCTTTCGCCCTGGTCTTCTTTTCGGGCGCCGGTTTCGTCTTGCGAGGCGCTTTAGTCTTCGCCGGCTTCGCGGCCGCCGCGCCCGGCTCAACCGCGGCAGCGGTCCGGGCTTCGTCCACCGAGAACTCGAGACGTTGCCGGCGCCAGCGGGCTTCCTCCAGCCTCCGCACCCGCTTGGCTTCGGCCTTGGCCGCGTCGGCGAGCTTTACCTCGAGCCGCTGCAGAAGCTTGCGTAGTTCCCGCCCCGCCTTGGTCGTGGCCTTCTCGGGCGCGGCGCTCTTCTTTGGCGCGGCGCTGGGAGCCTTCGGCTCCGATCCATCGGACTTGCCCTTGCGACCCTTGGCCATCGAGAACCTCTTTGCTTTCACTGTCGCGGCGGCGGCGCGCACTCCCGACCCCGGTGCACCTGCGACGATGGCGAGCATACCGCCGCCTGGTCGGCCGTCAATATGGTGGCGCCTGGCGTCGCGCCCCGGCGGTCAGTCGCGGACCGACAGAAGGTCGGGCGGCAGGAGCCAGCGAAGTAGCCCCGCCCCGGCCTCGATCGGGCGCGCAATGTCGATCCGCACCAGCGCTCCCTTGCGAACCGGAAGCTCGGGGGCGCCTGTCAGGGCTGCGGCGAGCTCGCTGAAATCGGGATCGTGGCCCACCAGCAGGGGCCGTTGCGGATCGCCCGACGCGCCCAACAACGCCTCCAGAGCGTCGATGTCGAGTGGTCCGACGAGCGCATCGTCGACGCGGACCGGGAGCCCGAGGGCTGCCGCCACAAGCCGGGCCGTTTCCACGGCGCGAACCCTGGGTGAGCTGACAATCGCGTCCGGCTGGAAGCCTGCCTGCAAGAGGAACATGCCGAGTCGCTCGGCCTGGAGACGGCCTCTCTCGGACAGCGGCCGGATCGCGTCAGGTCCGGACCACTTCATCGGATCGCCGGCGTGGGCGTGGCGCAGAAGATGGAGCTGGACCTCGGACTGGGAATTCACGGAGCGATCATCGCACTCGTCGCGCCTCCGTGCGAGCGCCGCTACGGATTGAGATCCTCGACCTCGCCGGTCGCCAGGAAGACGACCTCCTCGGCGATGTTCGTCACGCGATCGCCAATTCGTTCCAGGTCTTTCGCGGCGAACAGCAGGTGGGCGCCCTTGTCGACCCAGCTCGGGTCGGCGCGCATCCGCGCCAGGGCGCGATCAAAGTAAGCGTGGTAGAGCCGGTCGATCTCGTCGTCCCCGCAGGCTACTCGGCGCGCTTCCTCCTGATCGAGGTCGACCAGGGCGCGCAGGACTCCGTGCAGCAGATCGCTCGCCAGCTCGCCCATCCTGGCCAGGCTGTCGACGCCAACGGTCGTTCCGGGGCCCAGGCGCGTCACACGTTTGGCTAATCCGGCGGCGTGATCGCCGATCCGCTCCAACTCGTAGGAAACGTGAGCCAGGGCGATCAGGAAGCGCAGATCTCGGGCCACGGGCGATTGGGTGGCAATAGTCGTGATGATCAGCGAGTTCAAATCCGCCTGGGCGTCGTTGATGGCGCCGTCGGCGGCGATCACAGCCCGGGCGGCGGCGACGTCCGAGGCCGTCAATGCCGCGACCGAGGCGTCGATGGCAGCAGCAACGCGCTCGCCCATTCGGACGATGGCTTCCTTGACCTCACGAAGCTCGCGGTCGAACACGTCGCGGTGACCGCGAGCGGCGGAATGATCCTGGTCTTGCACCCTGGAACCCCAAACGGCGCGGGCGAGCACTGGGTTCAGGAATGGCGACGGCGCAAAGTCGCCCTTCCGCCCCGCAAGGATACCGTCGCCGCCCTCGATCCATCCTGCCACGCCGCGAGGTTCCGCTACCGGCCGTCGGCCGGGGATACTGTTTCGTGGTGGCAGTCGACCAGCAGGGCCAGGATGGCCTCCATGGAAAGCGTCGTCCGGCGTGAGATTCGAACAGCCATGAGATTCGGATCGTGGCGAACGTGTTCCAGCCGCGGCGGCTCCAGGCGTGGCCAGAGCGCGAGTGCCCGAACGTAATAGTCGGGTGAGGGCTGGAGCGTCTGGGCCGGGCTATTCATACGGCACTCCCACTATGGGTATTCGTTCGGATCCGTCGGTCCCTCCTCCGGCGCCAGTTCCGCCCAGCACAGGGCGTAGGCGATATCGAGGACTTCGACGGCCGATCCTCCGTTTGGGACGGG
This sequence comes from Chloroflexota bacterium, assembly GCA_003152995.1. Taxonomy (GTDB): domain Bacteria; phylum Chloroflexota; class Limnocylindria; order Limnocylindrales; family CSP1-4; genus Fen-1039. The sequence continues at coordinate 20,833 of PMBR01000081.1, read as the reverse complement.
CGAGGCGAGGCGGCAGAGCGACTCGCGGCGATACGAGTCGAGGAGGGCCCGGCGGGTGCGAATCGGGGCCAGCTGGGCGCGGACCAGGGCGATCCGATCGGCCAGGGTCGGCTGAGTCGGGGTCTGCGTTTCGATCGCGGGCATCGTCGATAGATCTCCTCTGATCGGTGACGGAGCCCGGCAGGCGCCCCGGGCGGGCAGTCGGCTTGGATGGCTGCCGGCGGCATGCAGAACGTGGCGATGGTTCGGCAATCGCGCGGCAGAAGCTCCATGAAGCCACTCTGCGTCGCCACGGTCATCAGCCGGTGAACCCACGGTTAACGTGCGTCCGAATCCAGCCGAGACGAATGAGCTGGAGTCGGACTGTTTCGGGACCCGGCGAACGTCCGGCCCGGCTACTCCGCGGCCGGAGCGGTGCCGCGATAGGCGAAGACCTCGACCTTCTCGCGGGTGATCAGGCCGTCACCGACCATGCCGTCGAGCTCGGGCAGGACGGCTCGAAGCCTGGTTTCCTCGTCCACGATCTCGATCAAGACCGGCAGATCCTCGGACAGACGCAGGATTCGTGTCGTGAGAAGGTGAGACTTGGCGCCGACGGCTGGTTCAAAGGGCTGCCACCGCGCGTCCCAGGGCGCGCCGGAACGGCGCTCCGGTGACTGCTCGCCAGACCGGGCCCAGGGCCTTCCTCCGGCGCGCCAGCTCCCGTTCTCGGGAGTGAAGGTACGCGCCGATCGCTTCCGTCTCGGTGCGTGAAAGCTCGCCGGCGCGGGCCACGAGGATGTCGCGGGACAGCTTCGCCGCAACGTCGGCGTCGTTCAGGCAGCCGAGGTAATCCTGGAGGGCGACAACCCTGGCCAGCAGATGCGCCGAATCCGGGCCAAGGGTCTCGCCGAAGAATTCCAGGTCGTAGCGGAGCCACTTGGTCGCGATCCGGAGCTGATGGATCGTCTCCACGTCCGCCCACGGCAGGACCTGTTCGTAGGCTCGCACGGCCTCGTAGGCGGCCCAGATCTGCGACGGCACGCGGTCGCGCACGCGGTGCGGCAGGGTGGGGGAGGCCACCGTCGCGGCCTCGTTGGCGCCCGCGTCGAGGAACTCCTTCATGTCCTCGACGAAAGAGGCGTAGCGACGGGAGTCCAGCTCGGAAATCAGAAGATCCCTGGCCGAAGTGCGCTGGCGTCGCCACACCGCCAGCAAGGGTTCGAGCCCGGGTCGCTGATCCGGATCGAGCCCGAGCCGGTACGATTCCAGGCCTTCGATCAGCACATCCAGGTCGCGGACCGCGCCCAGTCGATCGGCAATCACCCGCAGCCGGCGGCGCAGCTTCCTGGTTCGGCCCGGCTTGAAGGCGTCGTCGAAGATGCGCCAGGCGGCGCGCATCCGGCGGGTGGAAACCCGCATGTCGTGGAGATCTTCGAGGTCGGACCCGTCGCGAGTCCCTTTCTCCCTGGCCCGCATCTTGCCGAAATGGAACTTGATGACCTTGCGGGCCGCTTCTGGCAGGCTGTCGTCGGGCAGGACTCCCAGGGTCCGAGGGCCCGGCCTGGCGGCAACCGAAGCCCCTTCGAGCTGCGGGTGAGTCGAAACGTCGGGCGGAGCGCCGTCCACGCCCGGGTCGGGGGCGGATGTCGGTCCGCCCGCATCCGTGGTCGCCTCTGTGGCCGCATCCGTGGCTGTAGTGGCCGGGTCGGCAGGCGTAGGCCGTGGGCGAAGAAGGCCGAACATCTCGGTCGGCGCCTCACGCCAGCGCCGCTGGGTCTCCTCGGGCATCGTCGTGAGGGTCTTGCCGATGGCCTTGACCGCCCTGTCCAGCTTGGATCGGGAGGACCGGCGCAGGCCGTCGTCGCCGTCGAGAATCTGGCCCAGGGCCTGGAGAGGCTCCTCGGATCCTCCGTCGAGCTCCACCTCCAGCTCGTCGAACCTGGTCAGCATCCGGCCGTCGACGAAGACTTCGACCCGATCCACGCTGAGGTCGGCCGTCGTGGCGCCGCATTCGAGCCGGCGGACCCGCCTGACCTGGCGAATCGTGAAGAGATCGATGAGTGGGGCCTCGCCGCACAACTCCATGATGACCGAGCGTGCCGGCGAGGCAGGCCAGTCAGCGGGCGACGTGGCCGGGTCCGCGGGCCCCTCGAGTTCCTCACGACGGTGGAGCCGGCCTTGCGGCTTGCCCTGGCGTTTGAGCCCGATCACGGTCTCGCGCGAAACCCGACGCAGTCGTGTTGCGAAGCCGGCACGCGACAGAGCCCAGTCAGCCGAGTCCACATAGCGGTCCTCGATCTGCACGACGCGGACCTGACCGACCGGCTTGAACTTGGCCAGCTCGGGCGCGACCAGATAGCGGTCGGCGCTGTCCGGCGCCCTGAGCTGGTACTTCATCTCGACCTCGATCTTCCGCCCGGTGATCATTCGGCCATTCCCCTCGGATTTCGGCTATGCCCTTGGATCGAGAGAGCCCGCTCCAGCGTGAGGCCGGCGGGGCGCGACGGACTCGACCGCGTCGGTGACCCTGGCTCGCGCCTGAAGAGTTTCGAACGTGTCGATCGTACCCGGAACGCCGGTCAGTTCCTCGGTCCGATGGTAGGCCCCGTCGGCGCCGAGCTGCCAGGAGCGGCGGTCGTCCGAGAGCATGACCTCGATCAGGAAGCGGATCTTCTCCTGGGCCTCGAGGTCTTCGACTGGAACGATGGCCTCCACGCGCCGGTCCAGGTTCCGCTCCATCAGGTCGGCCGAGCCGATGTACCACTCGGGCCGGCCGTCGTTGGCGAAGCTGAAGATGCGCGAGTGCTCCAGATACTGGCCGACGATCGAGCGGACGCGGATTCCCTCGCTCACGCCCGGTACGCCGGGCCAGAGAGAACATATGCCGCGGATGAGGAGGTCTATCTCGACGCCGGCCTGGGACGCGGCGTAGAGGGCGGCTATGCAGGCGGGATCGACCAGCGAGTTGAGCTTGAGGATGATGTGCGCAGGTCTGCCGGCGCGGGCGTAGCTCGACTCGCGCTCGATCATCGACAGGATCCAGTCGCGCAGGTTCATCGGCGCCACTATCAGGCGCCGGAAATCGCGCTGCCGCGACAGGCCGGTCAGGACGTTGAATAGGTCGCTCACGTCCGCGCCCAGCTCCGGCCGGCACGACAACAGTCCCAGGTCGGTGTAGAGGCGGGCGGTGCCCGGGTTGTAGTTGCCGGTCCCGATGTGCACATAGCGGCGCAGCGCTGTGCCCTCGCGGCGGACCACCAGGCTCGTTTTGGAATGTGTCTTTAGACCTACGAGCCCGTACACGACGTGCGCCCCGGCCTGCTCGAGCTTGCGGGCCCAATCTATGTTGGCCTGCTCGTCGAAGCGGGCCTTGATCTCGACCAGGACCACGACTTGCTTGCCGCGTTCTGCTGCCGAGATCAGGTCGCGCACGATCGGCGAGTCGCCGCTTGTCCGGTACAGCGTCATCTTGATCGACAGGACTTCCGGGTCCGTCGCCGCCTGCGCGATGAACATCTGTGTGGATGCGGCGAAGCTTTCGTAGGGATGGTGGACCAGAATGTCGCCGGCCCGGATTGCGGCAAAGACATCGGCCGGTTCGTCCTCGTCCGGCGGAGCCAGGCGGGACGGCACGACGGGCGTGTACGGCGGGAGCTTGAGGTCCGGTCTATCCAGACCGGCGAGCTGCATCAGGCTGGTGTGGTCCAGCATGCCGCCCACTTCGTAGCAGTCCTCGGGGCTCACCCCGACGCCGCGCTCCAGGATCTGGCGCATGGATGGGGGCATGCCGCTGTCTACTTCCAGCCGCACGGCATCGCCGAAGCGGCGTCGCCGGAGCTCCTCCTGGATCGCCAGAAGAAGGTCGTCCGCCTCGTCCTCCTCGAGCTCGAAATCGGCGTTTCTGGTGACACGGAAGAGGTGCGTCTCTCGAATCGTCATGCCCGAGAAGAGCATGTCCAGGTTCGCGGCGATGACCTCCTCGACCAGGACGAACTTGCTCGGCTCGATCTGAATGAGGCGCGACAGCAGCGACGGCACTTTGACGCGCGCGAAGCGCTCCTCACCGTCGTCGGGGTCCTCGATCCGGATCGCGAGCGACAGGCTGAGGGTGCTGATGTAGGGGAACGGATGCCCGGGGTCCACGGCCAGCGGCGTCAGCACGGGGTAGATCTCCTCGGTGAAGCGCTGCCGCAGGGCTTCGTGGTGCTCGGGCACCTCGTCGTAGCCCACGATCGAGATGCCTGACTCGCCCAGAGCGGCGCAGACTCGCTCGAAGGCTTCGCCCTGCTCCAGCAGCATCTCGCGGACCCGAGTTCGGATTGCGGCCAGTTGCTCCGCCGCAGGCTTGTCGCCGGGGTTGGAGGGCGTGGCTTTCGCCTCCGCTTGCTCCATGAGACCGGAAACCCGGATCTGGAAGAACTCGTCGATGTTGGCGGCGAAGATCGCCAGGAACTTCACTCTTTCCAGGAGCGGGTTGCGGTCGTCGTTGGCTTCGAACAGGACCCGCCGGTGGAACTCGAGCGAACTGAGCTCGCGATTTATGTACAGGAACTCGGAGCTCGCCTCCTGTGAGACCGAGCCCGTCGATGCCGAGTTCCTGCGAACGATTGCCGTAGCTTCTCCCCGGTGCTTGTGGCGGCTTCGCGTCAGTATGGGGCCGCTTGTCAGACCGCCACGCCGCGTGTATCGGCCCATTCTCTCCGGGCGGGCGCTGGGCGCAATAGGGGGGGCGCCCGGTGTGAGCCTCGCGGCCGCGCCTTCGGCCCGATCCGTCCTAGTCAGCCTTCGGCCCGGTACCTGCGCTCCCCGGATCTGGGATCCACGAAGACCCGCATCAGCCGGCGGCTCGTCGGGTCGATGAAGACCTCATTGGTCGGCAGGAAGCGCGGCTCGAGGGGGCCGTCCTCGCCGCCGCCGGGTCCCGCATCCTCGTGCCCGAGCTCGGCCGCGTTGGAGCGGTAGCGGGGCCGCTGCAGGATTGAGGCGATCATCGCTACCGCACCGAAGACGATCGCCTCGGCACCGGCGAACGCCTCGCCGGCCGTGGCAGCGACGAACCCGCCCAGGATCAGGAACGCCCCGACCCCGAAGGCGAGCCACCGTATCCACGTGGGCAGCATTTGTCCCTCCAGTTCCGAATCAACGCCCGGCGCGATCACGGGCTTTCCAGTAGCGCCTCTCACCGGTCCGCCGATCGACATAGACCCGCGTTGGAACCCCGCTGCTCGGGTCCCGGAAGATCTCGTCGGTAGCTTCGAAGCGCGGATCAGGCCGGGTCTGGCGGCCGCGAGCGCGCCGCCCCAGCGCCGCAGCGGTCAACGTCAGCACGCACAGAGCGACGATGAGGGCGGCCAGGAGGCCGGCCACGCCAAGGACTTGCGTACCCAGAAGGAACGCGAGGGCGGCGATCGCCCAGGCGATCCAAACATAGAGATCCGGCATCCGATTGGCTCCGACGGCGCCGCTCGCTCACTTGAAGGGGAGCGGCGCCGGCAGCTGCCCGACGATCCGGCGTCGTCTTCTATTCGGCGGACGTGGTTGCGCTCGAGTCCGGGACCACGACGACGGCGGTGCCGTACGACACGATCTCGGACATCGTCGACCCGATCTCCGACGAGTCGAAGCGCATCGACAGGACCGCGTTGGCGCCCATCAGGGTCGCGTTCTGCACCATTCGGTCGAGCGCCTGGCGCCGGGTGTCCTCGAGCAGCTGGGTGTACTCGTGGATCTCGCCGCCCACGAGCGAGCGGAGGCCGGCCGCGAAGTTGCCGGCGAAGCCGCGGCTTCGCACGACGAGGCCGAAGACCTGGCCTTTTGTCTCTGTGACCCGGTAACCCGCGAGATAGGGGGTCGTGGTGACGATCATTCGCTCTCCTTCGGAATTGACGTTTACCTGTACGGCTGTTCTGGCTGCCAGCCTAGGACGGTTCGCGGCGCGCTGCCGTGCATTCCGTGCAGGGGCAGTGGAACCGCAGCGATTCGAATTCGTAGTAGCCCGTGTCGTGGCCGTCTGCCCACGTCGGTGCTACGGCGTAGGAGCCGACGAGCCTCGCGCCTACGAGCTGCGTCTGGATCGAGCTGAGCGTCGGGTTGGTGTCGAGCCAGCCGGGCCGCCCCGCCTCGCCCTGGCAGAAAGCGCAGGGGCAGAGCAGGCGCAGGGTCACGGCGTCGAACTGGCTGCGGTGCCCGTCGGCCCATTCGATCGTGAGCCGGCCGGCCGTTCGATCGGCGTTTATGTTCAATGGCTTGTTTGCGGGACTCTGACTCATGCCTCATTCTAAGTGCGGCGTCGGGGCGGACGTCCAGGAGCGTGACAACCGAGCAGCGGACCCGGCTCGAGTCGAGTAGGTTGCCATGAACCTCTCCGCCCGGACCGGGGCGCCGGCCCCCGGCATTCCCTTTGAGTTGCCCGTTTCCGCTGCCCAGATGGCTTCGGGCGCCGTCCTGACGCAGCTCGACACGGACGCGGCAACGGGCCTTACACCAGAACAGACCTCGGCGCGCCTTGTCAGGTTCGGTCCAAATGAGCTCGAAGTTGCGCGCAAGACGTCCTTGCTGCGGCTCATCTGGGACGGCGCCCGCGAGCCGTTCATCGTTCTCCTGTTCATCGCAGGTTGTCTGGCGATCGCGCTGGGCGAGGTTCGCGACGGACTGCTGGTCCTGGTGATCCTGGCGCCGATCGTCGGTTCCAGTGTGGTCACCGAATACCGCGGCGAGAAGGCTCTCGAGGCCTTGCGCGAGGCGGCGGCTCCGTCTGCCCGCGTTCGGCGCGGCGGGCGGGTCGAGGACGTGCCGACGCGCGATCTCGTCCCGGGCGATCTCGTCCTGCTCCGCGTCGGCGACGTTGTGCCGGCTGATCTGCGGCTGGTGCGGGCCGAGGCGCTGTCCGTGGATCGGAGCGTCCTGACCGGCGAGTCGCTGCCTGAGCCGGCGTCGACCGAGCCCGATCCGGACGGTGCGGCCCTGGCCGATTGCCACTCCCTCGCATACGCCGGAACCGCGGTCGTAAGCGGGCGCGGTGAGGGCGTGGTCGTTGCGACCGGCCTATCGACCGAGTTCGGCCGCATCTCTGCGGCCCTGGCCGGCCGCGAGCGCCGCCGCTCGCCGCTGCAGCGCGAGATGGACCGGCTGGTCCGCATCCTGCTGGTCGTCGCCATCGGGCTCATCGCCATCGTGGTCGGGCTCGGCTTCTTGCGCGGCAACGAAGCCGGCAAGAACGTGCTGGCTGGCGTATCTGCCGCGATCGCGGCGATCCCCGAGGAGCCGCCCGCGCTTGTGGCGGTGATCCTGGGGCTGGGCGCATACCGGCTGCTGAAGATGAAAGTCCTCGTCCGGCGCCTCTCGGCCCAGGAGACGCTCGGTTCCGTGGACCTGATCGTCACGGACAAGACCGGCACTCTGACAGAGAACCGGCTGGCCCTGGCCGCGATTCGAACGCCGGATGGAGCCGTCGCGGGCCGCGACCGATTGACGGAGCTTGCGATCCTCGCCGTTCGAGCCGAGGAGGACGCCTGGAGCGTCGCCACGGGCTCAAAGCCGGGTTCGTTCAGCCGGTCGCTATTCGGTTTCCTGGCCGAGCAGGCGGTGGTCCTGGAACTCGATCCGGCCGACCTCATCGACGCGGATCCGGTCAGCGACGAGCGACCGTACTCGCGGACCCGCGCTCGAACGCAGACCCCCGACGGCGAGTCGGCCGAGGAAGAGCTGGCGCTGGGCGCGCCGGAGGCAGTGCTGGAAATGTGCCCCGCGCTGAACGCAGCGCAGCTGAAGGCCTGGCACGACCTTGTGGAGAGCGGAGCAGAGGCCGGCGAACGCCTGTTGCTGCTGGCCCGCCGCCGCGACGGGGAGGCCTGGCTGCCCCTGGCCGTGCTCGCCTTCGCCGATCGGATCAGGCCCGGGATCAGGGAGGCGATGATCCTGGCCAAAGCCGCCGGCATCCAGCCCCTCATCGTGACCGGCGATCACCCGACCACCGCGGCCGCCATCGCCGCCGACGCTGGCCTTTCGAACGAGCGGGTCGTGACCGGTCCGGAGCTGGCCGAGTGGGATGACGCTCGCCTGGCTGCTGAATTGCCCACGCTGAACATCGTGGCCCGGGCAATCCCCGAGCAGAAGCTGCGGATCGTGGACGTCGCGCGGTCATCCAACCGGACCGTGGCCGTGACCGGAGACGGCGTCAACGACGCCCCGGCGCTTCATCACGCGGACGTGGCCGTCGCGATGGGGAGTGGCACCGCCGTGGCCCGCGAGGCCTCGGACCTGGTCCTGGGCGACGACTCGTTCGTCACGCTGATGTACGGGCTGCGCGAGGGGCGCCGTCTGGTGGCCAACGTGCAGAAGGGCCTCATATTCCTGGTTTCGACCCATGTGGCGATGCTGGGCTTCATCCTCATCGCCACACTCGCCGGCTATAGCCAGCCGCTCCTGCCGATCCAGATCCTCTGGCTCGAGGTCTTCATCGACATGCTGACCGCGGTCTCCTTCGCCGGCGAGGCCGAAGAGCCGGGTTCGATGAATCGACCTCCCCGGCCGCGCACAAAGCCACTCTTGGACTGGTCGATCCTGGCCCGCATCTGCCTCGCCGGCGGCTTCAGCGCCTTCGCGGCGCTGTACCTGATCGAGCGCCACAGTCCGGACTTCGAGCACGCTCGGTGGCTGGCGTACACGGCCCTCGTGGTGGGCCAGGTGGTTCGCGCCAACGCCAACAGGAGTCTCGCGTTCCCGGTGCTCCTGCGCAGGCCCAACATGCTTCTGCTGGCCGGGGGACTCCTCTGCGTCGCAATTCAGGTCGTCATCCCGTTCATACCGGCCCTGTCCGACGCATTCCAGGCCACGCAGCTCGATGGATTCGACTGGCTCCTTGTCGCGATCATCGCCCTCTCGCCGGCCCTCGTCGCCGACGCCTATCGGGCCATCCGTCACGAGCCCTGGGTCGCCTGATGGGCGAGGGCAGCCGCCCGTAGCGCGACCGCACCGGCCCGCCGGTAACCGCCTGTAAAGGGGACTTGACAGCTGGTGGTTGTCAAGCTAACTTGACAGCTATGCAGAACGACGTCCGCAAATTGCGCGAGGACAGAGCCCTGAGTCAGGGCGACCTGGCCAAGCAGCTGGGCGTCTCTCGCCAGACCGTGAACGCGATCGAGACCGGCAAGTACCTGCCGTCGCTGCCGCTGGCCTTCGCCATCGGCAGGTTCTTCGACAGGCGGGTGGAGGAGATATTCCGTGACGACGACAAGAGCTAAGCCCCCGCGGCGCCGCGCCCTGTCCACGGTCATAGCCGGCCTGGCAGCGGGCGTCCTGATCATGGTCGCGGTTCTCAAACAGGGCGCACCAGTCTGGAGCGCGGTCGCGGGCTTCGCGATTCTCGCGGGCTATGTCGGGCTTCTCTTCGTATTTCAGACTCGGAACGAAACGATCGGGACGCTGGCCGGCAATCCGGTGGACGAACGCTGGGGTCTGATCCACTCCAGGGCCATGGAGTTGGCGGCAACTTGCGCGGCGCTGGCCGCGGTCGGGGGCTACCTAGTCACCGAGTTCATTGGCCGGGATAACTGGCAGTTCGCGCTGATGGCCGTCGTGGTTGGCCTCAGCTACCTGGCCGGCGTAGTCTGGTTCCGGCGACGCCTGTGAACCGGGCCCGTCGCGGCATGCGACCACGGGTTCGTCGTCCCAGAACGTCCCAATTCCTGTTCCACAGCCCGTCGGCGGATCGATCGGAGGGCCGATAATCGAACAAGTCGGTCGAGAGCCGGGTCCAACAGGTGTCTCGGCCGTCAATTGGGAGACATGATGTCCCTGGTCATCGACTCGGTTTCGAAGAACTTCGGCGAGGTCCAAGCGCTCTACGACGTTTCGCTCGAGATCAAGCCGGGTGAGGTCTTCGGCTTCCTCGGCGCAAACGGCGCTGGCAAGACGACGGCAATGAGGATCGTCCTCGATATTCTGCGACCCGATTCTGGAACGGTCGCGTGGAACGGGCGACTCAACACCGAGGTCTCGCGCGACACGTGGGGCTATCTACCCGAAGAGCGCGGTCTGTACGCCAAGATGAAGGTCATCGACCAGCTCACGTTCTTCGGCAAGCTGCACGGCGTGAAGCCCAAGAAGGCCGAGCAGGAGACGCGCGACTGGCTCGAGCGCTTCCGCATCCCCGAATATGCCGACAAGCGCGCCGAGCAACTCTCCAAAGGCAACCAGCAGAAGATCCAGTTCATCGCGGCCATCCTCCACGACCCACAGGTGCTGCTGATGGACGAGCCGTTCACCGGCCTGGATCCTGTGAACGTGGCGCTGCTCAAAGAGGCTTTCCTGGAGATGAAGGACCGGGGCAAGACGCTGATCTTCTCCACTCACCAGATGGAGACCGTCCAGGAACTGTGCCAGTCGATCGCGATCCTTGATCGTGGCCGCGTGGTTGTCGGCGGCACGGTCCGCGATGTGCGCCGATCGAGCGGGCGTCAGATGGTCAGGATCGCGGTCGACGGCGATCCCGAGATCGCCTGGCTCGCCACGATCGATGGCGTGCGCGTCTCGCGGCGCGGGCAGGACTACACCGAGGCGGAGGTGGCGTCCGGCCATGACCCGGAGCTGGTGCTCCAGGAGGCGCTCGGCCGTCGCTGCCGGATCCTGCATTTCGAGATCACCGATCCATCGCTCGAGGAGATCTTCATCGAGCACGTGGGTCAGATCGACACGAGCGAACGAACGCTCGCTCCCAAGGCGGTGTACGCATGACCGGTTGGCGAACGCTCTTCCCCAACGCCTGGTACATCTCGGTCCGCGAGTTCCGCAGCCGGGCCAGCAGCCGCAGCTTCGTCATCGGCACGGTCCTGCTGGCCATCCTTGCTTTCGCGGCGACGCAAGCGCCTGTCCTGATCGACAAGGTGGCCGGCGGCAGCCAGACCAGGATCGAGGTGGTAGACCTGGCATCCGGCCTCCCATCAGACGCCCCAACGGTCCTGGACCAGTCGCTCAACGGGACGGCGACATCCGGCTCGAGCCTGCTTGGTGGCTACGCGTTGAGCTGGCTGGCGGGCGGTCAGCTCTCGGCCGCCCAGCAGGATCTGCAGGGCGGCAAGTTCGACGCGCTGTTGATCGTCGACCGCGACCCGGCCAGCAGCGATCTCGTCTTCACTCTTCGGACCGACATGCCGGCCGACGGCCGGCAGGCCCAGACCATAGGCAACGCCGTCTACTCGCTGGCGATCGAAGACAGGCTGGCTCGGGCGGGCACATCGACGGCCGCCGTTCTCGCGCCGGCGAAATGGTCCGTCCTGCCGGTCAGCCTGTCCGGCACGGCGACGACGAACAACATCAATCAGGAGCTGTCGTCCAGCTTGCTCTCGACGGGCCTGGTGGTCCTGATCTTCATGGCGATCATCACGTACGGCACCTGGGTCGCGATGAGCGTGGCCGAGGAGAAGGGCAGCAGGGTCATGGAGCTGATGCTCAACGCCACGACACCGCTGCAGATGCTGGCCGGCAAGGTGATCGGGAACGGCGCTGCGGGGCTGACCCAATACGGGGCCATTTTGGGGGCTGTGCTCGTCGGGCTCCTGGTTCAGGGGCCGATCCATCGGGCAGTCCTTGGCGGCTCTGATTCGGGGCCCGCTGTGAGCGGCCTGACAGTGCCGCTGGTGGCATCCTTCATGGTCCTCTTCGCCCTCGGATTCCTGCTGTACTCGCTGCTCTATGCCGCGCTCGGGTCTCTGGTCAGCCGCCAGGAGGATGTGCAGAGCGCCACCTCGCCGCTGATGATGCTGGTCATGGTCGGCTATTTCATGTCGATCGTGGCAATCCAGTCCGTCACCGACACCTGGGTCGTAGTTCTTTCCTACGTGCCTTTCTTCAGCCCGTACCTGATGCTTGCCAGGGTCGCCGGAGGCCACGTTCAGTTGTGGGAGTTCGGTCTGGCGGTGGTCTTCATGCTGGCGGCGATCGCGGTCGCGCTCTTCCTGGCGGCGCGGATCTACAGCGCCGGCGTGCTTCTGTACGGACAGCGGGTTGGGCTGCGCCAGGTTCTGAAGGCTGCCCGCGTGTCGCGCTAGAGAAGCGGCGCCCGAGCGGCGGTCGAGCGGCGCCGGAGCGAGGCCCGAGCGGCGCCCGAGCGGCGCCCGACTCGGGTCAATCGTCGAACGGAAGCCGCTGGATCAGGGCCAGGACGGGCCGCGCCGGCACGGCCACGGGTTCGGGCAGCAGGTGCAGCGGCACTTCGCCGGGCTGTGTCGGGATCCAGCGCCACAGGTCGCTGCGGCGGCCCGGCAGGTACGGGCTTCGCAGATGGCGCGCCATGACGCCGGCGAGGCCCTGCTGCGCCACCGCGAAGTGCAGTTCCAGGCCGTCGTTCACCACGCCCGGTACCAGGACGAGCTCCGGGCTCGGCGTGACGATTTTGGCCAGATGTTCGCGGCGCTTGACCAGCGGTTGGGCGATCAGCGGCCGACCGCCGGCCCAGAGCAGGTCGAAGATGAGATAGACCGGGCTGAGCCCCGTGGTCTGGCCATCGGCCAGCCGGCCCGCCAGCGCATCGTGATCCATTCGCCCGGCTCGATCCGGGACGACTATCTCGCCGTCGAGGATCGCGGGCTGCTCGCCGACGAGCTCCGCGATGTATGCCAGCTCCGGCAGATGCGGCGCCAGATCGCGTCCGTCTGCATCGACCAGCCTGAGGCTCGGCCGCCCGACACGCCCCGGTTCGATGAAGGCCAGGGCGCGCCGGCCGCCCCAGCTCGGCTCGAAGACGTGGTCTGAGGAGTTGAACGGCGCCTCGGCCGAGCGGGGCATCATCGGCCGCAGGCTGCGCGGCAGCCGCGCGACGTCGCCGGTGAGGTCCAGGTTCAGCTGGTCAGACACATCTCGATGGTACGCCCTGGCGCGAGCCCCGCGGCCACGCGGCGCCACCGCACCGATTGCCGGCCGTGCGCCCGACTCAGTACTCGTCGGGGACGAAGTGCTGGCTGAAGATGGGCGGGCGGACGTAGCCGTCTTCGGCCTGTCGGGGCGGAAGCTCGATCTTGGGCTCGACGATGTTCTCGTACGGAATGACGCTCAGCAGGTGGCGGATAACGTTCAGGCGGGCGCGCTTCTTGTCGTCCGCGGCGACGACCCACCAGGGGGCTTCGGGAATGTCCGTGGCCGAGAACATGGCGTCCTTGGCGCGCGAGTATTCGACCCATTTCGAGCGGGACATGACGTCCATCGGCGAGAGCTTCCAGTGCTTGGTCGGGTCCGCCAGGCGGTCCTGGAAGCGCTTCTCCTGCTCCGCGTCGCCGACCGAGAACCAGTATTTGATCAGGATGATCCCCGAGCGCAGGAGCATCCGCTCGAACTCGGGGCAGGATCGCAGGTACTCCGCGTACTCCTCCTCCGTGCAGAAGCCCATGACATGCTCCACGCCGGCGCGGTTGTACCAGCTGCGGTCGAACAGCACCATCTCGCCGGCGGCCGGGAGCTGCGCCACGTAGCGCTGGAAGTACCACTGCGTCTTCTCGCGGTCGGTCGGCGTGCCGAGCGCCACGACTCGGCAGACGCGCGGGTTGAGCGGCGCCGAGATCGTCTTGATCGCGCCGCCCTTGCCCGCGGCGTCGCGCCCTTCGAACAGCATGACGACCTTGAGCCCTCGAGCCTTGATCCATTCCTGGAGTCTCACCAGCTCCACGTTGAGCTCGGCGAGCTGGCTCAGGTAGAACCTGACGTCCAGCTTCTTGCCCGGATCCGGGCGGCGAGCGACCTTCGGACCCTGGCCCGTGCGGGCCGCGTGGGCTTTGGCGGCCGACCTGGTGAGGGTGCGCTCCCGCGCCACGACGGCCGCCGCCGCAGCCACCGCGGCCTTGTTGAAGTCGACCGGATCGGGCGGGCCGGGCATCCGGCGCCGGACCGGCGCGTGCCGTCGATGTTCATGTTTGGCCACAGTGAAGTTCTTCATGATCGAGGGAGGGGTCGGCGGTTGGGGCCGATACCTTAGGCCGGAGGCAAGGCCGGCCGGCGATCCCGCCGGTGCAGCGTGCCGACAGGCGATCCGCGCGCGGCGGCTAACATCTCACATCAATGCGCTGGTTGAGGGTCCTCTATCTGTCGAACGGCTTTGCCGTCGGCGTGCTGTACGGATTCGTCCCGGTGCTGCTCCGAGACAAGGGCTTCGATCCCGCTCTGATCGGCCTGACGACAAGCCTTGGGTCGGTCGGCTATTCGCTATCCCTGCCCGCCTGGGGTCACATGGGTGACATCTTGACCGGGCCGCGACGCGCGCTACAGCTGGCTTGCATCCCGGCCGCGGTCTTCGCCGTGGGGCTGAGCCTGCCACTCCCCGTGGTGGCGGTGATCGTCTGCCAGGTAATGATCAGCGTGGGCGGCGGCCCAACCTCTGCCCTGACCGACGCCATGACCATGCCCATCCTCAAAGACGCGTCGCGCGAGTACTCCCGGCTGAGGCTGCTGTCGAGCTTCGGGGCAGCCGTCATGGCGATCGTCTGTGGCGTGATCTACAGCCGGACCGGATATGTCGCGGCCCCGATCATCTACCTCTTCATCATGGCGCTGATGGTGCTCTCAGCCCAGATGGTGTCTCTCGGCCGCGACAGCGAGCGCCACCGAAGGACCAAAGGCGCGCTCGAAAGCCGGACGCATTCGAGCGCGGCACGCGGACGTTTTGGCTCGGTAGGGGACGCGCTGTCCGGTCGACCTCGTTTGTTGGGGGTCCTGTCTTCCGTCTTGCTCGTCTTCGTGGGCGTGATGGCGTCGGCCACCTATGTTTCAGTGCGTATCGCCGACCTGGGCGGAGGTGCCGCCGAAGTGGGTCTCTCCAACGGTATCGCGTGGGGCGCCGAAGTTCCGGGGCTCATCATGGCCGGCTGGTTCGTCACGCGGTTCGGGCTGCGTCCGGTCCTGGCTCTCGCGGCGGCCGGGTATGCGGCTTGTGTGGCCAGCTTCATCGTTTTGGTCGATCCGGCCCCGATTCTCTTTGCGCGCCTGCTGTCCGGAGTCTTCTTCGGATTGATCCTGGTCGCCTTCGTGCTGTCGATTGCCCAGCTGCTCCCAGGCCGCCTGCAGGCGACCGGGCAGACTCTCTTTCAGGCGGCCGCTTTCGGAGTCGCCGCCGTGGTGGCCAACTTGCTCGGCGGAATCCTGTATTCGGTCGCGGGACCCCTGGGCGTCTTCGGTGGCGGGGCGGTTTGCGCCCTGGCCGGCGGGGCGCTGGGCTACGTGGTGCTCCCGAGTGTCCTCACGGCTCGGATGCCGCCGGTCCCGGAACCGATGTCGGTCGGCCTCTGAGGGAGTCGACGAGCGTTTCCGCCTCCGGACCCGGTACCATGCGGTTATTGGCGCGACGGAGGAGGATCCATGCGGCTCTGGGGCGGTCGATTCGAGGGTACGACAGACGAACGGGTAGCCGACTTCACCCGCTCGATCGATCTCGACCGCGCGCTTGCCGTCGACGACATCGCCGGGTCGATAGCGCACGTCCATGGGTTGGGGCGAGCCGGTCTTCTCGCCGACGACGAGGTCGCCGAGATCGTCGCCGGCCTGGAAGGGCTGCGCAGCGAGGTGGAGGCCGGAACGATCGTCTGGGACCCGGCACTCGAAGACGTGCACATGAATCTCGAGTCGGCGCTGCGCGAGCGGATCGGGCCCCTGGCCGGGCGCCTGCACACCGGTCGATCGCGCAACGATCAGGTGGCAACGGACCTGCGGCTCTGGCTGCGCCGCACGATCGACGGCCTGGACGCGTCGATCGTGGGAATGGAGCGCGCGCTCGTCGGGCTGGCCGTTCGCGACGGTGAGGCGGTCCTGCCCGGCACCACGCACATCCAGCCGGCCCAGCCGGTGCTGTTCGCGCACCATTTGCTCGCGTACGTCGAGATGCTCGAACGCGACCGGGGACGGCTGGCCGACTGCCGGCGGCGGGCGAACGTCTCGCCGCTCGGCTCCGGCGCGCTGGCGGGAGCCGGTTATCCGCTGGACCGCGAGGCGACGGCCGCGGAACTGGGTTTCGACGGCGTGACCGCCAACTCGCTCGACGCCGTGAGCGATCGCGACTTCGTCGTGGAGGCGCTGGCCGCCTTCGCGCTGTGCATGATCCACCTGTCGCGGCTGGCCGAGGAGATCACGTGGTGGTCGAACCCGCGGTTCGGCTTCGTCCGGGCGGCGGATTCGTTCTCGACCGGTTCGTCGATGATGCCGAACAAGAAGAACCCCGACCCTGCGGAGCTGGTCCGGGGCCGGTCGGCGCGTGTGATCGGGTCGCTGACGGGGATGCTGGCCTTGCTGAAGGGCCTGCCACTGGCCTATCAGCGCGATCTGCAAGAAGACAAGCCGCCGTTGTTCGAGGCGGCCGCCACGCTGGACGCTTCGCTCGGCGTCATGGCCGGCATGGTCTCGAGCCTGACGGTCGATCGAGACCGGATGCGGGCCGCGGCGGGGGAGGGCTATGTCACCGCCACGGCCGTTGCCGACGCTCTCGTCCGGCGGGGAGTGGCTTTCCGAGCCGCCCATCAGATCGTTGGAACGCTGGTCGCGGAAGCGGAGAGGGCAGGGATCGGCCTCGAGGCGCTGGATGACGCCACGATCGCCGCGGCCGTGGCCGCCTCCGACGATGGCGTCGCGATGACGATCGTGGGCGATGCCGCACTCCCCGGGGAGCTGCGCGCGGCCGCGGGGCTGGATGGCGCGCTCGCCAGCTGCGACGTCATCGGCGGGACGGCGCCCCGCCGGGTGGCCGCGGCCCTCGCCTCGGCGAAAGCGCGCCTGGGCTCGTAGCGGCGGCAGTCGCGGGAGCGGGCACCGGCCCGGCGTCCCGATCCAGCACCAATTCGACACGAGGCCGATGTCGTCACGGCGCCGGCGATGGCGTAGCCTGAAGTGGCGCCTTGTGAGGCAACAGAGTCCAGAGGGAAGCCGTGAAGCTGCACGAGTACGAGCCGACCGGGGAGGTATCGAAGCCCCGCGCCGTCCACCGCGAGGACTCGGCCGTGCTCACTTGCGCCGGCTGCGGCTGCCGCCTCATCGCCCGCGAGTCGCTCGCCGACGGCGGGCTCTACGGCCCCGACGCCGCCTGGCGCCACTACCACGGCAACACCTGGGACACGGACGCCCGCGGCTGCCGGGTCGGATGCGTTGACCAGGCGCATCGCATCGTGTTCGAGGAGCAGCTCGCCTCGTAGCCTGCGGCGCGCCGCATCGCGTCGCGCTTTCGCGCCGGCTGCCGCGGACCCGGCCGACCGGCCTCTCGCGCTCGGTGTCTCGCCCGCCGCCGCCCCCGTTCTGAACGGCAACCGTCACGTCACCCGAGCGCTACCGCAGCGTCACTCGCCCGATACTGAATGGGTCGCGCGCGCTACGTACGCTTCGCCCGGCCGCACCCGAAGGGGTCGTTTGTTGCGGCATGGAACGAAGGAGACAGCCGCGTGAATCCCGCCTCGAGCGCCATCAACTCCGGCGACACTGCCTGGGTCCTGACCTCGGCCGCGCTCGTCATGCTCATGACGCCGGGCCTGGCTCTGTTCTACGGCGGGCTTGTTCGCCGCAAGAACGTGCTCAGCACGATCATGCACAGCATCTTCATCCTCGCCCTGGTCAGCGTGACGTGGGTCCTGTTCGGCTTCACCCTGGCTTTCGGCAAGGACGTCAACGGCTGGGGCCTCATCGGCGGCCTCGACTACCTTGGCCTGCACGGGATCGGCAAGGAGCCGCTGGACTACGCGCCCACGATTCCGGGGACCGCGTACATGGCCTTCCAGATGATGTTCGCGGTGATCACGCCGGCCCTGATCACCGGCGCGTTCGCCGAGCGGAAGCGCTTCAAGGCCTTCGTCCTCTTCACGCTCCTCTGGACGCTCCTGGTCTATTCGCCCATCGCCCATTGGGTCTGGGGCGACGGCGGCTGGCTTCGCAACCTGGGCGCGCTGGACTTCGCCGGCGGCACGGTCGTCCACATCAGCTCGGGAGTCGCGGCCCTGGTCGCGGCGCTGGTCCTGGGGCCGCGCGTCAAACGCGAGTCGGATCGGTTCGAACCTCACGACGTTCGCCTGACGGTCATCGGTGCCGGTCTGCTCTGGTTCGGCTGGTTCGGCTTCAACGCCGGCTCCGCGCTCGGTGCCAACGAGCTGGCGGCCAACGCCTTCGTCGTCACCAACACGGCCGCCGGCATGGCCGCGCTGACGTGGGTGACGATGAGCTGGCTGCACAAAGGAACGCCCAGCGTCATCGGCGCGGTCGTTGGCGGCGTGGCCGGTCTCGTGGCGATAACACCGGCCTCGGGCTATGTCGACGCGAGCGCGGCGATCATCATCGGCTTCGCGGCCGGGGTGGTCTGCTACAGCGCCATCCTCCTGCGCGAGCGGCTCAAGATCGACGATGCGCTCGACGTCTGGGCGGTCCACGGCGTGGGCGGAACGCTTGGAGCGATCCTGACGGGCGTTTTCGCGACGACCGCGATCTTCACCGGCAAGGGCCTGATCGACGGCAATCCCGGCCAGATCGGCATCCAGCTCGTCGCCGTCTCAGCCACGTGGATCTACAGCGGCGTCGTGACCTTCGTCATCCTCAAGGTCGTCGACCACTTCGTCGGACTTCGCGTCGACACGGCCGAGGAAGAGGCCGGCCTAGACTCCTCGCAGCACGGCGAGGTGGCCTGGCAGGGCTAACCATCGATACGATCGGACCGAGCGGCGTCACTGCCGTCCGATACCGATCGGCAACCTGAGCGTCTGAGGCCCGTCCAAAGGGCCCCGGAAAAGCGGCCAACCGGAGCCCACGGCCCGGTCGCTGCAACACGTCCCGAACGACAACCCTCACGCAACCCGAGCGCTACCCGAGAGTTACTCGGTCGTTACTGATTCCCGCTTCCGGGCTCCATACGCTTCCCCGTGCCGCCGTCACGGCATGCAACAGGTTGCGATTGGGAAGCGAAGGAGTCACGGCGTGATCAACGGTGGCGACACCGCCTGGGTACTCACCGCCACGGCGCTCGTCATGTTGATGACGCCCGGCCTCGCCCTCTTCTACGGCGGCCTGGTCCGCCGCAAGAACGTGCTCAGCATCCTGATGCAGTGCATGTTCATCCTGGCCCTGGTCAGCGTCACCTGGGTCCTGGTGGGCTACACCCTGGCCTTCGGCAAGGACGTCAACGGCTGGGGCATCATCGGCAACCTGGACAACATCGGCCTCAAGGGGGTCGGGGTCGCTCCCGGGCCGTACGCCGCCACCATTCCGGCTACCGCCTTCGCGCTCTTCCAGATGATGTTCGCGATCATCACGCCTGCCCTGATCATCGGTGCGTTCGCCGAGCGCAAGCGGTTCAAGGCCTTCGTCCTTTTCGCCCTCCTATGGAGCCTCCTCGTCTACTCGCCGATCTGTCACTGGGTCTGGGGCGACGGCGGCTGGCTGCGCAACATGGGCGTCCTCGACTATGCCGGCGGGACGGTCGTCCACATCAGCTCCGGCGTCGCGGCGCTGGTGGCGGCGCTCGTGCTGGGTCCACGCGTCCGGCGTGAGTCCGAGCGCTTCGAGCCTCACGACGTTCGCCTGACGGTGATCGGCGCCGGAATCCTGTGGTTCGGCTGGTTCGGCTTNNATGAGCTGGCTGCACAAGGGCTCGCCAAGCGTCATCGGTGCCGTCTCGGGCGCGATCGCCGGAGAGGTCGGCATCACGCCGGCGTCCGGCTTCGTCGATCCCAGCTCGGCCATCATCATCGGCTTCATCGCCGGCGCCGTCTGCTACGGCGCCATTCTGCTGCGCGAGCGACTCAAGGTCGACGATGCGCTCGATGTGTGGGCGGTGCACGGCGTCGGCGGCACGCTCGGCATTCTGCTGACCGGCATTTTCGCGACGACGGCGGTCTCGGCCAGCAAGGGGTTGATCGACGGCAACCCGGGACAGGTCGGGACGCAACTGGTGGCCATCGCCGCAACCTGGATCTACAGCGCGGTCGCCACGCTGATCATCCTCAAGGTCGTGGATTTCGCGGTCGGGCTTCGGGTCGGCGAGGCCGAAGAGGAAGCCGGGCTCGACGCCTCGCAACACGGCGAGGTCGCCTGGCAATCCTGAGCGTCGCAACCTGCGACACGGCACGGCGCCGTCTCCTGCGGGGATGGCGCCGTTTCGATTCCCAAGGGTTGTCCTCGGGTGCCGTGAAGGCGCCGAACCAGGCTAACTGAGCAGGAACGTCCCGAAGCGCAACCGTCGCGCCACTTGCCCGTCACCCAAGGTCTACTCGGGCGCTACTGATTTCGGCCGACTCCCTCCATAGACTTCAATTCATTGAAACGGGACCGAGGGTCCCAGGAGCTCAGCCGAAGGAGCCAAGAAATGATCATCGCAGCATTCGCAAGCTTCGGCCTTCTGGTCGTGGGCTGGTTCATCGCCCCGTCCCACGCAGAGGTCGAGTAAGCCTCCGGTCATTTCCGCATCCTTCGACCGGCCCTGACACCGGTCCACCGGGGCATCGACTAGCCCCACAAAGCAGCTCGAAACTCACACCGGCCCGCGCACCTTTCGGCAGGTAGCGCGGGCTTCGTGTTTCTGGGGGGAGCGGCGGGCAGGGTGAGGGCACGCTCGCCCACGGCAGAGGACTCTCGCCGTCAGTAGGAAGGCCCGTGTGTATATTGGGCCGTGACACGGTTACGATCGAACCTTGGGCGACCGCGGTGGGACGGGGGGCATGAGGGTGGATGATGTTTCTCGCAGGCCGAGATACTCGGGTGGAGCGCGCCCACCATCGATTGGACGGCGAGTACTCGCCTGGTTCGTCGATTCGGCGATCGTTGGGCTTGCAGGCGGCGCGTTCTTGCTGCTCGCGCTCGTAGTGGGTGCCCTGGGCCCCAACGGATTGGCGATCGATCAGATGCGCCTAGT
>PMBR01000041.1 GCA_003152995.1 Chloroflexota bacterium | reverse complement strand
ACGCTCGGCTTCGTCCCTGCCGACGTCCCGCCGGGAGGCGTGCGCTACGAAGCGGCCGACGGCGCCCGTTTCCTCGTGTTCCTGAGCTCCGGGCGAGCGTCGGGAAGCCACACCCAGTTAGGGTTCCAGGTGGATGACATCGCGGCTGAGGTCGCCGAACTTCGCTCCCGCGGCGTCGTGTTCGAGTCCTACGACATGCCCGGGTTCGATCGCCAGACGATGATCGCGACGCGCCCGGAAGTCCGCTCCGCCTGGTTCAAGGACACCGAGGGCAACCTCATCGGGCTCGTCCAACTCCCGGCCTGACGTCGGAGCCCACCCTGGCGGGTGGAGTGTTCCTCCTGCGCACAACGGCGCGCGGCCAGATCTGGTCTTCCTGGGAAGGAACGAGCGACCGCGCCTCAAGCGGCCAGCCCATTCGGGCCCACTGGCGCTATTCGTGAAGAACGCTTCATCACGGTAACGATGGCTGCATCGCGACGGCTCTTCGCCTCTGTCCGCAGTCTGCGCCCCGCGCCGTCCGGTTCAGTTGACGACGATGCCGGTCTGGCTGCCCTTGAGCGTGGCCGTTACCGTGTCGGTCGCGGTGACCGACCAGGTACCGCGACGACCGCATCGGCGCGCGGGCGCTGACGGCAAGCGTCGCCCCGACCATTTCGCACGATCGGGTGATCGTGACCGCGAATGCTCGGCCCCACGCCGAGGGAGGGACACCCGGCCTGTTCTAGACCGCGGGCGGGCTCGCCGGTGCCGCCGTCTAGACCGCTGCCAGCGCCGCCGGTGGGTTCGGGTCGCCGGACATGAACCAGTTGCGGAACCGGACCGGGACGTGATCGCCGAACAGGCGGTCGAGGCCGTAGTAGTTGCCCGCGCCCATACCGGCAAGAGCGAGCAAGACCACCCCGTACGTGACGTGCTCCTCTACGATGCCGTTGGAGAAGCTC
This sequence comes from Chloroflexota bacterium, assembly GCA_003152995.1. Lineage (GTDB taxonomy): Bacteria > Chloroflexota > Limnocylindria > Limnocylindrales > CSP1-4 > Fen-1039. Next base: position 6,152 of record PMBR01000041.1, on the reverse strand, counting down.
CAGCCGGCGAGGAAGAAGAAGGCCATCATCAGGGCGCCCATCGACCCTGCGAAGCGCGTGACGATACCGAGGATCAGGGCAATGCCGACACAAAGCTCACCGGCGACGACGAGGGTGTTGACGATCGTCATGGCGGCGTCATTGCCCGCCAGCGAGACCCAGAAGTCGTGGGTGGGGTTATAGATCGCCTTGGGATCAGGCGTGCCTATCACAAACGGCCAGCCGAGCGTGCCGTTGGTGGCGAACTTCAAGAATCCCTGCGCGGTCCAGTTCCCGGGCGTGCCGCTGTTGAAGAACTTGTCGAGTCCGGCCCAGACGAAGATGACCCCGACGGTGACGCGCAGCAGCGCCGCGCCAAAGCGACTGATCGAGGAGTAGATATACACGGCGAGGCACCTCAGCGACGCGGCGCGACGTCACCCGTCGCACTGGCGAGGCCTCATCGTAGGCGTGGGTTCGGAGAGCGCGCCATCGTCTCCCCTGGCGGGCCAAAGTGGCCAAGGTCGGGTCCCTACGAACCATGTATCGAGCCTCAAGCGAACCGCCCCCCAGGCCTGCTCCTCGAGGTCTCGGCTAGCAGCTCACCCAAACACTTCCCATCGATCTCCGATCCTCACGATCGGGTGATGTTGTCGGTCTATGCCGCGCGTGATGCTGGGACCGCCGACACGGCGACCTTGCGGTCGATCGGCCTACCCGCCACGGCGCGGCGAGGGTTCTCATCCTCGCGGCCGGCCCAGATCCAGCCCAGACTCAGAGCATGACATGAGGATTCATGTCTGACTCGGGCAGCCAGGCCTGACGAGTACCGCGACGCCCGATTTGCGCGCCAATGGCGCCGCCAGCAAGGCCAAGGGCCAGGTCGAGCAAGGCTCGGCAAGTTGACCGGCGACAGGCAAGAACAAGCCAAGGGCAAGGCCAGCCGATACAGCACACTCGCAGTTAGTCGGGCCGCGACCCGATCTCGCGCACAGTTGGGAGAATGGGCATGAGATCCGATGCTTTCTCGTCCCTCGTCACCATCATCTATCTCCTCATAGGCCTCGTCGTCGCGTCGAGTCACGCTTTCTTCACGCATCTGAACACAGTGATGCCGGTCCTCTCGGCAGTCCTCGCCGTGCTCCTGTGGCCCCTCGTCCTATTGGGCGTCGACCTCCATCTCAAGTAGAAGGCCGAGGCCGGTTGAGGTAGCACCGGCCGACGGGCTTCCCGCCTACGCGTACTTGTAGGCGACGATCAGTGTCACGGCCATCTGGCTCGACGAAGGCGCCGGTTCCGTAGTCAGGGGGCAGGCGATAGGTGGGCTGGCGGGCGCGCTTCCGGCCGATCCGGTGGCACCAGTGTTGCCGGGGGTGATCGGCAGGACCGGGCAACCGGGCGTTGCGTAGGCGTAATTCGTGGTGGACGCGATGCTGACCGAATAGATCCCCTGCATCTGCACACCCATCGCGGTCGCCGCCGCGAGAGCCTGAGCGTGGGCATCGGCGAGGGCCGCGTTAGTGGCCTTCTTGAGCGCCGCCGCCTGGTCGGAGCCATCGGCCTTCATGTCGGCCGTGCCCGTACCCTCGGCCAGGATCGTGCCCTGGGGCGCCACGCCGAGCGAGTTGTAGCCGGTCACGGGGTAGGCGATCGAACTGGCTGTGCCGCTTGACGTGGTGATGCCGCCCGCGGACTGCGGCAAGGTCGTCGTGGGCACGCCGGGCGCCTCGGCGCCGGCCGCCTTGGGCGCGGCGGTGGCCGAGGCTGCTCGCGAGCCGCTTGACGCAGCCACCGTGCCGGCAGTCCAGCCGATCGCCAGCGCTGCGATCGCGACCACCAAGAGGCCGGCCAGCACCGATTTGGTCGGCCGGGTGAATGTCGGGCGAAGGTTCATTGGTCGTCTCCTCAGGTCGGGCGATACGCATTGGATTCGAAACGTATGGCACGGCCAAGACGCCGTCTCAGAGGCGCAGGTTCCCACTGCCTGGTGGGCAGCTGTCGATCTAGCCAACTGCCTTAGGCGCCGATGGCGGCGTCGCTGGGCTGGGTGGCCATGTTGGTCTCCTTGGTTTGCTTGCCTTTGCTCGGTCACATACGCGCTCGGTACCGGCCAGATTGCAAGTCGAAGGGTCGTGCGCCGTTCGCGCCTGAGTTGGCTCGTTGCCCGACCCGCGAATTGCCGCTCGCACGCTCGCCCTCGCGGCTGCGTTTCTGGGCGTTGGTCGACACGTGGGGCCCCTGTCGCGGGCAAGCGGGGCCAGAAGCGGGCGCCAGCGTGATCGCCACTATGGAACGATCGTGGCGAAGCCTCGGGCGCTCTCCAACAGGATCTGCTCGGCGGCTTGATCCACGCATACCACGGACGCGCCGCTGATCGAATCTGGGTTTCTTACCCCCACGCCCACGGGCGCCCAGGCCGGCTCAGTAGGGCCGCCGCCGATCCACCCAGACAAAGGCAATTGCGCCGCAGAACAACGATCCCAGGAGTAGGAGTCCGGACTCCAGGGCGACGGTCTGCCAGTACCATTGCCCCGGGATGACGTAGGGGATCTGCTGGGGCATGTGGCTCGGATCGATGTTCGGTCCCTGACACGCTATGCCGCTGTCCCCCATCTTCGAATTGTCCGGCGTGGCCGACGCACCCGGCGAACTCGAATCGGCAGGAGAGGTCGAGGCACTCGGCGTCGGCGTCGGCGTCGGCGTGCACACCATGTTCTGCTGGTACCAGTCATAGACCTGAGCGTCGGTGACTTCCTTGCCGTCGATGAACGACTTGTAGTAGACGTTCATATCGGCGCTGCCGCCTCCCGGGCCGTAGACGACATACCCCGGCTGCTGCTGCTGGTCCTGGTCCTGCTCAACGGCGAACGGCCTCAGGACGAAGTGGGTCATGCCGGCATCCCACGTAGCTCTCGCGAAGAAGCAGACGACGAGCGCGAGGACCACGGCGGGCATNNTCCAGCACGTTGGCGGCCAAACCCACCGCGAGCATCAGCGACGCGAGAAGCAGGACCCCTGCCAGAACCTTGCCCAGAAGCCAGCGCCGCCGAGAGCCCGAGAGGGCCCAGGAGAGTGGCGCCGTCCCTTGTTCGATCTCCCTGGCCACCAGTGGCGCCCCCACAACGATCCCGGCGAGCAGCGGCACGAGCAGAAGCAGGAGCTGGACAAGGTTCATGTCCAAGCTTCCCTTCATATCGGAGAACGACTTCGCGAGTTCGTTGCAGTGCGCCTGGGCCGCGCTAATCGGCCCCTGCGACGGATCCGGGTACCCGCCTTGATAGCTTTGCAGGCACGAGAGCGGCACGTTCAGGGAGTTGAGCCGAAAGGCCTCGATCAAGGCCGCAGCCGTCAACCCTACGCAGACGACCGTGATCGAGATCGTCTCAAAGCGGTGCTGCTTGAAGGTCAGCCAGATCCGGGTCAGCATCGTCGTCCCCTCAGTTGAGCTGTAGGCCTGCGGTGCCTCGCCCCGCGGCGAGGTATCCGAGCACGACATCCTCGAGGCTGGCTGCCTCCGACGTCTCGCCGGGGCCGGCGCTCAAGTCGGTGTCAGGCGCGAGCCGCCACAACGTCATGATGGTCTTCCCGTTCCTACCGAGGAACGAACCCACGGCACTCGCGCCCGAAGGCGGCGAATCGGCCTCGGTGAGTCGGTGGGTCTGTCGGGCTTCCTTGAGCGGGCTGTCGAGCCTGACCTTGCCGCCGCCCAGAATGGCCAGCCGATCGCAGGCGTCCTCGACGTCGGTCACGATGTGCGACGAGAGGAGCGCGGTCGAACCGTCCGACTTGACCGCATCCAGTAGAACCTGGATGAACTCGCGACGGGCGAGTGGATCGAGATTGGCGAGCGGCTCGTCGAGCAGCAGCACCTTCGCGCGAGTACCGAGCGCCACCGCCAGCCCGAGTTGGGCCGCTTGCCCGCCGGAGAGTGTGTCGGCTCGCTGGTCGAGCGGGATGCCGAGCTGGTCGAGGCGCCGCCTCGCGTAGTCGGTGTCGAAGCCCGAATGTAGGCTCCGCGCCATCGCCAGGTGATCCTCGACGCTCAGGCCGCGGTATACGGCAGGCGTCTGCGGCACGTACCCCACCCGCCGCAAGGCCTCGCTGCGATGCTTCCAGGGGTCCACGCCGTCGACCTCGACGCCGCCGGCATTCGGCCTCTCGAAGGCCATGCAAACGCGGATGAGCGTCGTCTTGCCCGCCCCGTTCGGCCCGACGAGTGCCGTCACGCTTCCGACCGGAATGGCCAGATCCACCTTGTCGAGCGCGACCTTCTTTTTGAAGCGCTTGCTCAGCCCATGGGCAACTAGCGCGGCCGTGCCGATCGAAGCCCCTCCGCCGAGTGCCATACGAACCCTCCCCGGCTAACGCCGTCCTGTCCGGCTCTTGCGTTCGCTGGAACGCTAGCACCCCACGACGGTTGGCGAATGGCGGGAGAACCCGCAACGGGCCAGCTGACCTATTGAGCTGTGGCTGGCCGAGCCCGTCGAGGTCCGAAACCCCGTTTCCGACCCCCACGAGCACGACGGTGTTTGCGGCCCTTCGGTAGTTGAATTGCGTCACCGGAGACTATCGCGGATGGCCCGTTAACGTGGCTGCGCACGAGATCCTGGACCAGCCCGAGGCCGGAGTTTCTGCCTGTCACGATGACTCCATATCGTGGGCGTCGAACCCATTACGAGCATTTCGGTTCGATGCGCACCCTCGGAGTTCCGCAGGGCCCGCTAGAGCCCCTCTAGGAGCGTCTTCCGCTTCGCGGTGAACTCCTCGTCCGAGATCAACCCTGCGTCGTGAGCCTGCTGGAGTTGGCGCAGGCGATCAGTTAGCGTCCGGCTCACCGGAGCGACTGGCCTGCCCTCAGCTCGCTGCCCGCGTGGTGGACGCCTGCCTGCACGAGTTTGACTAGGCGACAGAGCCGATGGGCGGGACGCGGGCGGTGAGGTCATGCGGGCATACGTTACCGTGAGCGTTCCCTCTGGCTTGACGATGAGCATGTACAAGAAGACCAGTATCCCGATGATGACAATGCAAAGCAGCAACGCTACTAAGAACGCGCCGCGACCCCATTGACCTGGCGCCCAGTTCTGAGTTGACGGCAGGTATCCGAGGCGAGATAGCTCTGAAGCCTCTTGCTCGAACGCGGCAATAGCGTCCGCTTGCTGGTTACCGCGATAGACGCGGAGGATGGTTGGCGGGGACCCTGCGACCAAGCTCGAGAGACCGTCCTCTTCAGCGTCGTCCCCTGGCGGCTCGTCAGTGTCGCGAGCGATTTCGCTTCTTAGTTCGTTCTCAGCTCGTCTATAACAGGCCGGGCAGTAGAGATCGCGAGGACCGTAGCCATCGCCCTCCCGCCCCACAAGGAGGACGTTGCTCGCCAGCCACAGGTCGAAGCCAGCGTCGTCGAGTGACTGTCCTGTAATCTTTTGGAGCGTCGCGGCCTGCACCGGCTCCGTCGACGTACGGATCGCGTCATCGAATGCGCTCCAGAGATCGGGCGGGGTCGCAAGCCAGTCAATGACCAACCGGTCGCTTTCGGCCGCGGCGCTGCGGACATTGGTGAGAGCCCCCACTTGGGGCATTCGAAATCATCGCCAACGACCCCGGGCATGCGCACCTCTATATGCGCTTGGCGTTGGTTCTCCTCTGAGAGGGTAGGCGTGCTGAGTGGGGGCAAGACAACACGAGCGGGCGGGCCAGGATTATCGAGCGGGCGACGCAGAATCTCACCCCCTATGGGCGGGGGGACAGCCGGTCGAACTGAACGCGAGTCGACATCCGTTGCGGCGTTACGAGGGCGAATGGACGTGCAGCTGTAGCACCGAAGGGCCGACTTCCGGTTGAGGGAATGGCACTTGGGACACTCCCACAACTCGTCCAAACCGTCTCCTCCCGTCGTAACCAGCTGCCGAACGAGCCCTTATCCGAAGCCGAATGATACCGAGGCGAGGAGTCACTCTGTGCGTGAGGCTGCCCTCGCCGTGGCAGCCCTGTCGTGGGCCCGCCGCGTCGTCCAGAGCTTCAGACTCGCGGGAGCGATTGGGCGGAGATCAGGTCCACTGAGGGCTCGGTACAGGCCGTTGCGATGGCTGCGTAGTGACGGCTTTTCGCCTCTGTCCGCAGCCTGCGCCCAGCCCCGGTCCCGATCAGTTGACGACGATGCCGGTCTGGCTGCCCTT
>PMBR01000034.1 GCA_003152995.1 Chloroflexota bacterium | reverse complement strand
GCGATCAATATGCCGATCCAGGGCACCGCGGCCGACATCATAAAGATCGCGATGATTCGCCTGCCCGAGCGGCTCGTGGCGGCGGGGTTGAAGGCGCGGATGCTGCTGCAGGTCCACGACGAGCTGGTCCTGGAAGTCCCGCGCGGTGAGGTGGACGCCGTCGCGTCGATTCTGCGCGAGACGATGGAGAGCGCCCTCACGCTCGACGTGCCGCTCACGGTCGACATCAAGGTCGGCGACGACTGGGAGTCGATGCGCCCGCTCACCCGGGTGGACGAGGTGCTGGCAGAGCTCGGCGAGGCTCCGATCGAGGTCGCCGCGGGGTAGGGGAGGGCGGCTCAGCCAATGGCGCGCCAACGGTTTCGCTTCGCTCAGTCGTTCGCGACGACCACCTGCCAGCGATCGTACTCGCCCCCGAGTGGGGTGGCCGCGGCTTCGAGCTCGGCGCGGAGGCCGGCCATCGCGGCCGGCGTTATCGCCACCGACTGGGTCACCGCCACTATCCAGTAGCCCTTCCGCGCCGACGTCTCGACGTCCACGCGTCTCTTCGGCCCGGCCAGGGAACGGGCGATCTGCTGGGCAGCCTTCGCGCCGGGCACATATAGGAAATGCCGGGTTTCGTGAGGCAGGTCCGGGTCCGCCCCTTCACGCCGGAGCTGGTCGCGGGCGAGCTCGGTCGGGTCCTTCTCCGACCGGTTCTGCATGCCCTCCGCGGCGTGCTTAATGAAACCCACGGTCACTCCCCAATTCCCACGGGGTCTGCCCCGGCCGATCTTAGCCTGGTTCGGCCACCACCTGCCCGCGGAGGTATCGGTGGCGCGTCTGCGATAGATGATCCACGGCCTGCCCGCATATTGGTTGGCTATGACGTGCTGCGCGCGAGTAGGATTGATGAGTCCGTCGGGACAATGGGGTACGGGGTTCCTGAGCCGGCCGAGCCGTCCTGGACACATCGATGTCCGTGGCTAGAAGGCTGGCGGGAGAGGAGTGGGTTCGGTGGAGTCATTCGTGGCGACCGGGGTTCGTGACGTCTCGCGCCGAGGTATGGTCCGGCTTCGTGGAGTCGCTTCTACCGCGCTCCTCCTGTCAGGGATGCTGGCGGTCTGGGGCGGGCCACTGGCCGGTCCCGTGGCCGCGGCCACGGGCGATTGGTCTCAATTCCACAACGGCCCGACCCACTCCGGCTACAACGCCCAGGAGACGACGCTGTCCACCTCCAACGTGGGCGCCCTGGGCCTGGCCTGGACCGGCACCACCGGCTCCGCCATCTACTTCTCGTCACCCACCGTCGCCAACGGCGTGGTCTACGTTGGGTCCGAGGACGACAAGCTGTATGCATATGCGGCCGGCTGTGCCAGCGGCGGCGCCAGCTGCGCTCCCCTCTGGACCGCCGCCGCTGCGGGCATGGTCATCGCCTCGCCCGCCGTGTCCAACGGTGTCGTCTACATTTCATCCTACGACGACAAGGTATATGCCTTTGACGCTGCGGGGGTAATCGGCTGCAGCGGCAGCCCCAAGACTTGCGTGCCTCTCTGGAGTGCCAACACCGGCGACCACATGTACTCGTCTCCGACGGTCGCGGGCGGAGTCGTGTACGTCGGGTCTGAGGACGGCAAGCTGTACGCGTTCGACGCGGCCGGGAACACCGGCTGCAGCGGCAGCCCGAAAGTCTGCTCGCCGCTTTGGACCGCGACCACCGGCGCTCTCATCGAAGGCTCACCCGCGGTCTCGAACGGGGTCGTCTACATCGGGTCCGGGGACCGCAAGCTGTATGCCTTCGACGCGGCCGGGAACACCGGCTGCAGCGGCAGTCCCAAGGTCTGCTTGCCCCTCTGGACAGGCATGACCGGCTTTCCCATCCAGGGCTCCTCGCCCGCTGTCGTTGACGGCGTCGTCTATGTCGGCTCCAACGACGACAAGCTCTACGCGTTCGACGCGAACGGCCTGACCGGCTGCACCGGCAGCCCCAAGACATGCATCCCGCTATGGACGGGCGCGACCGCCGACGCGATCGATTTCTCGGGACCCGCGGTCGCCGACGGTGTGGTCTACGTCGGGTCAGAGGACCACAAGTTGTATGCCTATGCGGTCGGCTGTGCCAGCGACGGCTCCCTTTGCGCACCACTCTGGACGGCGACGACCGGCGGAGCCATCGATTCCTCGCCCGCGGTCGCCAACGGAGTCGTCTACGTCGGCTCCAACGACGGCAAGGTCTACGCCCTGGACGCGGCCGGCGTCGCCGGCTGCAGCGGCAGCCCCAAGGTCTGTACACCGCTTTGGTCGGCCACGACCGGCGACTACATCGACTCCTCGCCCGCGATCGCCAACGGCGTCGTCTACGTCGGGTCCGGGGACGGCAAGCTGTATGCCTTCGACCTGAACCCCGCGGACCATCTGGTCTTGAGCCCCGCGAGCGCGACCATCGCCGCGGGCGGAAGCCAGGCCTACACCGCGAAAGGCTTCGATGCGTTCGGGCACAGCCTCGGCGACGTCACCGCCGGCACCACCTTCACCATCTCCGGATCCGGGAGTTGCACGGGCCACTCGTGCGCTCCTACCGCGGCCGGAGATTACACCGTGACCGGCACATACGGCTCGGCCACCGGCACGGCTGCGCTCCACGTCCAGGACGTGTGGACGCAATTCCACGCAGGTCCAACGCGCACGGGACGCAACGCCCTCGAGACGAGCATTTCGCCTTCGAACGTCGACGACCTTAGCGTTGCGTGGACGGCCGCCACCGGCGGGGCCATCCTTTCCTCCCCCGCGATCTCCGACGGAGTCGCCTACGTCGGTTCCGACGACCACAAGCTGTACGCGTTCCCCGTTGGTTGCGGCACCAGGGGCGGTTCCTGTTCGCCGCTCTGGACGGCCACCACCGGTGACGTCGTCGATTCGTCGCCTGCGGTCGCCGACGGCGTGGTCTACGTGGGGTCGTATGACGGCACGGTCTATGCGTTCCAGGTCGGCTGCGCCAGCGGTGGCGGGACCTGCACCCCGCTATGGACCGGCGCCACCGGAGGCCACGTCAACTCCTCGCCCGCGGTCGCCGACGGCTTCGTGTACGTAGGATCGAGCGACGGCAAGCTCTATGCCTTCGCCGTCGGCTGCGGCAGCGGCGATGCGTCCTGCGCGCCGACGTGGACGGCCACGACCGGCGAGATGGTCGGCAATGGCTCGCCCGCGGTCGCGAGCGGCGTCGTCTACATCGCGTCGGACACCGGCCACCTCTATGCGTTTGCCGAGGGCTGCGCCACTGGTGGCGGGACTTGCACCGCCATATGGTCGGGGGTCATCGGCGGCGGCTGGGACTCCTGGTCGACGCCGACGGTCGCGGACGGCATGGTCTTCGTGGGCTCATACGACGGCCACCTGTATGCGTTCCAGGTCGGCTGCAACACGGGCGGTGGGACCTGCTCGCCGGCCTGGACGGCTGCCACCGGCGCCAACATCTTCTCTTCGCCGGCGGTCGCGGACGGCGTGGTCTACGTTGGGTCATACGATCGCAACCTCTACGCCTTCGCGGTCGGCTGCGGCACCGGCGGCGCCACCTGCTCGCCGCTCTGGACCGGTCACACCAACAGCTACATCTACTCCTCGCCCGCGGTCGCGAACGGCGTGGTCTACGTCGGGTCATTCGATCGCAACCTCTATGCGTTCGCGGTCGGCTGCGCGAGTGGCGGCGGAACGTGCTCGCCGCTATGGACGGCTGAAACCGGCGCCGCGATCTTCTCCTCGCCCGCCGTCGCAGACGGCGTGGTCTACGTCGGGTCCGAGGATGGGAAGCTGTATGCCTTCGGGCTGGACCAGGGCGACTGGACGCAATTCCACAACGGCCCGGCGCACACCGGCTACAACGCCGCCGAGACGACCATCTCGCCCACCAACGTTGCCGGCCTGGGTCTGGCCTGGACCGGCGCTGCCGGCGGCCCCATGGATTCTTCGCCCACCGTCTCCAACGGCGTCGTCTACGCCGGCTCCAACGACGGCAAGCTGTACGCGTACTCGGTCGACTGCGCCACCGGCGGCGCTCCATGTACTCCGCTCTGGACGGGAACCACCGGGGGCCCGATTGGCTCCGTGGCGCCGGCCGTGGCCGGCGGCGTGGTCTATGTCGGATCCGCTGACGGCAAGCTGTATGCGTACAGCGTCGGCTGCGCGACCGGCGGCGGGTCCTGCTCTCCGCTGTGGACCGGAGCCACCGGCGGCGCCGTCGGTTCCTCCGCCACCGTCGTGGGCGGTGTCGTCTACGTCGGCTCGGACGACGGCAAGGTATATGCGTTCCAGGTCGGCTGCGCCAGTGGCGGCGGGACTTGCGAACCGATCTGGACCGGCGACCTGGGCGCCGGTGCGGACATGAACTCCTCGCCCGCAGTCGCGGATGGTGTGGTCTACATCGGATCGCAGAGCGGCACTCTCTATGCGTTCGCGGTGGGTTGCGCGACCGGCGGAGGAATCTGCTCGCCGCTCTGGACGGCCGATTCGGGCGGCGAGAAGTCATCGCCCACGGTCGCCGATGGCGTCGTTTACATTGGCTCTGTCAAGTACGACAAGCTCTATGCCTTCAGCGCGGGCTGCCGCACCGACGGAGGAGTCTGCGACCCGCTGTGGACCGGCGATACCGGCAGCTGGGTCGGCTCCTCGCCCGCAGTCGCCAACGGCGTCGTCTACGTAGGCTCCGGCGACGGCAAGGTCTATGCGTTCCAGGTCGGCTGCGCCAGTGGTGGCGGGTCGTGTACGCCGCTCTGGACGGGCGCAACAGGCAATTACGAGTTCTCTTCGCCCGCAGTCGCGAACGGCGTCGTGTACGCCGGGTCCCACGACGGCCACCTGTATGCGTTCGCGGTCGGCTGCAACACGGGCGGTGGGTCTTGCTCACCGCTGTGGGCGGCTGCCGCCGGAGCGGGCGTCGATTCGTCCCCCTCGGTCGTCAACGGCAGGGTGTACGCGAGCTCCAAGGACGGCAAGCTCTATGCGTACAGCCTGCAGCCCACCGCTCGCATCTCCGGAACCGTCACAGGCCCCGATGGAACCACGCCTCTCGCGGGCATCAGCGTCGGTGCCGTCGGGGACACGTTCAGCACCTGGGCCAAATCCGGGTCCGACGGTAGGTATTGGATCACGGTCCTGCGGAACGCCAGCTACTCCGTGACGTTCCAGGACCCGACCGGGACCTACGCCGACGGCTGCTACTCCTCCGGCGCCTCAACCGGCCACTTCACCTTCGATCAGAAGGCATGCACTCCGGTGGACGTCGGCGGCTCCGACCACACAGGAATCGACGTCGCCATGCCCCATAGCCTGCAAATCAGCGGCAAGGTCACCGAATCCGACGGAACGACGCCGCTGGAGGGCATCTGGGTCGGCGTCAAGGGCGATAGCTTCGTCACCACATACACCGGATCCGACGGCGGTTACTCGGTCGCGGTCAATCCAGGCAGCTACAGCGTCTCGTTCACTGACGAAAAGGGCAGCCATGTCGGTGGCTGCTATGTCGTCGGCGGCCTTGCCACTGGCAACGAGGTTCCGTGTGCGCAGGTGACTGTCGTGGCCTCCGACGTATCCGGGATCGATGTCTCCATGCCCGAGGGCCACCGCATCTCGGGCACCATCTCCGGGACCGACAAGACTCTCCTCGGGAACATCAACGTGAAGGCCAGCGTGGGTCCCTTCGCCGTCTGGGTCAGTTCCGGCAAGGACGGGTTCTACTCGTTGAACGTCCTGCCCGGCAGCTACAACATGTGGTTCCACGACAACAATTCACAGTACGCCGACGGCTGCTATGCCGCCGGCGTCTTCTCGGCCGATCCGAGCATCTGCACGTCGGTGGATGCAAGCACGTCGGATGCGACCGGCATCGACGTCGTGATGCCGGTTGGCCTCCACATCCGCGGCACAGTCAGAGACTCCAACGGGACGCCGTTGGAGAACGTCACGGTCGCCGCCAGTAACGGCGCCTGGTATCACACCGATAAGGACGGGGCCTACTCATTGGTGGTCCCACCCGGCAGCTACACGGTCTCGATCGACAACGGCTGCTACTCCGCCATCGTCCTGCCCGGCCACTTCACCGACACGGGGGCCTGCACTTCGCTGACCCTGACCGACTCCGACGTGACCGGCATCGACATGGCGATGTTCGCCAGGGCGAACATCCAGGGAACGGTCACCGGACCAGATGGGCCACTCGCGAATGTCACCGTGTCTGTTGGCGATTGGGGCCCGGGCGACTTCGGCGCTGAGACCGTCACCGACGGCGACGGGAACTACTCCATTTCGGTGCTGCAGGACGCCAGCTACACGGTCTCATTCCACGACAACTCCGGGGCTTACGTGGATGTGTGCTATCGGAGCGGTGGCGGCTACGACGGCGATTGCACCCCCGTCTCCGTGGCCACGTCCGACGTGACCGGGATCGACGTCGAGATGGCGCTCGGCGTGCACATAACGGGCACCGTGACCGGCTCCGGTGGGGCACGGCTGGCCAGCATCAGCGTCTCCGCCGAGCAATCCGGGGGCCACACCGCGGCCGACGGGACCTACTCGATCACCGTCCTGCCGGGGCACGATCGCTTCATTACGTTCCGCGACGACGGTTCGACGTACGCGGACGGCTGCTATTCCGACACCGCTCCCGGCCACATCACCGGGAACGATTGCACGAAACTGCTGGTCGGGGCGAGCGACGTTCACGACATCAACGTCCAGATGCAGGTCGCCCTGCACATCAGCGGCACGATCACCGAGCCCGACGGGACGCCTCTTGGACACATCGACGTCAACGCCGGCATCAGTTTCGCCAACACGGACCCGAATGCCGGCGGCGCATTCTCGCTCGCGGTCATGCCGGGCAGCTACGAAGTCTGGTTCACCCCGAACAACGGCACCGTCGGGCTGACGGGCTGCTACTCCGCCAGCGCCACCGGCCACTTCACAACCGATGCCGGCGCCTGCACGCCGGTGGTGGTGACGGACACGGACGTGACCGGGCTCTCGATCCGGCGGCCGCTGGCCCCGGGCCAGCTCGACCACCTGGTCCTGACACCCTCCCACGCGACCGTCGCCCCCGGCGCCAATCAGGCCTACACCGCCGAGGGCTGGGACGCCTACGGCACCGACCTCGGCGGTGTGACCGCCGAGACGATCTTCACCATCAGCGGCGGCAGCTGCACGGATGCTTCGTGCACGGCCACCGCGGCCGGCAATCACGTCGTCACCGGCACGGACGGTCGCAGAACCGGCACGGCCACTCTCCTCGTGCACACGGCGGCCGCAGCCAGCGATTGGCCGCAGTTCCACCAGGGCGCGAGCCATAGCGGAAACAACCCCTCGGAGACCACTCTGTCCGCCTCCAGCGTCCTCGGTTTGGGCGTGTCCTGGACCGGCAGCACCGGCGCCGGCATCTACACCTCGCCCGCGGTCGCCGACGGCGTGGTCTACGTCGGGTCCGACGACGGCAAGCTGTATGCGTACGAGGTTGGCTGTGCCAGTGGCGGCGGGACATGCACGCCGCTCTGGACGGGCGCCACAAGCGGCACTTCCTCGCCCGCGGTCGCCGACGGCGTGGTCTACGCCGGGTCCGTCGACGGCAAACTGAATGCCTACTCAGTCGGCTGCGCCAGCGGCGGCGGGACCTGCACGCCGCTCTGGACTGCTACAACGGGCGACGCCTTGTACTCCTCGCCCGTGGTCGCCGACGGCGTCGTCTACGTCGGCTCCATGGATGGCAATTTGTATGCCTTCGCTGTTGGCTGTGCCAGCGGCGGCGGGACCTGTACGCCGCTCTGGACCGGCAGCGCCGGCGCCGGCATCTACTCCTCGCCTGCGGTCGCCGACGGCGTGGTTTATGTCGGGTCCAACGATGACAAGCTGTATGCGTTCGCTGTCGGCTGCAACAGTGGAGGCGAGACCTGTACTCCGCTCTGGACGGGCGCCACCGACGCCATGATCGGCTCCTCGCCTGCGGTCGCCGACGGAAGAGTCTTTGTCGGCTCTGAGGACGGCAAGTTGTATGCGTTCGCTGTCGGCTGCAACAGTGGAGGCGGGACCTGTACGCCGCTCTGGACCGGCAACCTTCAACACAGCGGTCACGATTCCTCGCCCGCGGTTTCCAATGGCGTCGTCTATGTCGGGTCCGACGACGCCAAGCTGTATGCCTTCGCCGTTGACTGCGCCAGCGGCGGCGGGACGTGTGCGCCGCTCTGGACCGGCCCCACCGGCGTCTGGACAGGCGGCAACGGCGGCGGATGGTCCGCGCCCGCGGTCGCCAACGGCGTGGTCTACGTCGGGGCCCAAGACGGCAAGCTGTATGCCTTCGCCGTCGGCTGCAACAGCGGCGGCGGGACCTGTACGCCGCTCTGGACGGGCGCCACCGGCGACCAGATCTGGTCCTCGCCCGCGGTAGCTAACGGCGTGGTCTACGTCGGCTCCGTCGATGGCAAGCTGTATGCCTTCGGTCTCGATCACGGCGCGCTCGATCATCTGGTCCTGAGCCCCCCGAGCGCGATCATCGCCGCCGGTGGAAGCCAGGCCTACACCGCCGAAGGCTTCGATGCCCACGGAAACAGTCTCGGCGACGTCACGTCCGCCACGACCTTCACCGTCGACTCGAGCACATCCTGCCCGGCTCACTCATGCTCCGCCGCGGCGGTCGGCGATCACGCGGTTAACGGTGCCGACGGCACGGCTACCGGAACGGCCACGCTCCATGTCAACCCCGCCGGGGCAACGACCCTGGTCGTCTCCGGCTTCCCGAGCCCGGACGTCGCCGGCGTCGCCCACAACGTCACCGTGACCGCGAAAGACCCCTACGGCAACACCGCCACCGG
>PMBR01000002.1 GCA_003152995.1 Chloroflexota bacterium | reverse complement strand
TGCTCGTCGACGATGTGGAAGTTGTCGAGAAGCCATTCGGCCGCCGGCGTGATCGATTGCTCGTCTTTGACCGCCCGGGCCAGTACGCCGTACGCCTCGAGCAGGACGCGGCCATTCTCGGCGATGCGGGGCCCGACGGCGTGTCCGCGACGGGGCGAGTCGGTCACCTTCTGGGCGGCGGCAAGGGTCTGCGCGTGCTGCTCCAGCCGCTCGACACTAAAGAGTTCCGCGAGGATCGGGCCTTCGAGTTCGGCATCCGGCCGAACCCGCCGACCGCGCCCGGGCGGGTCCGGGAGGGCCTGGCTCGATCTCACCCTTCGCTCTCAGCGGGGCCGATTCCGTCCGCGCCGAGCTGGTCCAGGAAGATCGGCGACGAGTGGAGTGGCAGCCGGAACTGCAGCGGCTCGTGCGTAGCTTGGCCCAGCAGCCAGCGCGGCGCCGGGTGCCTCATGGCCGGTGGCCTCTCGTCGCGGAGCCACGGCAGCGGGTCGGCATTCAGTTGATCGATGCGCGAGTCCATGACCAGACTCTACTTGGTCAGAAACTCGGTGACGAGGGCCGAGTCTACCTTGCGGCCCACGAACCGCCGCAAGTAGCCGCCGCTCTGCCGCCGCGAGGCCGCCACGGTTCCGCCTTTCGGGGACGGCGCGAGCAACAGGCGGCGAATCTGATGATCACGGCGCGGGACGGCCGAGGATAGCGCCCCGGGGTGTAATACAGTCTCTCAATCTTGCGCGAGTGGATCGCCATTCGTGCACCGTCGCAGTTGAGCAGGGAAACGGGGTAGGTAGGATGTCAGGGGCAACACGTCGGCTGGCGGCTTCTTTCGTTCTGGGCGTTTTGGCTATTCCGCTCTTCGCTACCGCGCCTTCGGTCGCAGGCTCATTTGGCACTCAAAGTGCCAATGTGGAGGCTGCCTGTCCTGCTGCAACGCCAGGCACGGCTCAGTGTTTCGCGCTCCGTCGCACGGACATACCGGCGCGTTCCGCCTCTGGGATCTCACCCCTGACCGCACCGCTGGGATACGGTCCTGCCGATCTTCACAGCGCATATGCACTTCCGACCGGGAGTCAGGGCACGGGGCTTACCGTCGCGGTGGTCGACGCCTACGATCTGCCGACCGCGGAAGCCGACCTCGCGGTCTACCGAACCCAATTCGGTCTGCCCGCATGCACGACCGCCAACGGTTGCTTCCGCAAGGTGAACCAGAACGGTCTCCCCAGTCCGCTCCCGGCCGCCAACGCGGGCTGGGGAGCCGAGATCGCTCTGGACATGGACATGGTTTCTGCCATATGCCCCAACTGCAAGATTCTGCTCGTCGAGGCCACCACCAACAGCTTCGTCAACCTGGGCACCTCGGTCGATACCGCCGTGTCGCTGGGCGCGGTCGCAGTTTCGAACAGCTACGGCGGTGCCGAGTCGGCAAGTGAGGCAACGACTCTCGATCCGTACTACAACCATCCTGGCGTGGCAGTCACCGTCTCAACGGGCGACTGCGGCTACGGCTGCTCGAGCAACGTCATCAGCGTCGCCTACCCGGCCGTCTCGCCCACTGTGGTCGCGGTTGGCGGCACGAGCCTTGCGTCCGACTCGAGCACCCGCGGATGGACCGAGTCGGCCTGGGGCGTCGTTGGCCACTCGGGAGCGGGCAGCGGCTGCTCTGCGTACGAGCCCAAGCCCTCCTGGCAGCATGACTCCGGTTGCGCGAATCGCACCATCGCCGACGTCTCGGCCGTTGCCGATCCCTCGACTGGTGTGGCCGTGTATGTCAACGGCAGCTGGCTGGTCTACGGCGGCACGAGCGCGTCGTCGCCGATCATCGCTTCGGTGTTCGCTCTGGCAGGTGGTCCGCTGCCCGGATCGTATCCGGCGAGCTACCTCTACGGAGACACCGCCCACCTGTACGACGTCACAACCGGCAGCAACGACATTTGGGAACCCTCGATCGTCTGCACCGTCGCCTACCTCTGCAACGGCGTCGTCGGCTACGACGGTCCGACGGGGCTGGGCACACCGAGTGGTCTACACGCGTTCACGGACCCCGCCCACCTTCACGTCTCGGGCCTGGTCAGCCCGTACGTCGCCGGCGCCGCCCACAGCGTCACCGTCACTGCGATAAGCGGGAACGGGAGCACGAACACGGGCTATCGGGGAACGATCCATTTCACGAGCACGGACACGCACGCCGTTCTACCGGCGAACTACACCTTCGTGGCCGGTGACTCGGGCACGCACACCTTCAGTCTTGGCGTGACCCTCGAGACCTCCGGCACTCGCTCGGTCACCGCCACCGACACCGTAGCGGCGACGTTGACCGGTAGCCAGACCGGCATAGTCGTGACTGCCGCGGCTCTGTCCAAGCTCGTGGTCTCGGGCATGACCACGCCACGGACCGCTGGGACGGCCGGCAGCATCCGGGTGACGGCGACCGACGCCTACGGCAACCGTGTTCAGAGCTACCTCGGCACGGTCCACTTCACGAGCACGGACATCCAGGCCGGCCTGCCGGCTAACTACACCTTCATCGCNNACCCAATCGGTGACCGCTACGGACACGGTTACCGCGTCTCTCCACGGCAGCCAGACCGGGATAGTCGTGACCGCGGCGGCTCTGAACAAGCTCGTGGTCTCGGGTATGACCACACCGCGGACCGCCGGGTCGACCGGTTCCATCAGAGTCACAGCGACCGACACCTACGGCAACCGTGTTCAGAGCTACCTCGGCACGGTCCACTTCACGAGCACGGACACCCAGGCGGGTCTACCCGCCAACTACAAGTTCACCGTTGCCGACGCCGGCACGCACGTGTTCAGCGGGAACGTGATCCTCAAGACCGTCGGCACCCAATCGGTGACCGCCACCGACACCGTGACGGCCACGATCCATGGCAGCCAGAGCGGTATCGTCGTGACCCCGGCGGCTCTCTCCAAGTTAGTGGTCTCGGGACTCACGAGCCCACGGACCCACGGGGTCGCGGGCAGCATCCGGGTGACCGCCACCGATGCCTACGGCAACCGCATCGTCGGCTATCTCGGCACGATCCACTTCACCAGCACGGATTCCAAGGCGAGCCTGCCGGCCAACTACACGTTCCTCGTCGCCGACGCTGGTACCCACGTCTTCAGCGGGAACGTGACCCTCAAGACCATCGGTACCTGGTCTGTGACAGCCACGGACACCGTGACGGCCACGCTCAAGGGCAGCCAGACCGGCATCGTCGTCAACTGATCGGGACCGGGGCTGGGCGAACGGGGCGCAGGCGCCCGTCCGCGGCGACGCACCGGGCGATGAACGTGCTTGGCTTGTGACGCCGGTTCATCCTGTTCGAGCTCCGGCAACCCGGGTGGCGCAGCGTGACCGTGAGCTGTCCACACCTGGAGTGTGGCACGACGAACAGACATCACCCGTCCGGCTCCGTTAGCCTGTGCGTCACAGCTGGTGTCGCTTGAAGCGTCGACCCGGAGAGGGCGTCGATCCCTCGAGTCTTGCTCCCGCAGGGAGAGATATCCCGTGCCTTCCAATCGCCGTCCGATCGTCCCTTTGGCCGTTGTCGCGGGTGTCGCGGTCTTCGCTATCGGGTTGGTCGCACCTGTGCTGAGCGGGGTACAGGGAGCTCCCGCGCACATGACCACTGCGCTCGACTCGCCGTACGTGGCGGCCACATCCGACGCGGCCACGCCCGAGGTCGCCACGACCGAGGTCCCCACGCCCGCAGTCGCAACACCCGATGCTGCAACACCCGATGCCGCCGCGGCCAGCACCCAAACGGCGGTGATGGACGATTTCGACGTTGCCAGCCCGACGTGGTATGTCAAGAGCGGCCCCGGGACGGTCGACCAGGCGGACAACGGCGCTCTAGCTCTGTCCTACAACTTCGCTTCAGCCAACCAGATCCTGGTCGCTCCCAAGCTGACTCGCCCCGACCTGCCGGGTCTTCCTCGCCGCGTCTGCGTCGATGTCGACGGTGATGGCAGCTGGAACGTCGTCGACATGCAACTCCGCGATGCGACCGGGCAGATCTTCCACTATCGCCTTGGCGGCCTGAGTTTCACGGGCTGGAGCACGCTCTGCGTCCGGCCCGGCACGGACGTTCCGGCGGCAACGATCTACGGCAACGCCGACGGCGTGGTGGATCTTCCGTTGGCCATGTACCGCCTCGTACTCGACAAGAATCAGGGCGGAAAGGCCGTGACCGGCCGGGTGCTCTTCGACAACCTGCGGGTCGAATACGAGGCGTGGACGCCGCTCAGCACCGCCGCGGCCGTCTTCGCGCCGAGCGCCGGTCAGACCACGACGCTCCGTCTGGGCCTCCAGGAAGCCGCCACATTCGCCGCCATTCTGACCGACGAGGCCGGACGAACGCGGACCTGGAACGGGACCACGAGCGGGGGTGGGGTGCAGCAGTCGCTGGCCTGGAACGGGACCGACTCCGCCGGGACCACCATGAGCGGGTCCGTTCGAGCTCGCCTCAAGATCACACGTAGCGGCGTATCCCAGACGGTTGGCGTGCCGTATCTCGCGGGGCTACCCGCCAGGGTCGAGCCGGCCAGCCCCGCATTTGTCGTCGGCGTCAACTCATTCGTCGACACGATCAACACCGACAAGCGCTCTTCGGCCGAGGCCGAGGCTCGATTGATGGAGTCGGCCTACGTCCGCGAGACTCGCGAGGAGTTCGACTGGAACTGCATCGAGCCCAGGCAGGGCTGGTTCGAGTGGGCCAAGTTCGACCAGGCGGTCGCAGTCCTGCAAGCTCACAACGTCGCGATCCTCGGCAAGCTCGTCTATTCGGCGGACTGGGCAAGCTCGGCACCCGCCGGAACCGCGACATCATTGTTGGCCCAGTACCCGCCGCGCAATCCGGCCGACTATGCCGCCTACGCCCGAGCAGTTGTGCATCGCTACAAGGGCACCGTGCACGTCTGGGAAATCTGGAACGAGGAGAATCACCCCTCGTTCTGGAAACCGGCACCGAACGCCACCGCGTACACGGCTCTGCTCAAGGCGGCCTACGCGGCGATCAAGGCCGAGGACCCCACGGCGACGGTGATGATTGGCGGCCTGGCCACTTCCGACCGCACCTTTCTCGCCAAGGTTCGGGCTGCCGGCGGGTGGAACTCGTTCGACGCGGTCGCCATCCACACGTTCGTATACGGAGCGCCCGAGGGGGGCACGGTCAAGCGGTGGCTTGCCGGAATGCAGGCCTACGTTAAGGCGGCCGGCTCCAAGCCGATCTACATCACCGAGGTGGGCTGGTCCACGTATTCCAGATCGGGCGTTAGTCAGGCCGCCCAGGCCCGGTACCTGTCCGGGATCTATACGATGGCTGCCAGGGCCGGGATTGCCGGCGTCTTCTGGTACCAGTTTCAGGCCCGCGGTTCGAGCGCGACCTCGGTCAACGACAACTACGCGGTCGTCAACTCCGACGGCACGACGCGGCGCGCGTACGCATCACTGCTGCGGATCGGCGAGTCGTTCGATCGTTGAAGCCGGGTGATCGAAGGCGATCCTCAGATCCGCGCCCGACCGATTTGCAGGAGCCCATCCACCTTGGAGTATTTGGACTTCCAGGTGTCGAAATGGATCACCTTGCCGGTCGAGTCGGTCACCGTGCGGGTCCTGGAGGTGTAGAAGCCGGGCGTCGGGTATTCAGCGCGGTTCTGCTGTCCCGGCTTCAGCGTGCTCACGTAAACCCTTCGGTCGGAGGCTCCGACGACGTTCGCCTTGTAGGCGGGGCTGAAGACGACCTTGCGGTCGAGCGGCAGGCTCCACAGCTGGATCGTGATCGTGCTCCTGGACCCGCGGGTCGTATAGGCTCGGATCACGATCGGGTTGGGAGTGTCGTTGGTCCACTTCAGGTCCCACACCTGTGCGCCGTCGGCGAACACAGTGGCATCGAGCCCGACCGGATAGCGGGTTATGTAGTAGTAGTGAGGGTGCCGCTCGTCGATCTGGAGTCCGGCCCTCGCAGCCGCGTTGAACATGGTCGTCGACGCCGAGCAGATGCCCCCGCCCATTGCGCCGGTGTGGTCGCTCTTGCCGCCCTTGATGACTCCGCCCAGAGTGAACCCGTGGGCCCGGTCGATCGGACCCACGTTCCTGAGGAAGCTGAACTGCTGACCGGGGGCCACGACCTGGCCGTTGAAGACGTTGGCGGGGACGCGAATGTTGGCGCCGAAGCCGTTGCTGATGTCCGGGTAGAACACGGTGGTCCAGCTGCCGATGTTGACCCAGCCGCTCAAGCTCTCGGGCGTGATTTCAGGGCTTGTGGCCGCGATGACGATGGCGACGGTGGAGCCCGGCTGCCCGCCCGCGGCCAGACTGTCCAGGTGCGAAACGATCGCCTGCGAAGTCGCGTCGATGTCGATTGCCGCGCCGTCTTTGCCGTTCTTGACGCCCGCCGGCTTACCCGAACTGTCGAAGACGACCGACGGCTCGACTGGTTTCGTGGCGACCTTTGGGGCGAGTTCGGATAGATACCGACGCACCGGTACTGGATCGACGGACGCACCGTACTTACCGTCTGTACTGGCGCTGAAGACGATCCAGCTGTGGACCGTCTGCCCGTCGATTGTGTACGTCTGGGGCTTGGGGGCGCCACCCCACGTGAGGTTGATCTCAACGGCCATCTTCTTGGCCGCGTCGATGGCGTCCTGGGCGTCGCGGCTGCTGACCTGGGGGTCGACTGACAAGAAGGCGCCGCCGAGCAGGATGTCGGCCGGCGCGTCCGACTGCGTCAAGCGATCGATGAAGGCGCTGGAGATTGCGCTCTCGTCGATGCCGCTCCCGGGCGCCGAGTCCGACAAACTGAAGGTCGCTGCCTGGACCGTCACAGACGCATTCTGCGATGGAACCTGGGTCGTTCCAACCAGCTGACGGACGTAGGTCGCCACCGCCATGGGGTCGACACGAACGACGATCGGGACGGACTGGCCGTTGATCGCCGTTCGGAGCATGAAGACTGCGTCGTCGATCGGGTTGCCCGTGTGCCCGATCCGCATCGCCGCGTCGGCCATGAACTCCACGTCCGGAGCGCGGCCAGCTTGCTGGTAGGTGATCGTGGCCACGCCAACCGGCGTCGTGACAGTGACCTCGCCCTGGCCGAGATATGCGTAGGCGGTCTGCAGGCTGGCGACCACCTGGGCGCGGTCCATGCCGGACACGTCGACCGAACCGACGCGGACACCCGGGACGACCCGGTTCGAGAAGGAGCTGAGGGCAACCAGCGCCACCGCCGCGACCACGACCAGTGACACGATGGCGCCCACCACGAACGCAATGGCAAGTTTGGCCGCCAGCAGTGCCCGACGCCTCCTGGATCCCGCCCTCGGGTGCGGCGTGAGAAGTTTGGATTGCGGCCTCGGCTCCACGAACACCGGCGAGACCGCCGGCGAGGCCGACTCCGATCTACCGGACTCTGCCCAAGTCGGTTGCGCGGCCCAAGTCGGTTGCGCGGCCGAAGTCGGTTGCGCGGCAGACCCGCCCGGCGCCACGCCGAAGATCTCGTCGACCAGGTCCACCTCGTCCGTTGTCACGTCCGTTCCCTCTACCGCGCCGATCCACGACCGCCACGACATCGCCGGATCCCTTGAGCCAGCGAGCCTGATCCGTCGACCTTGAGGCGCGATGCTAGTTCCACCAAATGCCACATTACGACTGTGTCGAGTACCAGGCTATACGACTCTGGTCGTCTGCGGGGACCGAATCGCATGCGACGCTCGATGACCTGCCCGGACGGGTAGCCGCCTTGCCGGTGAAGGCGCCCGAGAGCGAGTTACGCCGGTACGGCGTATACAGCTCAGGCCAAGGGTACCGGCGCCACGGGGATCGGATCCCGGTCGAAGAGGACAAGTCTGCCGCCGAGTGCGGGCTCTACCCCCATCCGGTCGAGCACGGCCAGCCTGACGCCATGGGTATCGACGCGGTTCGCCACGCAGCGATCAAGAGGCAAACGAGGAGGTAGCGGGCCGATAGAGGTTCCGGCACCGACTGCGCGCTCGTTCTTGAAGGCCGCCGCATAGAGAAGCCGGGGCGGGGAAAGGGCCGCCCCGGCTGTCGAGCAATCGAGCGATGTGAGCTAGCCCTTGAGCGAGCCCGCGAGGAGACCTCGGACGAAATACCTGCCGAGGATGATGAAAATCAGCAGCGTCGGCAATGCGGCGATGAGCGCGCCCGCCATCTGCACGTTCCAGTCCGTGATCATGCTGCCCGACAGGTTGTTCAGTGCGACCGTGACCGGCCAATTGGCTTGATTCGGGATCAGCGTGACGGCGAAGAGGAAGTCGTTCCAGACCGAGTTGAACTGCCAGATCAGGACGACGACGAACCCCGACGCCGACAGCGGCAGCAGGATCGAGCGATAAACGCGAATGAAACCTGCGCCGTCGACTTTGGCTGCCTCGAGCAGTTCGGTCGGTATGGCGGCGTAGTAGTTGCGGAAGATGAGGGTCGTGATCGGGATGCCATAGATGATGTGGACCAGCATCAGACCCTGGAGAGAACCGTACAGACCTATGTTGGACATGATCTGGGTGAGCGGGATCAGGATGGCCTGGTAGGGGATGAACATGCCGAACAGGATCAGGGTGAACACCGTGTCCGCGCCTCGGAACTTCCACTTGGCCAGGACGTAACCATTCAGCGATCCGACCATCGAAGACAGGATTGCGGCTGGGACGGCCAGAACAAGGCTATTGATGAAGTTGGGTGACAACTTGGCCCAGGCTGAGGCGAAGCTGCCCAGGTTGATCGATGTGGGCAGCATCCACATCTTGTCCGGCGTGATGTCGCTGGAGCCCTTCATGCTGGTCACCAGCAAGACGTAGATCGGGGTCAGATACCAGAGCGCGAACAGGAATAGCAGCGCATACAAGAGGACACGCGTTATCCGAGCCCGCGCTCCGCGCGAGTGCGGGCCCCGGCTGCCACGCCCACCGGTAGTCGAACGCCTGACTGGAGCCGGCTGTTCGTCCTCCGCCGTCACGACCAAGTCGATGGAGCTCACGCCTCGACCTCCTGCCGGCGGTTCCAGACGAGGTAGGGCACCACGACGAACGCAACGATCACAAGCATCACGATGGCGACGGCCGCCCCTCGCCCGAACTCACCGTCACGGAACGTCGTCTGCCACATGAAGAGCGCAGGTGTATCGGTGGCGAAGCCGGGACCCGATCCCGACATTGCCACGGTCAGGTCGTAGATCTTCAGGCTGATGTGCCCAAGGATGATCATCGCCGAGAGCGTGATCGGGGTCAGCAGCGGGAAGACCACGTGACGGAAGATCCTCCATTCGGTGGCCCCATCAACGCGGGCGGCCTCCTTGAGCTCTTCTGGAATGGCCCGCAGCCCTGCCAGATAGAGAATCATGACGAAGCCCGACATCTGCCAGACCGCGGCCAGAACGATCGAGAGCAGAGCGATGGGCACGCCGATATTGGGGCTGGTTATGAAGCCCAGGCCTATGTCGTGCAGCACGCCGTAGACGGGACTATCCGGTTGTATGTAGACGACATGGGCGTCGGTAAGCCAGCGGTTCGAGGTAGGGTCCAGGCCGAAGAGCTGGTTGACCCCCTGGGGGTGAGCCGCATCCTGACCGGGCGAAAGGATCCACCGCCAGACGACGCCCGTGACGATGAAGCTGACCGCCATCGGGAAGACGATGATGCTTCGGAAGATTCCCTCGCCTCGAATGCGGCGATCGATCAGGTTGGCCAACAGGAGGCCGATCGCGAGTGACGCGGCGATAAAGAAGATGGTGAAGACAACCGTGTTCCGAATATCCATGAGGAACCGGTTGTTGGCGAAAATGGACTGGTAGTTAGCCAGACCGACCGGCGTGTAGTCGGGGCGGAGCGTGTCCCACTTGACGGTCGAGATGTAGCCGGTCCAGAAGATGAGTCCGTATACGAAGACCGCCACCGCCAGGATCGACGGCGCGATCACGAGCAACGAGATGACTCGGTCGCGACTGATTCTCATTGTCCGGTGTGTCCCCAGAGAGGGCAAAGGCGGAGGGGGCGAACCAGTCGCCCCCTCCTTGGAACATCGTAGGCGTTGCCTACTTGCAGATGCCCGCGTCCTTGCAGCCCTGGACGAGAGCTGCCTGGAGGGTCGGCACGTCAGGGTTCGCAACGAATACCGTGACGGCTGCCTCGACGGCACCCTTCCAACTCGGCTTGGCAGCGGCGCCATGCTCGAGGCTCGGAACGATGCTGTCGGCCTTCCACTCGCCCATCGCCCAGGTCTGATAGGCGCTGTACTGCTTTGCGCCTGTAGCCGGGTGGCCGGCGGTGGAGTTGGCCGGGATGGAGCCCTTGTACGGGTTGAAGATATCCTGCCCCGCGGCAGAGCCGAGGAGGGTGAGGAAGAGCTTCACCTGGTCCTTGTGCTGCGCCTTGGACGGCAGCCCGAACGAGTCGGCCAGAGCGTCGTAGACGCCGGTGGTGCCGGGCGCGGCGATCCAACCGTAGTCCGTGAACTTCTTGTTGTCGAACTCACCGGCGGCCCAGTCGCCCATCATCGTCATCGCGGCCTTGGGCTGTGCGCCAGCGCTGGCCGGGATGAGGTAGTCGGCGGCCTGATCCCAGGTGAGGGACGAGTGGTCGCTGTTCACGTAGCCGAGGACGGTCTTGAAATCGTTCAGGGCTGCGGTGACCTTCGCGCCGCTCCAATCGGTGACACCGGTCCAAAGACCGTTGTACCCGTCGGAACCGAGTTCGGCGATGAGCATCACTTCGAGAAGCATGCCGCTCGCCCAGATGCCGTTGTCACCCACTGCCAGCGGGGTGATCCCCTTGGCCGCGAGTACCTTGGCGTCGGTCACGAAATCGGCCCACGTCGCCGGAGGCGTCAGGTTGTTGGATGTGAAGACGGTCTTGTTGTACCAGAGCACGTTGGCCCGGTGGATGTCCAGCGGGACGCTGTAGTAGTGAGTGGCGCCCGAAGCATCCTTGGCGCTGACGATGTCGAGAACGCCCTTGGGGAACTGCGTCGTCCAGCCGTTGGCGGCATAGAGATCGTCGAGGTTGTCCATGTAGCCGGGCGTGACGTACGTGTCCAGGAGCTCATGGCCCATGTGGACCTGGAAGCTGTCCGGCGGGGTACCGGCCAGAACGCGGTTCTGAAGGGCCGCCTGGGCGTTCGAACCGGCGCCGCCGGCGATCGCGCTGTTGGTGACCTGGATCGTTGGGTTGGCTGTGTTGAACGCGTCGATGATGGCATTGAAGCCACTCGCCTCGCCGCCGGTCGTCCACCACGAGACGACCTCAACCGGCGTCTGCCCGGCCGCGGCAGTAGGAGCGGGCGTGACCGCAGCGGTGACCGCAGCGGTTGGCCCGGGCGTGTTGCCGGCGGGAGAGGGCGTCGCCGAACTGGAACATGCCGAAGCGACCAGGGCGGTCACGGAAAGCACGGCGAGAATCCGCCGCGACGGGAGCTTCACGGATAACACCTCACTGCGTTAAATGCGCCGATGACACCATCGGACTGGACGATGGATCGGGCAGGCGCCCAGCATCGCCTGATCTACGCGGCCGGAAAGGCCGCATCAGGCAATTGCCTCCCTTCCCCGAAGCTGTCTTTGCCTCACCTCCTCCACTGAGCGCCACAACACCACTCGACCGCAGGACGGTTCTGGGCATAACCATCCTTCGCGTGATCAGAGCGCCAGCCGCCCGCGTTCCTGGGTAGGGGAGCCGAGAACACGGTGGCTCCGTCACGCTAGCCGACGTTGATAACGTTGTCAACGGGTTGCCGGTCGAGTACGGTTCGGACCCGACTTCAACCTCTCATCACGCTTGGATATTGGCGTTGACTACTGACACGTCAGGATGAACACTATGGCAGCGATGTCATGGGGTTGCCGTGGTCCGTCAGTCATGGCTGCCCTCTGCGTCTTTGAGCCGACCCAGCAGGAGATCCAGCCATCGTGAGCGACCCGTCGATCGAGAGCCCCGTCGACTCGCCAACGAGCGCGAACTCGGCTGCCGAGGGGCGGGCAAACCTCGAGCCGCCGCGCCGGCAAGGACGCGCCGCTGGCGCCGACTCGACACGAGTCCCGGCCTCGCCGCCCGGCAAGGCCACGATGCGCGATGTCGCCGACGCCGCCGGCGTCAGCCTGAAGACCGTCTCGCGAGTCGTGAACATGGAAGCGGGCGTCCGGCCCGAGATGCAGCGGCGCGTCGAAGACGCCATCGTCGGCCTCGGTTTCAGGCGAAACGTCGCGGCCCGCATGCTGCGCACAGGGCATCGGATCACGAGCATCGGGCTCATCGTGGCGGACCTGGCCAACCCCTTCTACTCGGTGGTGGCCAAGGCGGTAGAGGGAGTGGCCGAGCGTCACAACGCAGTGATCATCATCGGCAGCTCGGGAGAGAACGCGACGCGTGAGCGGGAGCTCGTTCTCAATCTGCTTCATCGGCCCGTTGAGGGGCTGATTGTCGTACCGGCCGGAGACGACCACCGCTACCTGGAGCCCGAGCGACGGCGGGGCGCGCAGATCGTCTTCCTCGACCGGAGCGGCGGCAATATCGAGGCAGACGCGGTCGTCCTGGACAACTTCGGCGGAGCTCGACGAGCGGTGAGCCATCTGATCCGGCGCGGCCACCGCCGAGTTGGCTTCGTGGGCGACTCGATCACGGTCCGGACCGCGGTGGAAAGGCTGGAGGGCTACAAGGCGGCTCTGGCCGATGCCGGCATTCCCTTCGACCCAGAACTGGTGCGGCTCGGTTCCCCTGCCGTCGAATTGGCGGAGTCGGCAGCCGGGCAGCTGCTGGCTCTGCCGGATCGGGTCACGGCCATCTTCGCTGCCAACAACCGGCAGTGCGTCGGCGTTCTCCGAGGGATCCGGGGATCCCAGCGACCGACCGCGGTCGTGGGCTTCGATGACTTCGAGCTGGCAGACCTGCTGCCGATTCCGGTGTCGGTGATCGCCTACGACCCGGCCGAGCTCGGTCGAGCCGCGGCCGAACTGCTCTTCTCCCGTATGGCCGGCGATGCGCGGCCGCCTCAGCGCATCGTCATACCGACCAACCTGATCCAGCGCGGATCGGGCGAGATCATGGCCTGATTCCCTGACAACGATCGTCAGAGCCACGCCACCGGACACAGCGCAACACCACGCCCCACCGGACATTGCGCACGCCGGGAAGCCCGGAGCGCACGCCCGCCGGGCCGGCGTAGGGCCGCGGCGCACTTGTCGACGTATCCGGGTGCACCGGTCGCCATCACATCGTGAGCGCGCGAGATGGCCGGGACTACAGAGTGGATCAGTGGTCTCGTCCTGCGTCCCGCTTGCGCAGCCGGTCACTCGCCAGCAACAATGCGTGGCCTAGCGCCGTCACCAGACATCAACCTTGGAAGAAAGGCAAATGCCAGGCCGTCTGCGCCCCAATCCGTTTATGGCAATCGGGATCGCCATCCTCGTGGCCTCGTGCGGCTCGGGGCCCGGCGTGTCGGTGACGCCTTCGGGTACCGAATCGGTGACATGGCCGCCGGTCGGTTGGCCCACCGATAGCGGGATGACGCTGATGCCGACCGCCCCGGGCGACATCCACCTCATCAAGCACGTCGTCATGATCATGCAGGAGAACCGTTCCTTCGACACGTACTTCGGCACGTACCCGGGCGTGGATGGCATTCCGATGGCCGGTGGGTCGCCGACCGTCTGCGTGCCCGACCCTGCCAACGGCGGCTGCGTCACGCCGTTCCACAACACCGCCAACAAGGAGCTAGGTGGCCCGCACGGCAACTCAGACGCCCGGGCCGACATTGCCAACGGCGCAATGAGCGGATTCGTAGGTCAGCAGGAGGGCGCTAAGAAGGGCTGCTCCCCGACCCTGAGCCCAGCCTGCGGCGCGGGCGGCCCCCCGGACGTCATGGGCTACATGGACCAGCGGGAGATCCCCAACTACTGGACCTGGGCCGGCGGCTTCGTCCTCCAGGACCACATGTTCGAGCCGGTCTCGTCGTGGAGCCTGCCGGCCCACCTGTTCATGGTCTCGGGCTGGTCGGCGAAATGCACCAACCCTTCGGACCCGATGAGCTGCGTGACCAACATCGGGTCGCCCGGCCTCCCGACCTCCGCCAAACCGAGTCCCTATGCCTGGACCGACCTGACATATCTGCTCCACAAGAACAACGTTAGCTGGGGCTACTTCATCCGCACGGGAGTCGCACCCGATTGCGCCGACGATGCCATGACCTGCACGCCCGGGCAGCAGACCGCGGCGGTGGCCAGTATTTGGAACCCGTTGCCCGGCTTCGGTGATGTCGCGGCCGACGGGCAGCTCGGCAATGTCCAGTCCATCGACGACTTCTTCACGGACGCGACGGATGGGACGCTGCCGGCCGTCAGCTGGGTCACGCCCGACGGCAATGTCAGCGAGCACCCGCCCAACCTGGTCTCGGCCGGACAGTCCTACGTGACGAGGCTGATCGATGCCGTCATGGCGGGCCCGGACTGGTCGAGCACGGCAATCTTCCTGGCCTGGGACGACTGGGGCGGTTTCTACGACAACGTTGCGCCGCCTACGGTGGACGGCAGTGGCTATGGCCTTCGCGTTCCCGGGCTGGTTATCAGCCCATACGCCCGCCAGGGCTACATCGACCACCAGATCCTCAGCTTCGATGCCTACCTCAAGTTCATCGAGGACGACTTCCTGGGAGGTCAGCGCATCGACCCAGCCACGGACGGCAGGCCCGACTCACGCCCGAACGTCCGAGAGAACGCCCCTCAGCTGGGCGACCTGACCGCCGACTTCGACTTCACTCAGGCTCCGCGGCCGCCGGACGTGCTGTCGGCGACGCCGCAGACGGACTTGAAGTAGAGCCCAGCCGGCGGAGTGGGCCCACACAATGGCCGCGCAACTCGCCAGGCCACACTGTCCGCTCACCGCGCCGGCGCGCCTTTCGACGACCTCCCGATCGTTCGGCCACTTCAATGCTGTGCGAGGAACCTCTCCAAGGCCCTCTCGTCTGCAGTCGAGAGGTGGCCGTTGCGTGACTTCAGCTCGAGTTCGGGGACGTTCGTCTTGCCCACCAGGGCCGTTCTCATGCTCGGTAACTGGCTGCCGGTTGCGAGCATGTAGGTCGTGAATAGGGCGACGCGCGGCCGCTTCGTCTCGGGCATGTCTCGTACGAAGGCGAGCCAGGGCTCGTCCGGATGCTGGAGGATGAGGAACAGACCGCTGGTCCAGCAGCCCAGGAGCAAGTAGTCGGCGTCGGCCAGGGTCATCGGGTCGCAATCGCCCACGGACGCTACGCTCGTCGCGATCCCGCGTTGGGTCAGGAACGCGCCGACCTCTTCGCCATATCGGCGTGTCACGCCTGAATGGCTTCGATAGACGACGACCGCCTTACTCACGTCGGCCTCCCTGAGTGCTTACGACAACCTCGCCCGGGCCTCGGGTGGGACCAGCGACGTTCGCCTCCAGTCCATCTGACCCTTCGCTGTGGCGCGGCCCGATGCGAGACTTCAGGATATCGACCACGGCCATAGGGGATCGAATGACCACGAAGAAGCAGATCGACGACTTTCTCGCCCTCAAGCGCATCGCCTTCGTCGGCGTGTCGCACAATCCGAAGGAATTCTCGTACGCACTCTGGCAGGAGTTCCGCCAGCGCCGCTACGTGGCCATCCCGGTCAACCCGAATGTAGCCTCCCTCGACGGGCAGGACTGCTTCAAGCGGGTCCAGGAAATCAAGCCCGGCGTCGAAGGCGTGTTGATCATGACCTCGTCCGGGGCCACGGAGCAGATCGTCCACGACTGCGCCGAGGCGGGCGTGAAGCACGTCTGGATGTACAAGGGCGTCGCGGCCGGTGCGGTCAGCAAGCCGGCGGTCGAGTTCTGCGAGGCCAATGGGATCGACGTCGTGGAGGGCTTCTGCCCCTACATGTTCTTCAAGGGCACGCCGTTCTTCCACGCCCCACACCGCTGGGTCAAGAAGCTCACCGGCAGCCTCCCGCAGTAGGGGCCGAGGCGGGTCGCGGACGGGACCCGACCTGCCGCCTGGTAGGCTCCTGCCATGGGTGACATTCTTGGTGGATCGATCGGTCGGATAGTGCTGGCCGACAACCTGGATGTGCTCGGCTCGCTGCCCGACGATTCGATCGATCTCGTCTACATCGACCCGCCCTTCAACACGGGCAAGCGGCAGACGCTGCGGCGGTTGCGGACCGTGCGGGATGAGCAGGCGGGCGATCGAACCGGCTTCGCGGGGCGGCGCTATCGGACGATCCAGGTCGGCTCGACCAGCTACCTTGATGTCCACGACGACTACCTGGACTTCCTCGAACCGCGTCTGGTCGAGATCCGGCGCGTCCTGCGCCCAACCGGCAGTCTCTACTTGCATCTCGACTACCGCGAGGTCCACTACGCGAAGGTGCTCTGCGACGCGGTCTTCGGGCGGGAGTGCTTCCTCAACGAGATCATCTGGGCNNTACGACTACGGCGCCCGAACCAAACGGCGTTGGCCGGCCAAGCACGACAACGTCCTCGTCTACGTCAAGGATCCGGAGCGCTACTGGTTTGACGGCGACGCGGTGGAGCGGATCCCGTATATGGCCCCGGG
>PMBR01000122.1:486-3950 GCA_003152995.1 Chloroflexota bacterium | reverse complement strand
TTCGGCCGCGAAACCCCGGTCGAGCTCGACTTCCTCCAGGTCGAGAAGCTGTGAGCACCGTCCCGTCGGCCGATGCCGGCGTTGTCGCCTCCGGGCGCTCGCTCACGCACGTGAGTGCGCTCGCTCGCGTCCTCGGCTCCGGCCTTGGCCTCGACGCGCCGGGGGCGGCGCTCAACGTGGCAGCAACTAGAAAGGTAGCCTGACCCTCGTGGCCAAAAAGATCCGTATCGTCCTGACGCTCCAGCTCAACGCCGGCAAGGCGACGCCTGCGCCGCCGGTCGGCACCGCGCTCGGTCCGCACGGCATCAANNCCGGCCCAGATCACGATCTTCGAGGACCGCTCGTTCACCTTCGTCCTCAAGACCCCGCCGGCCGCGGATTTGCTCCGCAAAGCGGCGGGGATCCCGAAGGGCACTGCCACCGCCGGCCGCGAGACCGTGGGAAAGGTGACCCGGGACCAGGTTCGCGAGATCGCGACGATCAAGATGCCCGACCTCAACGCCACCGACATGGACGGCGCCATCGCTCAGATCGAAGGAACCGCAAGAAGCATGGGCATCGTGGTCGAGTGATCGGGCGGGAGGCGGCTGATCGAGCGGGAGCTCGATCAGCTTGGGATAATTCGCCAGGCGAATTCTCCTGAGTGGTAGTAGATCAAGAGACGCCAGCTATCCGGTCGAGTGACCGGCGATAGACCCCACGAGACGGGGGAGGCTGAACCGGGAAGCCGGAGGCCGCTAGAAGGAGATCGAAATGGCAGAGCGCGGCAAGAAGTACCAGGAAGCGGCCAAGCTCATCGACCGCACCAAGATCTACGCCCCGGCCGAGGCCGCGGAGCTTGCCCGTAAGGCCAGTTACGTCACGTTCGACGCCAGCATGGAGGCGCATCTCCGGCTGGGTGTCGACCCGCGCCACGCCGACCAGATGGTCCGCGGCACGGTCGTCCTTCCTCACGGCACCGGCAAGAAGATCCGCGTCGTCGTCTTTGCCCAGGGCGAGAAGGCCCTTGAGGCTCTGCGCGCCGGTGCGGACGAAGTCGGGGCAGATGATCTTGTGAAGAAGATCGAGGCCGGCTGGACGGACTTCGACGTCGCTCTGGCCGCCCCGGACGTGATGGGCATGGTCGGCAAGCTCGGCCGGATCCTCGGCCGCAAGGGCCTGATGCCGAACCCCAAGTCGGGCACGATCACCTTCGACCTCGAGCGGGCCATCAAGGAAGTCAAGGCGGGTCGGGTCGAGTTCAAGGTCGACAAGGGCGGCATCATCCATGTTCCCTTCGGCAAGGCCAGCTTCGAGAGCCAACAGCTCGTAGAAAACCTGGCGACGCTTGTGGATGCCATCAACCGGGCTCGCCCGAGCGGCGCCAAGGGCCAGTACCTGCGGACCCTCACCATCGTGCCGACGATGGGCCCTGGGATCCGGATCGACATCCCGGCTCTGCTCGCGGTTGCCGCGGCCAACTAGGCCGGCGCCCGCTCCCGCGGCAGGCCTGAGAGGTCGAGCCGCCAACATATGAGGCGAGGCTGCGGCGACGTAGACCCCGCCAGGCGACGAAGCGTTGCACAAGCGCCCGCCGCAGCAAACTGAATACGACGGACCGCCGCAGACAGCGTGGGCCATGAGGCTCAAACGTCGGCGCCGGGGCGTTGACCGGAAGTGACTGGATCGCTCGGCTCAACCGAGCGGCCTCTCGCAGATGGAGAATTGCTCGTGCAGTTCTCCTGGGTCATGCGCCTCCCGGCTAATGACGCCACGCCGAGGCAGGGACAATGCCTCCATCCGCGTGGGTGGGAGCGCCCCTGTGGCGATAAGCCGTCGCAGGGGCTCTTTGGTTTCTGGAGCCGCAGGTTGCGTCCGGGAGCCACGAGGAGAAACCCGCAAGGGTTTCTCGCAAAGCCAATCGGCTCGGCCGATTGGCTCCCCACCGCCGCGCGCCGGCTGCGCGCAGCAGCCCAAGGAGGTTGGCAATGCCTACCGAGGCCAAGCGCGAGACCGTCGCGGAGTTGACCGAGGAAGCTCGGGGCAGCACGGCGATGATCGTCTCCGAATACCGCGGCCTCAAGGTTTCCGAGATCGGCGAGATCCGTCGATCGCTGCGCAAGCACAACGTCACCTACCACGTCGTCAAGAACCGGCTCATGAAGATCGCCGCCCGCGACGCCGGGGCAGAGACCCTTGGTCTCCTCCTCGAAGGTCCGACGGCGGTTGCCTTCGCCCGGGGCGACGAGGCGGCTGCCGCCAAGGCGGTTCTCGACGCCGTGCGACCGTATCGGATAGTCAAGGTGACCGGAGCCGTTCTCGGGACGCGAGTCATCGACGCGGACGGCGTCATAAGGCTCTCACTGCTGCCCAGCCGGGATGTCCTCCTGGCCCAGGTCGCAGGAGCGATTGCCGCGCCGATGTCCACCATGGTCGGGCTGTTCGATGCCCCCCTGCGGGACATCGCCGGTCTTGTTCAAGCCCTCGCCGATCAGCAGAGTGCCTGATCCACGCCCCCTACCCAGACAAACAGCTTCGGAGCCCAGTGGCCCCGGAACAACGAGGAGTAACTGACGAAATGGCAAAGCTGACTCAGGACCAGCTGATCGAGGCCTTCGCTTCGATGACCGTGCTCGAGCTCGCCGACTTCAAGAAGGCGTTCGAGGACAAGTTCGGCGTCACCGCGGCCGCCCCGGTCGCCGTCGGCGCTGTTGCCGCCGCCCCGGCTGCCGCTGCCGTCGAGGTCGAGGAGCAGACCGAGTTCACCGCAATCCTTACGGAGATCGGTCCGAACAAGATCCCCGTCATCAAGGTCGTCCGAGAGTTGACCGGCCTCGGCCTCAAGGAAGCCAAGGATCTGGTCGACGGCTTCCCCAAGCCGGTCAAGGAAGGCGTCAACAAGGACGAAGCCGCCAAGATCAAGGCCGCGCTGGAAGCGCAGGGCGCAAAGGTCGAGATCAAGTAGTCTCTTGTCGGATGGTGGGGCGGGCAACTGCCCCACCTCGCCGAGTCCGCGATGGCGGCAGCATAGGCCGGGCCGGTCTGGGGTTCTTGTGGCGCGCCCCATTTGACACCGGCGAAATTCGCGGTATCCTACTCCTTCTGTGAGCGCGGCCCTTCCCTTTCTCCTCCGTCAAGGAGCGGTTCATGCTGTCTGTCGCTGAGTCCTCTCGCGCTTCCGCGATCATGCCACGACGGCGATACGCGCGGATCCCCGAGGTCCTGGAAATCCCCAACCTGATCGAGCTGCAGCTAACCTCGTTCGACTGGTTCGTGGAGAAGGGGCTCCGGGAGCTGTTCGACGAGATCAGCCCGATCAAGGACTTCACCGGCAAGGTGATGGAGCTCCATTTCCTGGACTATGAGTTCGGCGCGGCCAAATACGTCGAACTCGAGTGCCGTACCAAGGACCTCACCTTCAGCCGGCCGCTGTACGTGAATGTCGAGCTCCTGATCAAAGAGACCGGCGAGATCCAGCGCCAGCG
>PMBR01000122.1:0-407 GCA_003152995.1 Chloroflexota bacterium | reverse complement strand
CTCGAGTTCGAGACGAGCAACAAGGATCTCCTCTCGGTCAAGGTTGATCGCAAGCGCAAGATCGCCGCGACAACGCTGCTGCGCGCCGTCGGCTACGAGACCAATGACGAGATCGGCGCCCTTTTCGCGACAGTCGACTCGGATCCCGAACATCAGTACATCGCCTCCACGCTNNAACGCCCGCCAGCTCGTGGAGAGCCTCTTCTTCAACTTTCGCCGCTACGACCTGGGTCGAGTCGGCCGCTACAAGTTCAACAAGAAGCTGACTCCGGTCGTGGAGCGGATGGGGATCGGGCTCGATCGCGAACAGCGAATCATCACCCGCGAGGACATCGCCGCCATCGTCGGCCACCTGATCGAGTTGAACCGCGGCCAGGGCATCGCCGACGACATCGACCACCTGGGCA
>PMBR01000105.1 GCA_003152995.1 Chloroflexota bacterium | reverse complement strand
CCAACTACAAGGACAACATGTTCGTCCTCGAGTCGGAGGGTCAGACCTTCAGCCTAAAGCCGATGAACTGCCCTGAGAGCACGTTCATCTACAAGAGCCGGCTGCGTTCCTACCGAGACTTGCCGCTGCGTTTCTCCGAATTCGGGCGTCTGCATCGTAACGAGCGCTCGGGGACGCTCTCGGGCTTGACGCGTGTCCGCCATTTCGTGCAGGACGATGCCCACATCTACCTGCGTCCCGACCAGCTCCAGGACGAGATCAAGGCGTTGCTGGGTGAGGTCTACGAGGTCTACGGCTGGTTCGGGCTGGAGCCCCGCTTCACCTTCGGGACCCGGCCGGACAAGGCGCTCGGTGACCCCGCGCTGTGGGAGACCGCGGAGGCCCAGATCAAGGCGGCGCTGGATTCGCTCGACAAGCCGTACCGCCTCAAGCCCAAGGACGGCGCCTTCTACGCCCCAAAGATCGATATCCAGATCGAGGACGCGTTGGGGCGCGAGTGGCAGACGGCCACGATCCAGGTCGATCTCGTGATGCTGCCCGAACGCTTCGATTGCACCTACATCGACGAAAACGGTCAGGCGGTTCGGCCGATGACGATCCACCGCGCCATCTACGGCTCGTTGGAGAGATTCATCGGCGTGCTGGTGGAGCACTTCGCCGGGGCGTTCCCCGTGTGGTGCGCGCCCATTCAGGCGATCGTCATTCCGATCGCGGATCGCCACGTCGATGGCGCTCGCGAACTCGCGACCCTGCTGCAAGGCCGCAGACTGCGGGTCGAGGTGGACGACTCCGAGAACCGCATGCAGAACAAGATTCGACTGGCCCAGGAGCAGAAGATTCCCTACATGCTGGTTCTGGGCGACCGCGAGATAGAGGCCCGAACCGTGGCAATCCGCCATCGCTCCGGCGAGCAGGAGAACGGCGTCGCCTGGGACGTCTTCATCGACCGACTGGCCGACGAGACCGCGGCGCGGCGGCCGTAGCAACTCGTCCGGACCCGCAGGTCGGCGCCGGCCGCGGCTCCGACCGCAGCCTCCTTTACGAAATGCCCAATCGAGCGCCGGACGGCGCCGGGCTCCGGTCGTCCGCGGATTCGGAGGCTAGTGAGCCAGGTAGATGAGCCAGCCCGTCTGAGAGGGGCTCGCGACCCATATCTCCCAGCCTTTGTTGGGATCGGTGAGTGCGGGCCACTTGACGCTTATCACGTAGGCACGGGTCTGGTCGATGCTCAACATCCACGACGCGCCCTCGACCCACTGCCTCAGGGTCAGGGTGTTCGTCGGGCTCAGCTCTTCCTGATAGGCGGTGCCGGCAGTGGCCAGAAACGCCGAACGGTCCTTCTTGAAGGCCGCAACCGTCCCCCAATGGTTCTGGGTGCCCTTGCCGAGCAGCGACCATGCCTTGTTGTAGTCTCCGGCGAGGAGTGCATCCTCGTACTTCCTGACCGCGAAGAACGCCCCGGGCGCTCCGGTCGGAAGCGGAGTCGGCCCGGCGTTTGGATCGGGGGTAAGCGTTGGTGTGGAGGCGATCGCCTCCGTAGGACTGACGAGGGGGGTCGGCGCCGCGGCGCTGGGGGGCGGGGTGTCAGTTGGAGTTGGAGTGGGCGTCGTGCTCTGGCACGCGGAAACGGCCGCAATCACCAGCAACAGGGTGAGCGTGAATGCCAGAACGGACCGCCCCATGGCCACTCCTCAGATCTGCTGCGCTCTACCGCAGCCATGATCACACACCGCCGGCAAGTCGACTGTGAATCCTCGCGAAACTTGTCGGTCGCACGTTTGCCGCCCGCGGAATCCGTGTGCTATAGTCCCGCGGGCGACCGCCCGGCGCCGCTGTGCGCGGGGTTGGGCCGCTCGTCTGCTTTCGGGCAGGTTACCCCGGCAGCAGGCAACCGGAACACGCAAAGAAGAGGTTCGCCATTAGCCGAGACCTGCGCATCAATCAGATGATCCGTGTGTTCGACGTACGGGTCGTCGACGAAGACGGTAGCCAGCTTGGCGTCATGCGAACAGCCGACGCCTTGAGGCTTGCGCAGGAGCGGGGGCTGGACCTCGTAGAGGTCGCACCGCTGGCCAGTCCTCCCGTGGCGCGACTCCTGGATTTCGGTCAGTACAAGTACGAACTGACCAAGCGCGAGAAGGAAGCGAAGCGGCGGCAGCGGTCGATCACCTTCAAGGAAGTCCGTCTCAAGCCCAAGATCGGGATAGGCGACTTCGACACGAAGGTGCGGCGGGCGATTGAATTCCTGGAGGAAGGCGATCGCGTCAAAGTTGCCGTTCAGTTCCGCGGACGTGAGCTCACCCATCCGCAGATCGGGCGGGACCTACTGGACAAGTTCGCGGAGCAGATCAAGGAACACGGCGTCGTCGAGCGGGCACCGCTGCTCGAAGGCAAATCGATGCACATCAGCGTGGCCTCGGTCCACAAGCCCAAGACGCACGAGCCGGCAGTGGCGGCAAAGGGTCACGCAAGGATTGACGAGAACGGGGCGCCCGTCCCCGAAGAGACAATAGCTAGCGCGGAGACCCCGGCCAGTCCGGCGGCTCCCGGACCCGAGCCGGAGGACGGCCCGGCGTCAAATGGGAAGGTGAACTAACGTGCCCAAGATGAAGAGCCACAAGGGGGCCCAGAAGCGGTTCGGGGTCACCGGGAGTGGCAAGGCTGTCCGGGTCAAGTCGTGGCGCGGACACCACCTCGAACTGAAGTCTTCGCGGCGCACACGCCGCTATGCAGGCAAGTCGATCGTGACTGGCGAGTCTCTCGACCAGGTCCGCCGGCTGCTGCCGTACCTGGGAGTCTGATCTTCGATGGCACGCGTCAAGCGAGGCGTAACCGCCCACCGCCGCCACAAGCGGCTTCTCAACGACGCCGAAGGCCGCACCGGCACGAACTCGAAGCTCGTAAAGCGAGCCCACGAGTCGATGCTGCATGCGCTGGCATACGCGACCCGTGACCGCAAGCAGCGCAAGCGCCAGATGCGGCGGCTGTGGGTGATTCGAATCAACGCCGCCGCCCGTCTGAACGGCACCACCTACGGCAAATTGGTCGCCGGGCTCAAGGCCGCGAATATCGACCTCGATCGCAAGATCCTGGCCGATCTCGCAGTTCGCGACGCGTCCGCATTTGCCCAGGTCGTGGCTGTAGCCGGCAAGGCGTCGGCCTGAGCATCGCTCGTCCGGAAACGGCCGACGCTTACATAGAGGCGACGACGGAGAAGAGGCGAGGACAGATTCACCAGGGAGGACGGGTCGTCGACTGGAAGCCCGTCCGGAATCGATCTAGCCGGTTCGCTCCGGAGCCGTACGCTGAACCCCCGACGGTCGGACGTCGTGGCCAATAGGCGAACCGGTCAGCCCCCGATATCGGGCCCGCAAGCGCTCTGGAGGCCCTCGGGCCGCCAGGGAAGCGGGGTGGTACCGCGAGCCCTCGACTCGTCCCCGTGTCCGAACGGGACGCGGACGGTCGGGGGTTCTAGATTCCTGAGCATGACCGGGAGGACGCCGAGCCGCCAGGCCCGACGAGATAACGAGGAAACGTGAGCGTGGACTTCGAGAGCCTGAGCGGCGACCTGCATCGCCTCATGGATCTTGCGCTGGCCGAGATCGCCAAAGCGGATGATCCCGCCGCGCTCGAACAGCTCCAGATCCAGTACCTCGGCAAGAAGGGCGGGCTGACCGCCGTCCTCCGTGGCATCGGGGGCCTGCCGCCCGAAGACCGGCCGCGAGTTGGGGCGGTGGCCAACGAGATCGGCGAAGCTGTGAAGATCGCGCTCGCGGAACGTGGCGCCCAGCTCAGGTCCGCCGCGCAAGCGCAGCGGCTGGTGGCGGAGAAGGTGGACGTCACCCTCCCGGGACGTACGGTTCGCCGTGGCACGCTTCATCCGATTCCCGAGACGATCGCAGCCATCGCCGAGATCTTCGGCCAGTTCGGGTTCGTGGTCTACGAAGGCCCCGAGGTCGAGGACGACCTCACCAACTTCCAGATGCTCAACATCGCCCCGGATCATCCGGCGCGCGACCTGTGGGACACGCTGTACGTGGACATTCCCGGTCGCTTGCTGCGAACGCACACCAGCCCCGGCCAGATCCGCGTCATGCAATCGACCCGTCCGCCGATCCGCGCCCTTCTGCCCGGGCGCTGCTTCCGCTATGAAGCCGTCGATGCCAGCCACGGGTTCGAGTTCTTCCAGGTAGAAGGCCTGATGGTCGACGAAGGGACCTCGATGGCAGACCTCAAGGGCTTGCTCGACGAGTTCGCCCACGCCCTGTTCGGGCCTCGGAAGACTCGTTTTCGGCCGGGCTACTACCCGTTCACCGAGCCTTCGGTAGCTTTC
The DNA here is from genome assembly GCA_003152995.1 of Chloroflexota bacterium. GTDB lineage: Bacteria > Chloroflexota > Limnocylindria > Limnocylindrales > CSP1-4 > Fen-1039. The sequence goes on along the minus strand of PMBR01000105.1, from coordinate 56,617 downwards.
GACGTCGAATGCGTCGTCTGTGGCGGCGTCGGCTGTCCGGCATGCTCGAAGACTGGCTGGATGACCATCCTGGGCGCGGGGATGGTCCACCCGGTCGTGCTCCAGTACGGAGGAATCGACCCCGAGCGATATCAGGGGTTTGCCTTCGGCATGGGCGTCGAGCGCATCGCCAACCTTCGCCATGCCGTGCCGGATCTTCGCTATTACCTGGAAAACGACCTGCGCTTCCTGGAGCAGTTCCGATGAGAGTCCCGCTTGGCTGGTTGCGCGAGTACGTCGACGTTCAGCTGTCGCCCGAACAGCTGGCCGAGCGCCTGACGCTGCTCGGGATGGAAGTCAAAGGCCTGGAGCATTGGGGCGCCGACTGGCGCTCCGTGGTCGTGGGTGAGCTGCTCACGGTCGAGAAGCACCCCCACGCCGATCGCCTCCACCTGACGACCGTCAACGTGGGTTCGGGTGAGCCGCTGCACATAGTGTGCGGTGCCAATAACATCGCACCCGGCCAGCGCGTGCCCGTCGCACTGCCGGGCGCCGTCCTGCCCGGCGAGCGCCGCATCGAACGCACCGAGAAGATGGGCATCGCTTCGGAAGGCATGCTGTGCTCGGGTGACGAGCTGCACATCACCAGCGACGCCGAGGGCATCCTGATCCTGCCGCCTGCGACGCCCCTTGGTCGAGACCTGAGCGAGCTGTACGGCGACGTCGTCCTCGACGTGGACGTCAAGCCGAATCGTGGCGACGCGCTGTGCCTGATCGGCCTGGCGCGTGAGGTCGCGGCCGCAACCGGCGCCAAGGTCCGGTGGCCCGAGATCACGGTCCAGGAAGCGGGCGGTCCCGTGAGCGACAGGCTGAGCGTTGAGGTTCGCGAGCCTCAGCTCTGCACCAGGTTCGTGGGCCGGTGGGTGAGTGGCGTGAAGATCGGGCCGTCGCCGGATTGGGTCCAGATGCGACTTCAGGCCGCGGGAATGCGCCCGGTGAGCAATGTCGTCGACGCGTCGAACTACGTGATGCTCGAGTTGGGCAAGCCGACGCACACCTTCAACGGAGCCGCGGTCAAGGAAGGGACGATCATCGTCCGGCTCGCACTTCCCGGGGAACGCCTCGAGACCCTCGATCACGTCCAGCGCGAGTTGACGGCCGACACCCTGGTCATTGCGGATCCCAGCGGCCCGATCGGCATCGCCGGTGTGATGGGCGGGGCCGACAGCGAGATCACGGATGCGACGACCGAGATCGCAATCGAGTCCGCCGTGTTCGATCCGGTCAGCATCCGTCGGACCGGCCATCGGTACGCCCTGCGGTCCGAAGCGAGCCTTCGCTTCGAGAAGGGCCAGGAGTTCCGTCTCGCCCGCATCGGGGCAGATCGGGTCGCGCAGCTCACGCTCGCCTGGGCCGGCGGTTCGGTCGCGAAAGGTCGCGTCGACACTGCGCCGGAGGAGCCGGCCTCTGCAAAGTTGGCCTTCCGGCCCGCCCGCGTGGGGAAGCTGCTCGGCGCGCCGATTTCCACAGACGAGCAGCGCAGCCTTCTGCGACGCGTAGACGTGGACACAGAACCGGCCCCGGCGGGCACCCGCATCCAGGTCGCAGTCGAGCCACAGCCCCTTGTCGTCGACCCGGGTTCCGAGGAAACGCTCGTCGCGGTGGTGCCGACCTGGCGCCGGGACCTGGTTGTCGAGGCCGACGTGGCGGAGGAGGTGGCCCGTGTTCGTGGCTACGAGACCACTCCGGCGCATCTGCCCGACACGCTGATGCCGGCCTACAGGCCATCGCCTCTGCGGGTCCGTCAACTCATCCGCGACACTCTCGTGGGCGCCGGGCTGACAGAAGTCGTCACCCACGCCCTTGTCTCGCCGCTGCACGAGGCCAGGCTGCGATGGCCGGCCGATGACGACGGTGTCGCCTTCCCGGAGCCGGCGGTCGGGGATCCGATCGCGGTTACGAACCCGCTTTCCACGCAGCACTCCGTCCTGCGCCGCCAGCTGGTCGGCAGCCTGCTCGACGTCCTGGCCCTCAACGAACGGCAGGGTCGTGCCGATGTCGCCATCTTCGAGATCGGCAATGGCTACGGCCGCGCCGATGCAGCGCCGCGGGAATGGACGCGACTGAGCTTCCTCCTGACGGGCTCGGCCGAGCCTGCGAGCTGGAATCGCATCGCTAGCCCCTACGACCTCGACGACGCCAAGGGCCTGCTCGAGCTGCTGTGCCGCAGTCTGGCCTTGCCGGCTCCAGGCTACGCCCCAGATACGCGGGGCTTTCCCTTTCACCCGGGCCGGGCCTTCTCGGTCAGGGAGCAGTCTCCCGATGAGATCCTGGCCGGCCGCGTGGCCGAACTACACCCCGACGTCGTCCAGGAGTGGGACTTGCGCAGTCAGCGAGTGATCGTGGCCGAACTGGCGATCCTGGGTTTGGGGCGCGGCCGGCTGCCGCGCATCCACGTGGCGCCCATCCCGCGATTCCCCGGGGCCGAACGCGATCTGGCGGTCATCGTGGCCGAGTCCCGCACCGCGGCCGAGGTTCAGACGACCATCGCGGATCACGGCGGGGTCCTGTTGCGCAGGATCCGCCTGTTCGACCTCTATCGTGGCAATCCGCTGGCGTCGACCGAGAAGAGCCTTGCGTACAGGCTCGAGTTCGGCGCGCAGGACCGGACTCTGACCGAGGCCGAAGTCGATGGAGCTCTCGAGGCGATCCGAAAAGGCCTAGCTGCGGATCTGGGGGCCCACATCCGCAGCTAGGTCGAACTCGAGGCGGCGAACTCCGACTCGGCGGCGCGAACTTGTTGGTCAGGTGCCGGTCGGTACGCTTACCCCGTTGAACCTGCGGCACGCGGCCTGCTAAGGTCATTCGCAGCGGATCGCCCGCTGCTACGCTAGTCGCGTTCGCGCCGGAAGGCCATCCTCCGCCTCGAGCTGCGAGGGAGAGCAATGATCGGAGCAATCCAGTCCGCGCCGCTGGTCGATCTGGCGATCCTTTTCGCCTTGTTCGGGTCGTTTGTCATCGGGGCGATGCAGGGCGCCATCCGTCGCATCCTCGGGATCCTCTCGATGGTGTTCGCCTTCCTGCTGGCGGCCAACCTGCGAGCCTTCGTCGGCGACTACCTGGCCGGTCAGTGGCAGCAGTTTCCCGACGGCTACAGCCGTTTGCTTGCCTTCGTGGCCCTGTTCATCGTTCTGACCGTGGCGTTCTCGATACTGATCCAGGGTTTCTACAAGCGCACCGATCTCTCGGCGGCGCACCCCATCCTCGATGACGTCGTCGGCGGCCTGTTGGGGTTGCTCGAAGGTTTCATCCTGCTGACTATCGCGGTCGTGATCATGACCTCCTACAAGATCGGGGATCCATTTCCGGGCGAGGTAGATCAACTGCGACAGGCCCAGGACCTGGTCAACCAGTCCCACATCGCCGTCGGGATCCATGACATCCTCGTGCCGCCCCTGATGCATCTGCTGACGGTGCTGCTGCCAGGCGATCTGGTTTCGGTCTTTCCCTGAGCGAGACGAAACCGCTGACATTCGAGCCGGTTGCATCTGAGGCTGCCTACCCGCGCCGCCTGCTGGCAGCCGACACGCTTGCGGCTGCGAGGGCGATTCTCGGTGCTCGACTGGTCCGAATCGACGCGTCCGGCGTAAGAAGTGGCAGGATCGTCGAAGTCGAGGCCTACGTAGGGACCGAAGACATGGCCTCGCATGCACGTTTCGGGCCGACGAAGCGCAATGCGGTGATGTTTGGCCCACCGGGCCACGCCTACATATACCTTGTCTACGGGATGTACGACTGCTTGAACGTTGTGACTGAGCCAGTGGGCAATGCTGCAGCTCTGCTCGTGCGCGCGGTGGAGCCGATCGAGGGAGTGGACCTGATGCGCCGCGCCCGCGTGGAGTGGGTCGTTGCCCGCGCCGGCCGTCGCGGCGAACCATCGGCGAGCGGCTCGCGTGCCGGCGCCGCCCGCAAGAGAGTGGCCGCGCTGCCGGCCGCCAGGCTGGCCTCGGGGCCCGGCCTCGTCTGCGTGGCCTTCTCGATCGGACGCGACGAGAGCGGCGCGGACCTGTGCGATCCTGCGGCGCCGCTCCACCTGGAGCCGGCCCGGCCGAACGACCCGGCCGTCGAGCCCGCGTTCGGCCCGCGGGTCGGGATCGGCTATGCCCCGGAACCGTGGCTAAGCAATCGATGGCGGGTCTGGGCGGCCGGGAACCCAGCCGTGTCGGTCGCCGGCGGCTCGCGATGACCATGCCCGATCCCGGCCTCTCCGCCTCCGCCTCCACCTCGTCCGAACCGGCAACCGGCTCCGGCGAGCAGATGGATCGGCGATCGATGGCGCTGCTCGAGTTCCCTCTGGTTCGGGCCCGTCTCGCCGCCGCCACCGGGTTCCCTCCCGGGCGCCGTCTCGCGGAGGCGCTCGAACCGTCAGTCGACCGGGTGATCGTGGCTCGCGGCCTCGAGGAGACGACGCAGACCCGGGCCTTCGTGGCGGGGCACCCGGGCGCCGGGATAGGTGGCAGCAAGGACATTGGACCCTGGCTGGAACGGGCCGCTCGCGGGGGCCGGCTCGATCCGGGCCATTTCCTCGACATCCAATTCACCCTCGAAGCCGCGTCTCGACTCGGCGAAGCCCTTTCCGGAGACAAGCGGCCGATCCTGCACGAGCTGGCCCGTGAGATCCACCCGCTGCCGGGCCTGCGCAGCGTGCTCGCGCGAAGCTTCGATCCCACCGGCGAGCTGCTCGACACGGCTTCCCCGCGTCTTGGCGGGCTTCGACGCGCCGTCCGCGTCGCGTACGACCGGCTGCGCACTCGATTGGATCAGCTGGTGCATTCGGGCGAGCTGTCGGGCGCGCTCCAGGAGCCTCTGGTGACGCTTCGCGGCGGCCGCTACGTGATCCCCGTGCGAGCCGATTCACGAGCCCGCGTCAAGGGCATCGTCCACGACGCCTCAGGCAGCGGCCAGACCCTGTTCGTCGAGCCGATCGTGGCGGTGGAGCTCGGCAATGCCTGGCGCGAGGCGCAGCTGGCCGAGCTCGCCGAGGTGGATCGCATCCTCGACGAGCTCTCGACTCTCGTGGCTGGACACGCGCCGCAGCTTCGCGACACGCTCGACGCCCTGGCCAGGTTCGACTTCTGGGCGGCCAAGGCAAGCCTGGCGGAAGAGATGGACGCAATCGCGGCCGAGATCAACGATCGGCCCGAGATCGTGATGCTTGGAGCGCGTCATCCGGGACTCTCGGGCCGGGTCGTCCCGATCGACCTGCGACTTGGCGACGGCTACACCGCGCTGCTGATCACCGGTCCGAATACGGGCGGCAAGACGGTCGCGCTCCGAACCCTCGGTCTCCTGAGCCTGATGCATCAGGCCGGCCTGCACGTGCCTGCCGAAACGGGCACGAAGCTGCCGATCCTGCTCGACGTCTACGCCGACATCGGGGACGAGCAGTCGGTCGCACAGTCGCTGTCGACGTTCAGCGGGCACCTGCGCTCGATCGTCCGCATCGTCGCGTCGGCCGGGCCAAACCGCCTTGTCCTGCTCGACGAGCTCGGCGCGGGCACGGATCCGACCGAAGGCTCGGCCCTGGCCCAGGCGTTGCTGGATCACTTCATCAAAGCCGGCGCCCTGGTCGCGGCCACGACCCACTACGCGGAGCTCAAGCTCTACGCCCACACGACGCCGCAGGCTCGCAACGCCTCCGTCGAGTTCGACGTCGAGACGCTGCGGCCGACATATCGTCTGTCGATCGGGTTGCCGGGTCGGAGCCAGGCCTTCGCCATCGCCGAACGCCTCGGACTCCCCACGGCCATCGTCGCGGACGCGCGGTCGCGGCTGACCGATGAACAGCAGGCGTTCGAGGAAACGCTCGCCTCGATCAAGGCTACGGAGGTCGAAACGACCGAGGCGCTGGCCCGAGCCAGGACGGCCGAGGACCGGGCGAGAACCGCCCTGGCGTCGGCCGAGGATGAACGGCGCCGGGCTAAACACGAACGCACCGAATCGGTCACCGCCGCGCGGGACGACGCCGAGCGGCTCGTCGACGAGGTGAGGGCCGAGGTGCGGTCGATTCGCCGCCACCTCGAGCGCGAAACGGTCACTCAGCGCAGCCTCGACGACGGCCTGGAGCGGGCCACAGCGCAACTCGAGCGGCTGCCGGCACCGGAGCCCGCACCGGTGCGAACGATGCCGCCGGGATCAATTGCGTGGCGGACCGGCATGCGTGCCCGCAGCATCAGCGGCGGATGGGAAGGCCGGGTCGCTGCCATCGAGAAAGGCGGCCGCCGCGCGACGTTGGAAGCGGGCGGGATCCGGGTCACGGTCCAGGTAGAAGATCTGGAGCCGGCGGTCGGCGGAGAAGGGGAGGGGTCCGCGGCCACGGGCGGCAGAAGCGGCGCGTACCGACCGACGGCGTCGCTCGAAGCGGGATCTCCCGGCGGCGCCTCGCGACTGCAGCTGGAGCGCGCTCGAACGGTCGCGTCCTCACTCGATCTCCGGGGCGCAAAGGTCGTGGAGGCACTCGAGGTCCTCGACCGCTACCTGGACGACGCCTCTTTGGCCGGCCTGGAGCAAGCCACGATCATCCACGGCCTCGGTACGGGCGCGCTGCGCGACGCCGTGCGGGATTACGCCGCAGGGCATCCGCTCGTCAAATCATGGCGTCCCGGTGGGCGAGGCGAGGGCGGCGACGGCGCCACGGTCGTGGCCTTCTGACTTTGGGCCGCGTCTTGCTGCGCAGGATGCGAGAATCGATCACGAGCCGCCGGCCCGTCACCGGACGGGGCCCAGTGGAGGAGTTGGTGCACAAGACTCGAGCGACCCTTGCCAGCACGCCCGTCGTGGTTGACGCGCGCGCCTGGTCGGCGGCCGACTGGGACGATCTGGCGGCGCGGAGCGCGCTCGGGGACGCGTTCCAATCGTACGAGTGGGGCGAAGTCAAGCGCAGCCTGGGATGGAACCCGCTTCGCTACGCGGTCGACCTGGACGGGCGACGGGTAGCGGTCGTATTCATCCAGGAACGGCCGCTCAGCCGTCGGGTGCCGGTGCTCAACGGGCTGCGCGTCCACTATGCACCCAGAGGCCCGATCCTTCTGGAGGCGTCGCCTGAGGCCGCCACGGCGGCGCTGGACGCACTCAAGAGCGTCGCCCGTGCCAGACGCAGCGTGACGCTCACGATCGACCCCACATGGCGCGAAGACGGTGAACTCGCGGCCGCGCTGCCTGAATCTGGCTTTCGGCCGGCGGCGCGCGAGGTTCAGGTGTCGCGCACGGCGATGGTGATCCCACTCCGCGCGGACGAAGACGCGCAGCACGCACTCGTCGACGACTCGACGGCCACGAACATCAACAAGGCCCGGCGAGCGGGTGTCACGACCGAGATGATCGATCTGACTCTGCCGGCCGTCCGCGAGGCCGCACTGGCCGAGTTCTTCGAGATGCACGCCGCTACCGGCCGGCGGGAGGACTTTCTCGTCCGCGACCGTGAATACGAGCTGAGCCAGTGGCGAAGCCTCGGTGAGGCCGGCCTGGCCAGCCTCTGGTTCGCCAGCGTCGAGGGGCGCCGGCGGAGCGGGCTGCTATTGCTCCATTGCGGCCGGTACGTAGTCCTGTTCGCGGCCGGTTCTCCGGACGACGCCGATCTGCGCAAGAACCGGGCGAATCACCTCCTGCACTGGTCGATCATGCGCTGGGCCGTGACCGCCGGCTTCGAGGGATACGACCTGGGCGGCGTCGACACGCACGCGTTCCCGGGGCTGCCAACGGACAGCTCCCACCCGCTCTGGAATCTCTACGAGTTCAAGCGGCGTCTGGGCGCGGTCGGCGAGGTACGCGTCCGGGCCCACGAATATGCTCCCAATGCGCTCCTCGGGCGGTTCTGGCGCATGGCGCGACGCTCCAGATGAGCGGTCATCCCGGGTCCCGTCGCCCGCCGACCTCGCGCGGCCGCGCCAACCCGCCGTCGGTCCGCCAACCCGCCTGGCAGCCGCGCCGATACCTCCAGACCTCGCCCGAGGTCGTGGCCGGTGACGTGGTGCTGGGCGGCGAGGCCACATCTCCTGCCACGCCGGGCTTGTCTGCGGCCAGCGCGGCCCGTCTGGGCGGCCGTGCCATCGCGATGGCCGGAGTGGTCGTCGTCGCGGGAGTCGTCCTCTCTCGGCTTCTGGGCTGGTTGCGAACGTCAGTGTTCCTTGCCGAATTCGGGAGCAAGGCCCAGGTGGGCCAACTTGACGCGTTCCTGGCGGCCTTCCGTATTCCCGACACTCTGTTCCAGCTGGTAGCCGCGGGCGCGGTCGGATCGGCCCTCGTTCCTGTAGCGTCGGCGCTGCTGGCGAACGGTGAGGACCGGCGGGCCCGGCGGGTCGTGGCGACCATCGCCAATCTGATTCTCATCGTTCTCGTGCCGCTGGCGATCGTGGTCTGGTTCGCGGCTCCGGCGATCGTTCCCGCAATCGCACCCATCAAGGACGCGAGCAGCCTCCCGCTCGAAATCGAACTCACGCGGTGGATGCTGCTGTCGCCGATCCTCCTCGCCATCGCCGCGGTTATGACCGCCGGCCTCAACGCTACAGGCATATTCGGAGTGCCGGCCCTGGCGCCCAACGTCTACAACATTGCCATCATCGTTTGCGCGGTGGCGCTGACGCCGGTAATGGGCATCAACGCGCTGGCGCTGGGCGTCGTGCTGGGTGCGGCCGGCCATGTCGCCACGCAGGCCTTTGCCGTCCGCAAGAACGGGCTCTACGCTCCCGTGGTCGACATCCACGATCCTGCGGTGCGCGAGACGTTGTTGCTGATGGCACCGCGGGCCCTGGGTCTGGGCGCAACGCAGATCGTCTTTGTCGTAACCACGTACTTCGCCGTCCAGCTCACAGGCGGAATGACGGTCTACACGGCGGCATTCACGGCGCTGCAGATCCCGGTTGGGCTGATCGGCGTGCCTCTGGGAATCGTACTCTTGCCACCTCTCTCCCAGGCACTCGCCCGCGGCGACACCGAGAAGTTCAGGCGGCTCGTGGACCAGTCCCTGCGTTTGCTCCTGTACGTCGCGATTCCGCTTACCGGCGTGATGATCGTTCTCGCCGGCCCCGGGATGACGCTCCTCTACCAGCACGGCGGCTTCACGCCCGAGGAAGTCGCGACCATAGTCCCGGTCTTCCTCGTCTTCCTCATAGGCCTGGTGGCGCACGTCCTAATCTCGCTCCTCGCGCCGATCTTCTACGCCGGCAAGGACACGAGGACCCCTGTGACAGCGGCGCTGCTGGCGGTAGCCGTAGACGTTCTTGCGGCGGCGCTGCTCTTCCCGCAATTCCAGCTGAACGGCCTGGCCCTGGCCATCGGGCTCGGGGCCTGGGCCGAGGTCACGATGCTGTTCCTGTTGTTGCGGCGGCGGCAAGGCTTCGACCTGCGCCCGCTGGGGCTTACGGTTGCGTTCGCCGTGCCCGGGGCGTCGCTGGCGGCCGCCGCGTCGTTGGCCGTCGATCGGTTCGCTGCCGGCGTCACGCACGGCTCGTCGTCGTTGGTGGGCTTGGTCGTGGAACTCGGGCTTGCCGGAGCCGCCGGCGTGGGTGTCTACCTGGCCTGGAGCCGCGTGCTTCGATTGCCCGAACTTACGACGGTGACCGGCCTAGCGAAGACGGTCCTTCGCCGAGGCTGATAGCCGGCCGCGGTTCCGCCGGAGCTTTCGGCCGAAGATCGGCACGAGCGAAAATCCGGGGAAGATCAAGACTGTCGCCGGTGGCGGGGGCGTCGGAGTCGGGGTTGGCGTCGCGGCGGCCGGCGCGGGCGTCGGAGTCTTCACTGCGCTGGGCTTCGGCGTGTGTGTGGGCGTCGGCGCCGGCGTGGGTGCCGGCGTGGGCGTCGGTCCTGCGGTGGGCGGGGGCGTTGGGGTCGGAGCGAGCGTAGGAGCGGCCGTCGGCGTGTCGGTTGGAACGGGCGTCGGCAAGGGCGTCGGAGTCGGCGGCGGCGGCGTGCCGGTGTTCGATGTGCACGAGGTCTTGGGCGGGAACGGCGAGCCCCAACTGGCCCCGTACGGCGTCCAGAAGCCCGTCTGGTAGAAGTACATGGTGTATCCGTTGTTGGGCCCGCCGCGTTTCCTGACGCCGGTCATGGCTCGTTGAATCCAGATCTGGTCGTAGTTCTGGAAGTTGGCGTTGCCGGCGTCGACCTGACTCAAGTCCAGGAACCCGCGGGTATCCTCGACTCCCGGGCAGTCGTAGGTCCACAGCGTGTTGGTAACCGTGTCGATCGCCTTCGCGACCTTGGTGTTGTCGACCTGGGTCGGAACGGTCCCGTTGATGAAGACCTCGCGAACGGTCTTGGCGGAATAGGGGCCGGGCAGCATCCCGCTGAAGGCGTCGACGTTGGCCCAGGTCAGGCCGCCGGGCTGCTTGAAGTCGACCTTGGGCTTGCCCTTGAGGACGTCCTGCATGAACGCATGCCAGATCGGGGCCGCAAGCTCGAGCGACATGACACTGGCGCCGGCTGTGTGGTCGCTATTGCCCGCCCATACCCCCGACACGATGGCGGGCGCGTTCGGATCGTCGGGCGGGGCCACGTACCCCACGGCGAACAGATCCTCGGTCTGGTCGCTCGTGCCTGTCTTGAGAGCGGCGGGACGCCGTCCGTTGTCGGTGAGCCTGTACTGGCTCCACCAGTTGTTCTGGGTGGGGTCGGTGTTGCCCTTGAGCATGTCCGTCATGATGTAGGCCGCCTGGGGCGTGGTCGGCTGCGATCGCGACGACGGATTGCTGGTCTGCGACCAGACCACGTTGCCGTTCGCATTCGAGACGGAGAGGATGATCGAGCGCTGGACCAGCGTGCCGGCATCGGCGATGGCGCCGTATGCGGACACGAGATCGGCCGGGCGGACCTCCGCGGTGCCGATGCCGATCGAAACGCCGGGGTTCGAGTTCGCCGGGAAGGAAAGGCCGAAGTCCTGCGCTCTCTTCATGAGGTGGTCGACGCCGTTGATCGAGGCTGCTTTCACCGCCGGGATGTTCAGCGAGTATTGGATGGCCTCGCGCATACGGACGGGACCGCGCTCGTAGTTGTCGGCATCGTGTGGCGTGTACCCGCCGCCGAAATTCGTGGCTACGTCCATGAACATTGATGCGGCCGTCATCGTCTTGTCCTGGATTCCGACGATGTAGTTGATCGGCTTGAACGACGACCCCGGCTGTCGATAGCCGTTGCTGAGGACGTCGAACTGAGGATCGAAGAGGTTCTTTCCCGGCTGAGCCGGATCCGGCACGGGCTTGTCGTAGAAACCGGCGCTGCCTGCGTAGGCGATTACCTGCCCGGTTCGATAGTCGACCGCGATCAGGGCGCCGTTGTGCATGTTGCTGCTGCGCAGGCCGTTAGCGTTGCCGGTCGTCGGGTTCGGGCCGACAATTCGGTAGTAGTCATAGGCGTCCGAAGTCGCCGTTATGCCAAGCCCGGCCAGGTAGTCGATCGTCGCTTGCTTGGAACCCTGGTTTGGGGCCTCGATGTAGGCGCTCAACCACTTCTCGGCAGTCGCCTGCATCGACGCATCGAGCGTGGTGACAACCTTGAATCCGCCGGTGTCCACGGCCTGGCAGTCGGCCGGAGCTGCCCCAACGCCGCATAGCAGGACCGCCAGCTGCTCCCGTACCTGCTCGGCGAATTGGGGGGCGAGCAGCCGGTTCTCCGTTTGTGCCCGGACGATAACCGGCTCCGATTCTGCGGCCAGGATGTCCGAATCCTTGTATGTACCGCGGAGCAGGCCCTCGTCCCGGTACTGACGCATCTCCTCGAGGATGTAGTTGCGTCGCTGCACGATCGGGGAAGCGGCCGGGACGACAAGACTGCCGTTGGGCTGCTCCACGGCGTTCTGGACGAGGTCGTAGTAGGAAGGTGCCTGCAAGAGAGCGGCGAGGATCACGGACTGGGCGATCGTCAGCTGATTGAGATCCGTGATGCCGAAATAGCCCTGAGCGGCGGCGGCGATGCCGTAGCTCTGGTTGCCGTAGAAGTTGAAGTTCAGGTAGTCGGTGATGATCGTTTGCTTGCCCTCGACGCCCGGGAATTCCTGGGTCAGCTTCACCGACTGGATGATCTCCTTGATCTTGCGGTCGGTGAGGCTTGTCGTCAGAGGGAGGAGGCGCTGTCTGACCAGCTGTTGCGTGATGGTGGAACCGCCTCGCGGGTTTCCTCCGAGGGCGTCCTTGAATGCTGCGAGCACGCCTACCGGATCGATGCCGGTATTGGTCCAGAACGTCTTGTCCTCTGTGGTGGTATGCGCGTCGAGAACCAGGTTCGGGATCTCCTGAAATGTCAGAACGCGCCGGTTCTCGGATCCGTAGGCGGCCAGCTGAACAGTCCCCGTCCTGTCGTAGAGGATCGTCTGCTGGTTGAATGGGTTGCTCTGGAGCAGCTCTCTGGGGTCTCCGAGGTCGCGGCTGTACGTGGCATAGACATCCACGGCACCGACGAATGTGATCGCGCCCAAAAGCGCCATGCTCCCGAGAAGAATCATCGGGAGGATCACGGCGAAGCGTCCGACGGCGCTCGCGCGGGAAGCACCCCTGCCGCTACGGCGACGACGTTGTCGTCGAGCCAGGCTGGTCTGCATGACGCCTCGAAGATAGCATACGTTCGTAGGCGGTCATCGCACCCCCGGCCGCCGGGCCTTCGGACGAGCCGACGGCGGAGGCTGTGACGATAGTGAGGAGCGGGTCTGGCGATGACGGAAGCTGACGCGACGGACGGTCGAGGTTCAAGGGGTGCCACCGGTCTGGCCGGATTGCTCGATGAACTGAGCTGGCGAGGCATGCTGCATCAGCACAGCAGCGGCCTCGCCGAACGGCTCGCGACTGGAGCGACGATCAAGGGCTACAACGGCTTCGACCCCACCGGACCCTCGCTCCACATCGGGCACCTGGTACCGATCTTCGGACTGATCCAGCTGCAGCTCGCCGGCGGTGTGCCCGTGGTCGTCATCGGGGGCGGCACGGCCATGATCGGCGACCCGTCCGGTCGCTCCGCCGAGCGGCTCTTGCTGAGTCGCGCCACGGTCGAGGAGAACGTGGGCGGCATCCAGGCCCAGCTGGCGAAGTTCCTCGATTTCGACGGGTCCAACGGCGCCGAAGTGGTAGACAACTACGAGTGGCTAAGTTCGTACTCGCTGCTGCGGTTCCTGCGCGACATCGGCAAGCATCTGACCGTGCCTTACATGCTGGCCAAGGATTCGGTTCAGATCCGGCTGGATGCGGGGCTGAGCTTCACCGAATTCAGCTACATGCTGTTGCAGGCGGCCGACTTCCTGCATCTGTACCGGAATGGCGGAGTCGAGCTACAGATGGGCGGCGCCGACCAGTGGGGCAACATGACCGCCGGCCTGGAAGTGATCCGCAAGGAGTTCGGGGCGGGCGATGGGCAGGACCTCGCCTACGCCATGAGCTACCCGCTCCTGACCAACGAAAGCGGCGCCAAGTTCGGCAAAACGGCCGCCGGAACGAGCGTCTGGCTCGATCCGGCGAAGACCAGCCCGTACCACTTCTACCAGTACTGGCTCGACGCCGACGACCGTGACGTCGGGAAGTACCTGCGAACATTCACGCTCTTCGATCGGGCCAAGGTAGAGGGGCTCGAAGCGGAGATGGCCGCGCATCCGGAGACACGCGTCGCCCAGAAGGCCGTCGCCTACGATCTCACCGCGCGCGTCCACGGCAATGAGCAAGCGAGTCGGGCGGTGCGCGTCAGCGAGGCCGCCTTCTCGAAGGAGCCGATTCGAGACCCCGAGATCCTGGACGGCCTGTTCGAATCGATCGAACACTTCGAATTCACGGCCGAGGACCTGGCCGGCGGCTCGCTCAAACTCGCGCTGTCGAGCGGGCTGTTCGCTTCGAACGGCGAGGCGCGCCGGACGATCTCGCAGGGTGGCTTCTCTATCAACGACCAGCGTGTGGCCGCACCCGAGGACGCCGTTCCGCCGGCCATTGCGGACCGCTATCTGGTCGTCCGGATGGGCAAGAAGGGGCTGCGGATCGGACGCCTGAAGAGCTAGGAACGGGTGCTGCTCCGGAGAGCCGGAGCCGGGAGCCGGCGCCGGCGAACCCGTTCAGGGTCTGTGGCGCTCCCGAAGGCGGCCGATGACAGCGGCAGGCTCCAGGCCGCGCTCTCGCAGCAGCACCAGGGTGTGGTAGAGCAGATCGGCAACCTCGCCGGTCAGGGCATCGCGAGTCGCCGGCTTTCGGTCGTCCGGAGCGACGGCGTCGTCCTTGGCGGCCATGAGCACTTCCGTCGCTTCTTCGGCGACCTTGCGGGCGGGCCCGTCGACGCCGGCCGAGATGAGGCGTGCCGTATAGGAGGCGGCGGGATCTCCGCCCGAGCGGGAGTCGATCGTCGACCATAGCGTTTCGAGCCAGGCGAAGCCCTGCGCCGAGGCCCGTTCGGTCGCTGGCAGGGCCCCGGCAGGCGCACCTGCCGCCTTCGCGCCGGCAACTGCGGCCGTCATCGCGCCGGCCGGGTCGAAGCAGCTGCGCGTTCCGCGGTGACAGGTCGGTCCGACCGGCTCGACCTGCACCAGCAACGCATCGCCATCGCAGTCGATGTCGATGTCGACCAGCCGCAGCACGTTCCCGCTAGTCTCGCCCTTGCGCCACAAGCGGTCTCGCGACCTTGAGTGGAAGTGAACCTGGCCACTCGCGAGAGTCGCGGCGAGAGCTTCCGCGTCCACGTACGCGACCATCAGGACACGGCCGTCGGCCGCGTCCTGGACGACCGCCGGCACAAGACCTGTGGAGCCCCAGGCCACGTCTTGCGCGAGAACCTTGCCGGCTGTCATGCCGCGGCCTCCTCTACGGGACGGACCGGCAGCCCGGCCGCCGCCATCGCCTGCTTGACTTCGTCTATCGAATACATCTGGCGGTGGAAGATCGAAGCCGCGAGCACCGCGTCGGCCCCTCCATCTCGGACTGCCAGTACGAAGTCTTCCGGTCCCGCGGCGCCGCCGGACGCAATGACCGGCACGCGAACCCGAGATGAGATCGCCCTCAGCAGTTCCGTGTCGAAGCCGCTGCGCGTCCCGTCGCGATCCATCGAGGTGACGAGGAGCTCACCGGCGCCGAGTGCCACCGCTCGCTGCGCCCACTCGACGGCTTCGAGACCCGTCGGAGTTCGCCCGCCGTGCGTCACGACCTCCCAGGTCGTGGCACCCGCAACGGCCACGGGTTCGGCCGTGCTCGGAGGCCTCGGAGGCCGCCGGCGGGCATCGATCGCGCAAACGACCGCCTGGCTGCCGAAGCGTCGCGCACATTCGGTCAGGAGTCCCGGCGTGGCGACCGCCGCCGTGTTGAACGAAACCTTGTCCGCTCCGGCGCGGAGGACGTCGCGCATCTCGTCCACGCTGCGGACGCCGCCGCCCACAGTGAGCGGCACGAACGCCCTGCTCGCCGTCCGTCTGACGACATCGAGCACCGTGCCCCGTCCTTCCGGGGCGGCCGTGATGTCGAGGAATACGATCTCGTCGGCGCCTTCACGGGCATATCGCTCGGCAAGTTCCGCGGGGTCGCCCTCGTCGGTGAGATCGACGAACCGGGTTCCCTTGACAACGCGGCCGTCGGCGACATCCAGGCACGGGATGACTCGGCGGGCAAGCATCAGCTCACCACCGCGCCACGTGCGACGGCACCGGTTCCACCGGCGGCGACCTTTCCATCGGCGGCGACTACAAGTCGCAGGAAGTTGGCCAGCAGCCGCTGGCCCGCCTCGTCCGATTTCTCGGGGTGAAACTGGAGTCCGTACAGCGAGCCGGAGGCCACGGCGCTCACGAACGGCCGCCCGTGAGTGGTCCGTGCCACTACCACGGTCTCGTCCTCCGGTGCGGGCGCGAACGAATGGACGAAGTAGAAGTGCGATCCGTCCGCGATTCCCTCGAAGAGTGGATGCGGTCGGACAGCCTCCACGGTGTTCCAGCCGATATGCGGCAGAGTCGGGGCGCCTTCCAGCGCGAGAGTTCGTCCCGCCAGAAGCCCGAGAGTCTCGGCGTCACCCTCGGCGCTGCGATCGAAGAAGAGCTGGTAGCCAAGGCAGATTCCGAGGCACGGCCGATCGGCCCGAACCCATTCGCGCAGCGGCTCGAGCAAGCCGCGCTCGCGCAGGTGGACCATCGCCGGCGCTGCCGCTCCGACGCCCGGAACCACAATCGCGTCCACTCCCTGGAGCCCCGCCGCGTCCGTGGCCACGACCGCGTGAGCGCCGGCCGCAACGAGCGCCTGGCTGATGCTCACCATGTTGGCCGCGCCGTAGTCGAGCACGGCAACGACCGGCGGCCGTTGAGCGGACATCAGCCCAGCGATCCCTTCGTCGAGGCGACGCCGCTCCGGCGGGGATCGATTGCGCAGGCGGCTCGGAGCGACCGGCCGACTGCCTTGAAAGCGGCCTCGGCCATGTGGTGGTCGCTGCGACCCCGGGCTTTGAGGTGGAGCGTCACGCCTCCCGCCCGAGCGAACGATTCGAAGACGTGCTCGACCAATTCCAGCGGCATCTTGCCGGCGCGCTTGCCCTTGAACGGCAGGTCGATCACCGCGTACGGCCGCCCGCCGACGTCGACCACGGACGTGGCGACAGATTCGTCCATCGGCACGGCGGCGTCGCCGAAACGGACGATCCCCGCGCGATCGCCGAGAGCCTCGGCGAATGCCGCGCCGAGGACCAATGCGACGTCCTCGACTGTGTGGTGCTCGTCGATCGCGAGGTCACCGGCAGCTTCGACGGCGAGGTCGAACAAGGCGTGGTGGGACAGCGAGTTGAGCAGGTGGTCGTAGAAGCCCACACCGGTCGAGATGCTGCTCTCGCCCGTCCCGTCCAGCTTGATCGTGACCGTGATCTGCGTCTCGCGAGTCGAGCGGGTGACGGTGGCCATACGGTCCCCCGACGCGAGGACTGTGCCGATCTGGCCGGTCATGCCGGTATCTCCTTCGCGGCTTCGATGAGACGGGCGTTCTCCTCGGCCGACCGGACGGTCAGCCGCAGACAGTCGGCGAGCGGGTGGCCGGATGGGAACGTGCGGGGCACCAGGCCCTTGCCGAGCAGCGTCTCCGCTGCCAGACCTGCGGCCGCAGCCGAGCCGAACTTGACCAGGATGAAGTTCGCCGAGGAGGGGTACGGGTGCCAGCCGAGCTCGGAGAGGTCCAGGAACAGACGAGTCCGCTGCACCGTCACCCGCGCGACGTTGGCGGCGGCCAGCTCCGGTCGCGACAGCGACGCGGCAGCCATGGCCGCAGAGATCGTGCCGACGGACGCGGGGGCCCGATACGCGACGATCGGTGCCAGAGTTTCCGGCCGGGCGATCGCAAACCCGACTCTGAGACCCGCGAGCGCGTGGGCCTTGCTCAGCGTCCGAACCGTCACGAGCTTCGGGTAGCCGGTTCGGAGCGGCAGGACCGTGCGATCCGCGAACTCCGCGTACGCTTCGTCGACGGTGACGGTGGGCGGCTCGCGACCGTCGTCGGCCGCGTCGGATGTCAGGATTTCGAGCAGATCGGATATTCGCTCGGGCGGCTCGAATGAGCCCGTCGGGTTGTTCGGCTCGCACAGCCAGACGAGACTCGCCGTTCTGGCGGCTCGTGCGATGGCCCGGATGTCTAGCGCAAAACCCCACCTTTCGCCCGACCGTGGAACCGCGACGACGCGCGCCCCACGCTGTTCCGAAACGATGCGATACATCGCGTATGTCGGCGTCGGGACCACCGCCACCGAACCCTCGCGCAGCGTCGCGCGGGCGATCAGGTCCAGCGCCTCGTCCGCGCCGGCGGTCGGCAGCAACTCGTCGGTTGCCACGCCGTAGGCCTCGGCGGCTGCCGCGACCAGGGCCGCGTAGTCGCTGGGCGGGTATTCGCACAAGGGCGGATCGAACGACCCGGCAAGCACGCCGCTCAGATCCGGCGCGGCAGCCGAGGTGTTGACATCGAACCGGACGATCGACTCACGGGGCAGGCCGTACTTGGCCGCAAGAGCGTCTGTCGTGGGCTCCCAGGCGTACGTTGGCAGTGGCTTTTGCGGCTCGTTCATGCTCCTCCTTCGAATCTGACTTCGACGGCGCGCCTGTGGGCGATCAATCCCTCGGCCTCGGCGATCGATTCGACCGAGGCGCGGATGGTTGCAAGACCCTGGCGAGTGATGCGTTGGACCTGTGTGAATTTGCCATAGTCCTCGGTCGAGAGTGGGCCGCAGGAGCGGGCCAGGCCGCCGGTCGGCAGGACGTGGTTGGCTCCGGAGGCATAGTCGCCGGCGGACTCGGGCGCGTACGGCCCGACGAAGAGCGAGCCCGCATTTCGCAGCCGCGCCACGGCCTCCTCGACATCGTCCACGACAACGGAGAGGTGCTCCGGAGCGTAGCCGTTGACGAATGCGAGTGCCGCGTCGCGGTTTGGGGCGAGCACGACGAGCGCGCCTTTCCCGAGCGAACGCTCCAGGATCTCGCGCCGCGCGGCGGTCTGGAGCTGGCTCGCCAGCTCCGCCTCGACGGCCGTGGCGAAGGCCGCATCCCAGGTGACGAGCAGGGAAGGGGAGTCGGGGCCGTGCTCGGCCTGCGAGAGCAGGTCGGCGGCCACATGGACAGGATGGGCGGTGCCGTCGGCGACGACCATCACCTCCGATGGGCCGGCGGGCAGGTCGATGCCGCACTCGCCGAAAACCTCGAGCTTGGCGGCCGTAACCCATGCGTTGCCCGGGCCGACGATCCGATCCACCGGCGCAATGCCTGCCTCTGGTAGTCCGTACGCCATCGCGCCGACGGCCTGCGCACCGCCGGCGACGATGAAGGCGTCCACGCCGACGAGTGCGGCGGCGCCAAGGAGAGTCTGGTTGAGTCCGCCTTCCGCGTCGGCGGGCGAGGCGACGACGATCGTGCCGACGCCGGCGACCTTCGCCGGGACGACGCCCATCAGCAAGGAGCTGGGGTACGCCGCGGAACCGCCGGGGGCGTAGACGCCGACGCGCGCCAGCGGCGACCAACGCCGTTCGATCTCGACGCCCGGGACGATCACGGTGGTCCGCGTCTCCGGCTTCTGAGTCTGGGCGAAGCGGCGGATGTTGACGATCATCTGCTCGAGTCCGGCCCGGATCCGCGGCGGCAGGGCGTCCCGGGCGGTTTCCATCTCGGCCCGGCCGACGATCAGCGAGCCGTCCGCCCGGCCGCCGCCGAAGCGGCCGTTGGCGTCCTTCACCGCGGCGTCGCCGCCGGTCTTCACCGACGCCAGAATGGCGCGGGCACCTTCGCGGATTCGCCGGTCCGGTACGGCGCCACGTCGGAACAGGGCCTGGATCTCGGCCGCGACGGCAGGATCTGCGGCGCGGGACAGGTCGATGCGGCGCAAGGTAACGGCGGCCGCGCTCATGAGACGAGCTTTTCGATCGGCAGGATGAGGATGCCGGATGCGCCCGCGGCCTTGAGGCGGGGCAGCAGCGACCAGACGGCATCGGCATCCACGACCGAGTGAATGGCGACCATGCCCTTGTGGGCGAGCGGGATGATCGAAGGCGACTCCAGGCCGGGCAGGAGATCCTCCAGCTCGGCCAGCTTGCTCTCCGGGGCGTTCATCATCAGGTACTTGCGATCACGTGCCGCCAGGGTCGCGCTCAGCATCGTCAGAATCGTGTCGAGGGCGTCCTTGCGGTCGCGCAGGGCAGCCGAGTTGGCCAGCAGGACCGCCTCCGAGTCGAATACTTCTTCGATCGGTCGGAGGCCGTTGACGACCATCGTCGAACCGGTCGAGACGAGATCGACTATCGCCTCCGCCAGACCGAGGCGCGGCGCGACTTCGGCCGCGCCGGAAACCGGGATCACGTCCACCGGGATCGATCGACCGGCGAAGAAGCGCCTGGTTAAACTCATGTGCGATGTCGCCACGCGCAATCCGGTCAGGTCCTCGGCGACTCGGAACGGCGAGTCGTTCGGGACGGCGATCGTGAGCCGGCACTTGCCGAACCCGAGCTTGCGCAGTTGCGGCACGTCGGAGCCGGACTCGGCCACGAGATCCAGGCCGGTCACGCCCAGCTCGGCCACCCCGTCGTTCACGAATTCGACGACGTCGTTGGTTCGGACGAAGAGGATGTCGAGATCGAAGTTCTGGACGCGCGCCACCAGCGCCCGTTCGCCGGCCTCGAAGACCAGCCCGGCGTCGCGCAGCAAGCGTACGGTCGGCTCGACGAGTCGACCCTTGTTCGGGATTGCAAGGCGCAGACGGCGCGTCATCGAGTCTTGTCTCCGGTGGCAGTTCCTGTCGTGGAGGCGCGCAGCCGGGCGAGTGCGTTGAGATAGCCGCCCTCGCCGTGATGCAGCCATTGGGCGATGCGGGTGATGGTGGCCGTGCTCGCGCCGGTTCGATGCGAGATCTCGGCGTAGTGCATGCCCTGGTCGAGCAGCCGCACCACGGCCCAGCGCTGGGCCATGTCGTGAAGCTCGCCCAGAGTGCACAGGTCGCGGAAGAACGCGGAGGCCTCGTCGGCCGTCTCGAGCCGGAGGACCGCCTCGAACAGTTCGGCGGCCGCCTCGTCGCGCCAGGCTTCCATCGCGCTCATCGTCGTTTCCTCGTTGTTGTCAGGGCATTCACCGGCCCTGGTGATGTAGTAGCATAGTAGCATGCTACAACGCACGCAAGCGCAACCGGGGAATGGCTTCCAGCTGCTGCCCGCCATCGATCTGCGGGGCGGGCGCGTGGTACGGCTGGCCGAAGGCGACTTCGGGCGGGAGACCGTCTACGAAGCCGATCCCGCCGAGGTGGCGCGCGGCTTCGCGGCGGCCGGTGCGCGGTGGATCCACATCGTCGATCTGGACGGGGCAAGGGACGGGGCGAGGCGCCAGACGGACGACGTGGCGAAGATCGTGGCGGCGGTGGGGGAGTCGGTCGCGTGCGAGGTCGCCGGCGGGCTGCGCGACGAACAGGCCGTGGCCGCGGTGCTGGATGCCGGAGCCGGGCGAGCAGTCGTCGGCACGGCCGCGCTTCGGGAGCCCGCGTTCGTGGAACGGCTGGTGGCTCGTTTCGGGGCGGAGCGCGTCGCGGTCGCACTCGACGTTCGATATGGAATGGCCGTCGGCCAGGGCTGGGTGCCCGGCGCTTTCGGAGTGCCGGTCGATGAGGCGTTGGCCGCGCTGGCCGACCGCGGCGCCCGCACCTTCATCGTCACCGCGATCGAACGCGATGGCCTGCTCACCGGCCCGAACCTGGATCTCCTGGGTCGAATGATCGCCCTCGGCCGTGTCGACATCATCGCTTCGGCCGGCGTTTCGTCTCTGGCCGATGTTTCGGCCGTCCGCGCTCTCGGCTGCGCAGGAGCGGTGGTCGGCCGCGCGATCTACGAAGGTCGGCTGGATCTCGCCGAAGCCGTCAGGCTAACTGCGTAGCGCGCCGGCGCCGCCTGCCTCAAGTCCGGCTCCGCCGGCGCCGATGCCTGGTTTGGAGGCGTCGGCTCTGGGGTCGGTCTTCACGGGCTACGGCCCCGGTATCTTGCGACGTCACCCTGCGGCACCATCCGGTCTTGGCGCGAGGAACGGCCGTGCGCCGGCCCGGCATGCTGCAGTCAGGCACGCGGGCCTCGTGCCGGCCGGTACGGGGCCCGCTATTCGTTTCCCCTCGATGGGCTCGTTACTCCTTGTGGGCGGCCTCGACTTCCTTGCGATGGGCCTCGATGACCTTCTCGGCGATGTGCGCCGGCACGTCCTCGTAACGGTCCAGAACGGCGCTGAAGGTGCCGCGGCCGCCGGTCAGCGAGCGCAGCTCCGTGGCGTAGGAGAAGAGCTCGGCCTGGGGCACGTGGGCGGTGATGACCTGCTGCCCGTCCTTGGTGTCCATGCCGAGAACCCGGCCGCGGCGGCCGTTGAGGTCGCNNATCTCGACCGTCATGATCGGTTCCATCAGCGCCGGTTTGCATTCGAGCACGCCCGACTTCAGCGCCATCGACGCGGCGATCTTGAACGACAGCTCGTTCGAGTCGACCGCATGGAACGAGCCGTCGTACAGCGTCGCTTTGAAGTCGCTGAGTGGGTAGCCGGCCAGGACGCCTTCGGCCGCCGTCTCGCGGACGCCCTTCTCTACGCCTGGGAAGAAGTTCTTGGGCACGGTGCCGCCGACGACTTTCTCGGCGAACTCGACGCCGCCGCCNNCCGTGGCCGCCGGTCTGCTTCTTGTATCGGCCGTGGCTCTGCGTCTTGCCGCGGATCGTTTCCTTGTAGGCCACCTTGGGCGTCCTGGTCATGATCGCGGCGCCGAACTTACGCTTGAGGCGCTCGCCCAGAACGGCGACGTGCGCATCGCCCATCGAAAGAAGGATTTGCTCGCCGGTCTCGGAGCGCTCGACTCGGGCAGAGGGTTCCTCTTCGAGCATGCGCTGGAGGGCGGAGCCCATCTTGTCGAGGTCGGCCTTGGTCTGCGGCTCGATGGCCGACTGCAGCGTCGGAATCGGAAAGGCAAGCGGCGGGAGTGTGTAGGCCTGTTCGCGGGAGGTGGAAAGCGTGTCGCCGGTCGCGGTCACGGCGAGCTTGGCCACCGCGCCGATCTCGCCGGCATGGAGCTGGCCCACCGTCTCCTGGTCCTTGCCGTGAAGCAGGAGCAGCTGGCCGATGCGCTCGGGCTCGCCGCGGGTCGAGTTCCAGGCCTGGCCCTGGCCCTGCAGCGTTCCCGAAAGGACGCGCAGGTAGGTCAGCCGGCCGACGAACGGATCGGCGGTGGTCTTGAAGACTCGGGCTACGACCGGACCGCCGGTACCCGGGACGAGCTTGACTTCTTTGCCCTTGGCGTCCGTGGCGACGATCTCACCCAGCTCGGCGGGGGAAGGCAGGTAGTGCACGATCGCGTCTATCAACGCCCTGACGCCGATATCCTTCGAGGCGCTGCCGACCATCACCGGCGCCACCATGCCCGATCGAATGGCCGTGTGCAGGCAGGCCTCGAGCTCCGCGTCCGAGATCTCCTCGCCCTCGAGGTACTTGGTCATGACCTCGTCGTCCGCCTCGGAGGCAGCCTCGAGAAGCTGATCCCGGCGGGACGCGACTTCGGCCGCGAGTCCGGCCGGGACCGCGACTTCGGTTTCTTTGCCGGCTTGCATCTGGTAGGCCTTGCCGTGCACCAGGTCCACGTAGCCGGTGAACGACTCACCCGCGCCGATGGCGACGTGAAGTGCGGCAATCTTCTGTCCGAAGGCGGCCCGGAGCGCGTCCAGCGCGTTGCCGGGGTTGGCGTTCTCGCGATCGCATTTGTTGATGAAGAACAGCGCGGGCCGGCCGTTCGTGCGAGCCAGCGCCACCGCCGTCTCGAGACCGGCCTCGACGTGCCCGGACGCGTCCATCAGCAGGACCGCCGCGTCCGTGGCGGCGAAACCTTCGACGACCTCGGCCGCGAAGTCCGCGTAGCCGGGGGTGTCCACGATCTGGACTCTCGTCCCTTCGTGATCGAGGCTGCCGACCGCGAGCGTCAGCGACTGCTTGCGCTTCTGCTCCTCGGGCTCGTAGTCCAGGCTTGCCGTGGCGTCATCGACGCGGCCGAGCCGCGTGATCGCGCCGGCATCGAAAAGGAGGTGCTCGGCCAGCGTCGTCTTACCGGCCCCGGCATGGGCCGCAAGGACGACGCTGCGGAGGTGGGGGAGGTCGACACTCTTGGTTGTCATCTGCTCTATCGATCCTCTGGTGGCGTCAGATCGCGTCAAACAAGCGGCGTGACGTGGGGGCGGCCGCAGTGGCGCCATGATAGCCGGGAGCGTGCCCTCGGACGTGGAAGACGTGACGGGCTTTCGCCGCCCGGTTCTCGGCACGGGTCGCCCGCCGGACCGTCACGAGAGGTCGGCTCGCCGGCTCCGTTGGGCGCTATACTCCGGCCGATGTCAGGACATTCCAAGTGGTCTCAAATCAAGCGCCAAAAAGGCGTCAACGACGTCAAGCGCGGTGCCGTCTTCACCAAGATGGGCCGCGAGATCAGCGTTGCCGCGAGAGCCGGCGGCGGTGACGTCGACGGCAACTTCAGGCTCCGGCTGGCGATCGAACGCGCCCGCGCCGAGAACATGCCGCTCGACACGATCAAGCGCGCAATCGAGAAAGCGACCGGCGGCGGCGAAGGCGAGCAGTTCGAAGAGATCACCTACGAGGGCTACGGCCCGGGCGGCGTGGCGATCATCGTCGAGACGGCCACGAACAACAAGAACCGCACCGCGGCCGACGTACGTTCGATCCTGACCAAGGCGGGCGGCCAGCTGGCGGTTTCAGGCAGCGTCGCGTGGCAGTTCGAGCAGCGCGGCGTGATCACTCTGGCCGCCGGCGGGGATCCGGACGAGCTGTCACTGCTGGCCATCGATGCCGGGGCGGACGACGTCGATTCTTCGGCCGAGCAGGTCGAGGTCTACACCAAGCCTCACGATCTGGAGGCGGTCCGGCGCGAGCTCGAGGCGGCCGGGGTCAAGATCGAGTCGGCCGAGCTTTCGATGACTCCCAAGAACACGGTCGAACTCGACGAGGGCAAGGCTCGCCAGGCTTTGCGGCTGGTCGAGCTGCTCGAAGACCAGGATGACGTACAGCGCGTGACCGCCAACTTCGAGATCCCCGAATCGATGCTGGCCGAGGTCGGCGGGTGAGACCTGGGCGAGGCGCAGCCGAGGTTCACTCGTGATCATTCTCGGAATCGATCCCGGGACGGCGATGCTCGGGTATGGCGTCATCGAACGCACCGGTCCGCGGCTGAGGGCGATCGATTTCGGCGTCATTTCGACTTCGTCGACGCTGCCGCTCCCCAAGCGGCTCGAGGCGATCTATCTCGCCCTGACAGATCTGATCGAGCTGCACGCGCCGGCGATGATCGGTGTCGAGCGGCTGTTCTTCACCAAGAACGTCCAGACGGCCTTCGCTGTCGGGCAGGCGAGAGGCGTGGTACTGCTGACCGCGGCGCAACACGATCTGGAAGTGCGCGAGGCCACTCCCAACGAGGTGAAGGTGGCCACGGCAGGACACGGTGGCGCCGCCAAGGAGCAGGTCCAGCGCATGGTTCAGGCGATCCTCGGTCTGGCCGAGATGCCCACGCCAGACGACGCAGCCGATGCTCTCGCGATCGCGATCTGCGTCGCCAACCGCGAGCGATCGGTCAGTCGCATTCCGATCGGAGCGCTGGATCGCTCCGCCGTGACGCCTGCGCCGAGCGGCATGACGCCGTACGAGAAGGCGGTCCGAGAAGCTTTGCGCCGCGAACGGCTCGGCCTCGACCAGGCCGGCCACTCCTCGCGGCTGCCCGAACCCAAGACGGCTTCCTAGGCTCGCGGGGGCCGACCGTGATCGCATCGCTGGACGGCTTGATCGGGGCCGTGTTCGCCGATTCGCTGATCCTCGAAGTGGGCGGAGTCGGCTATCGCGTCTACTGCGCCCCGGCCGTGCTGGCTGGGACGCCGGTCGGCGGCCGAACGAAGCTGTTCACTCACCACGTCATCCGCGAGGATCTCCAGGCCCTCTACGGCTTCCGCACGCCGGAGGAGCTCGGTTTCTTCGGCTTGCTCCTGACGGTCACAGGTGTGGGTCCGAAGGTCGCCCTCGGGATTGTTGGATCTCGGCCCGTCGGCGACCTGCAACTCGCGATCCTGTCGGACGACCTGGCTCTCCTGACCGCTGTGCCCGGCGTTGGCAAGAAGCTGGCGGCCCGCGTGGTCCTGGAACTGAAGGAGAAGGTGGCTGCGGCCGGAGTGGCGGCCGGCGCTGCCGCCGGCGGCGGACCCGCCGGGGAGTCGGATGTCGTGGCTGCGCTGCTGGCTCTCGGATATTCGGCCGGCGAGGCGCGCCAGGCTTCCCGCGACGCGCTCCTGGACTCCGCCGTGGGCGCGGGCCTGGAGGAGCGCGTCAAGGCGGCGCTGCGGACTCTGCTGAGGGGATAGGGCGGAGCTCAGCCGTCCAGCAGGGCTTCTGGTGCCGGATCGTCGGTCGCGCCGCCGCCGCACCGCGTGGCATCGCCGTGTAGAACACCCGTTCGGTCTGATATGATCCGGCTATGAGTGAGCGCCCATGACTGACATCTCGCGCATCCTGGCCCCGGACGTCCAGGAAGACGCGGACGTCGTCGTCGACCGGACGCTGCGGCCGCACACACTGGACGAATACATCGGCCAGCGCGAACTCAAGGCGAACCTGTCGATCCTGCTCGGAGCCGCCCGCCAGAGAGGGGACGCCGCGGATCACGTCCTCCTCCATGGCCCGCCCGGCCTGGGCAAGACGACGCTCGCGACGATCATCGCCCGCGAATTGGGCGCAAATATCCGCTACGCGAGCGGGCCGGCCATAGAGAGGGCAGGGGACCTCGCCGCCGTCCTGACCTCGCTGGACGAGCGCGACGTCCTCTTCATCGACGAAATCCATCGCCTGAATCGCGCGGTCGAGGAGATCCTGTACCCGGCGATGGAGGACTTCGCTCTCGATGTGATGATCGGCAAGGGGCCATCCGCACGCAGCCTGCGCCTGAGCCTCAAGCCCTTCACGATCGTCGGGGCGACAACGCGGGCGGGCCGCATCTCCAGCCCGTTGCGTGACCGCTTCGGCGCCACCTACCGGCTGGACTTCTACGATCTGGCGGATCTGACGGCGATCGTCGTGAGGTCGGCCGGGCTCCTCGGCGTACAACTCAGCTCGGACGGAGCCGCTGCGATCGCCCGCCGCGGGCGCGGCACGCCACGCATCGTGAACCGGCTCCTCCGCCGCGTTCGCGACTACGCTCAGATCAACGGCGACGGCACCGTGGACGCGGCCACCGCGGACAAGGCGCTCGCCGCCCTGGAGATCGACGACGAGGGGCTGGACGGCACGGACCGCAAGCTGCTGGCCGCGATCGTGCAGAAGTTCGGCAGCGGACCCGTCGGAGTGCAGGCGCTGGCCGCAGTCCTCGCTGAGGAGCCGGAAACGGTCGAGGACGTGTACGAGCCGTTCCTCCTGCGACTGGGCTTTCTCGACCGCACCCCGCAGGGCCGCATCGCCACCGACAGCGCCCGCCAGCACCTGGCCCGCCTCGGCTACGATGTGCCGCCGCCGCGGCGCGGCGATGCCGACCAACCTGCGCTCTGGGATGGCACGGCGGACCCCGACACCTCTGCCCGCTGATGACCGCAGACCCGGACCACTCGCCACTCCGGCGCGACGCGCCGATCCGTTTCGAGGTCGACGTCGCGCCGCCCGCGGACGGCTCCACACAAGCTCGAGTCGGCCGGCTGACCCTGCCGCACGGGGTTGTGGAGACGCCGCAGTTCATGCCGGTGGGCACCAACGCGACGGTGAAGGCCCTCACCCCGGACGATCTTCGCGAGGTCGGCGCCAGCATCATCCTGGCGAATACCTACCACCTGTACCTGCGCCCGGGTCACGAACGGATCGCCCGCCTCGGCGGCCTGCACAAGTTCATGGCCTGGGACGGGCCCATCCTCACCGACTCGGGCGGGTTCCAGGTCGTCTCGATGGGCGAGTTGCGCAAGATCGACGACGACGGCGTCACCTTCCAGAGCCATCTCGACGGCTCGTACCATCGCTTCACGCCCGAGCATTCGATCGCCGTCCAGGAGGCTCTCGGCGCCGACGTCGCCGTCGCCTTCGACCAGCCGGTCCCGCCCGCGTCATCGACCCGGGAGGCCGTCGCCGAGGCTACCGCTCGGACGCACCGATGGGCGGAACGCTCGCTGGCGGCGCATACACGACCCGACCAGGCTCTGTTCGGCATCGTCCAGGGCGGCCTGGACCCGCAGCTTCGAGCCGAGTCCACGAGTTTCATGACGAGCCTGCCGTTCGACGGCATCTGCATTGGAGGCCTGGCCGGCGATGAGACAGCCGCTCAGCGCGAGGCGGCGCTGGACGTGGCCATCGGGCTGCTGCGCGAAGACGCCCGGCCGCGGTATCTGATGGGCCTGGGCTCGCCGGCGGACCTGCTGGAGGCCGTGCACCGCGGCGTCGACCTGTTCGACTCCGTCCTGCCCGCGCGAGTTGCCCGGAACGGCCAGCTGTGGGTTCCCGGCGGTCGGCTGAACATGCGCAACGCCCAGTTCGTGGAGGATCCCAGGCCGGTCCAGGAAGGCTGCCGGTGCTTGCTGTGCCAGAACTTCTCGCGCGCCTATCTGGCGCACCTGTTCCGCGCCGAGGAGCTGCTCGCGTACCGCCTGGCAACTTGTCACAACCTGACCTTCACCCTAGACTTCATGGCCGAAATCCGCTCCGCGCTGCGCTCAGGCACGTTCTCGGATCGCCTGCCCGGACTCCGGGCCTCGGCCCCTCTGTCAGGAGTGCGTGCATTGCCAGTGCAGCCGTAGTGAAGAGCCCACCAGTAGCCTGTCGAACGCGGAGACATACCGATGGCGAGCCGAGACCGCCCCAGTCACCAGGCTAAGAAGAAGCCGAAGGACCCGGGTAAGAAGACCCCCCTGATCCAGCCGCTGCTGGAGCCGCCGACCAACGTAGAGGTTTGGAAGCCGAAGCGGAAGCCGCGGACAGAAGAGACCGAGAGCTAACTCGCGGGCGGAAGCCATCCGGCTTACCGTTCCGCAAATCCCATGAATCGTCCTTGGCGATGACTTGCGGGGACGATCGAGGACAGGAGCGAGGAGCAAGGTGGCGATGACCGAGCGAGGGACCGAGGCCAGGGCAGCAGGCGCGGAACGGCCGAGTGAACGCACAAAAGCCGTCGAGGCGGCCATTCTGGCCATCGAGAAGCAGTTCGGGCGTGGCTCGATCATGCGACTCGGCTCGTCGGAGAGGGCCCAGGTCGACGTCATCCCAACGGGGTCGATCGCCCTCGACCTCGCTCTCGGCGTGGGTGGCATCCCGCGCGGTCGCATCACGGAGATCTTCGGCCCGGAATCGTCGGGCAAGACGACACTGTGCCAGCACATCCTCGCGGAAGCACAGCGCAAGGGCGGCGTGGTCGCGTTCATCGACGTCGAACACGCGCTGGATCCGGGCTACGCCCGCGCCTGCGGCGTCAACGTCGACGACCTGCTCGTCAGCCAGCCTGACACCGGCGAAGATGCCCTCCAGATCACCGAGACCCTGATCCGCTCCAACGGCGTGGACGCCGTCGTCGTGGACTCGGTGGCGGCACTCGTGCCCAAGGCCGAGATCGAAGGCGAGATGGGCGACTCGTTCGTCGGCATCCAGGCGCGGCTGATGAGCCAGGCCCTGCGCAAGCTCGCCGGCGTGGTCAGCCGCTCGAACACGAGCCTGATCTTCACCAACCAGCTGCGCGAGAANNTCGGCGTGATGTTCGGCAACCCGGAGGTCACGCCGGGTGGGCGCGCCCTCAAGTTCTATGCCAGCGTCCGTCTGGACATCCGGCGCATCGAGACGATCAAGTCCGGCACGGATTCGGTCGGCAACCGGGTCAAGGTCAAGGTCGTCAAGAACAAAGTCGCCGCGCCGTTCAAGGCCGCGGAGTTCGACATCATGTTCGGCCAGGGGATCTCCAAGGAAGGCGGGCTCCTGGACGTCGGCACGGCAATGAGTCTTGTCAGCAAGACCGGAGCGTGGTTCAACTTCGGCGAGACTCGCCTGGGCCAGGGTCGCGAGGCCGCCAAGGAGTTCCTCAAGGCCAACCCGGACATCTCGGGCGAGGTGGAGAAGCAGATCCGCGCCAAGATGTCCGAGGTATCGCTGCCTGTGGAGGGCATCGAGGAAGCCGAATAGCCGGCCATGCATCGCACGCCTGGGCAGAGACGAGGCGAGTCTCCGCAGGAACGCCGCGAGCGGCGCGCCGGCATAGACAACCCGGACGTCGTCCTGAACGCTGCCGCGCGCTTCCTCGAGGTTCGCTCGCGGTCGGTCGATGAGGTACGACGCCATCTCACCAGGGCCGGATACCGGGCCGAAATGGCCGAGCGGGCGGTGGCCCGGCTGATCGAACTCGGGATGCTGGACGATGCCAGCTTTGCTCGAACGTGGGTCGAGTCGCGCGACCGGGCCAGGCCACGCAGTGAGACCGCGCTCCGGCGCGAGCTGGCGCTCAAGGGCATCGACCGGGAGCT
The DNA here is from genome assembly GCA_003152995.1 of Chloroflexota bacterium. Taxonomy (GTDB): domain Bacteria; phylum Chloroflexota; class Limnocylindria; order Limnocylindrales; family CSP1-4; genus Fen-1039. Next base: position 26,665 of record PMBR01000105.1, on the reverse strand, counting down.
CGCCGCCGAGGTGCTCGGCGAGCGGCGGACCGGTGCCGCCACGAGCGGCCGCGGAGACGGTGACGAGGTGGGCGACGGACCGGACATGACCGCCGCCGAGCGCCTGCTGAGCAGGCGCGGAAGTGCTCTGGCGCGCATCTCCGACCCCCGCCAGCGCCGTCAGCGCGCCTACTCGCTGCTGGCCCGCAACGGCTTCGACCCCGATGTTTGCCGCGAGGCGACGAACCGCTTCCTGACCTCCGCGCAGGACCCGGCGAACGAATCTGAGGCGTAGGCAGACTGACCGCCCATTCCGTGCGGACCGCCCCTAGAAACGGACTGCATCGCCGACGGGGTCGCATGGCCCGTTTCCGCGCAGCGCCGTAGACTACGGGCGATACGAACAACGCGTCGCCGTTCCGTGTTCGGGTGGTGGCGTCAGCTCGAATCAACGACAACACGGCTGGATCCGATGGCGCCCCGGAGCGGGCCCAGACCGGATCGAGCCGCATCAATCCGTATCCACGTACCTCCGGCCCCGTCATGGGCCGGACGGGAGGAAGTTCATATGGAATACGCCCTTGTGGCCGCGGTGGCTGTGGCTGCCCTTGCTGTGGGCGTGGGCGTTGGCTTCCTGGCTCGCGGCCAGGTCGCCAACCAGTCCGTGAAGAGCGCCCAGGACAAAGCCGGACGCATCGTCGCGGAGGCTCGCGCGCAGCAGAAAGAGTTGTTCCTCGAAGCCAAGGACGAGAAGCTTCGTGTGGCCCGAGAGGCCGAGGACGAGGCCCGGGCCAAGAGAGCGGAGCTGTCGGGCCTCGAGAGCCGCCTGCTGGCCCGTGACGAGCAGCTGGACCTTCGGTCCGACATGCTCGAACAGCGCGATCGCAAGCTCCTGGAGCGGGAGCGCGAGCATGAAGCGAGCCGCCAGCAACTCGCCGTCGCCCAGCTGGAACACGTGGCGGCCCTGGAGCGCGTCAGCGGCATGACCGCCGCCGAAGCCAAGGACCAGCTTCTCGAAGCCGTTCGTGACGAAGCCGAGCGCGATGGCGTTCGAATCGGCAAGGCCATCGAGCGGGCCGCCCGCGACGAGGCCGAAGATCGCGCCCGCGAGATCGTCATCACGACGATGCAGCGTGTCGCGGCCGATCACACGGCCGAGCACACCGTCAGTTCCGTCCACCTGCCGAACGATGAGATGAAGGGCCGCATCATCGGCCGTGAGGGTCGCAACATCCGTGCGCTAGAGCAGGCCACGGGCGTCGACCTGATCATCGACGACACGCCCGAAACGGTCGTCATCAGCGCCTTCGACCCGGTCCGGCGCGAGGTCGCACGCATCGCCCTGACCAAATTGATGGCCGACGGCCGCATCCACCCCGGCCGCATCGAAGAAGTCGTGGCCAAAGCCCGCGCCGAAGTCGACCTCGTGATGCGCCAGGCCGGCGAGCAGGCCATCTACGACGCCGGAATCCCGGCCCTGCCCTCCGAGATCGTCAAACTCCTGGGCCGCCTCAAGTACCGGACAAGCTACGGCCAGAACGTGCTCGTGCATTCTGTCGAAACCAGCAGACTCTCGGCGATGATCGCGGCCGAGATGGGATTGGACGTTCAGGCAGCCAAGGTCGGCGGGCTTCTGCACGACCTCGGCAAGGCAGTCGACCACGAGGTCGAGGGCCCGCACGCCCAGATCGGGGCTCAGATCGCACAGCGCCACAACCTGTCATCCAAGGTCGTGAACGCGATCGCGGCACACCATCAGGAAGTCGAATACGCCTCGATGGAGGCGCCGATCGTCCAGGTGGCCGATGCGATCAGCGCATCCCGGCCGGGCGCGCGCGGCGAGTCGATGGAGACCTACGTCCGGCGCCTCGAGGATCTCCAGGCGATAGCCGAGAGCTTCGAGGGAGTGGAGAGGAGCTTCGCCGTGCAGGCCGGCCGCGAGGTGCGAATCCTCGTCCGGCCGGAGCAGATCGACGACGTGTCCGCCACCCGCCTCGCCCGCGACGTGGTCAAGAAGATCGAGGCCAGCCTCACCTACCCGGGCCAGATCAAGGTGACGGTCATCCGCGAGACGCGGTCCGTCGAGTACGCCAAGTAGCCGCCCGTGTCCGGTTCCGCCACCGCCGGCCCGCCTCTGACGCCCGCAGGTCGGCGCGCCTGCCGCATTCTCATGATCGGCGACCTGATCGGCAAGCCCGGCAGGCTGGCCGTTGAGCAACTCCTGCCGGAGTTGCGGCATGACCGCGAGATTTCGCTGGTCACCGCCAACGGCGAGAACGTGGCCGGCGGGTTGGGCCTGACGGCGTCGACCGCCGACGCCATGTTCCGCTCGGGCATCGATGTCATCACTTCGGGGAATCACATCTGGGACAAGCGCGAGATGTACCAGCAGCTCGAACACGACGAGCGCATCCTGCGCCCGCACAACTACGGCACCGACGGCGTGCCCGGGCGCGGCTGGGGCATATTCCACGCCGCCGATGGGACGGACGTTGCCGTGCTCAACTTCCAGGGCCGGACGTACATGATCCCGATCGAGAACCCCTTCACCGACTTCGACCACCTGGTGGACGAGGCATCCGAGCCGCTGCCGCCGGTCCGGGTCGTGGACTTCCACTGCGAGCTGACAAGCGAGAAGAACGCCTTCGGCATCTACCTCGACGGCCGAGCCAGCGCCGTCGTCGGGACGCATACCCACGTGGCCACGGCCGACGAGCGGATCATGCCGAAGGGCACGGCCTATCAGTCGGATCTGGGCATGTGCGGGCCGGTTCACAGCGTCATCGGTTTCGACCCGGCGACGGTGATCCCGCGCTTCATCAACGGCCTGCCGACGCGCTTCGAAGTGGGCAGCGGGCCGGTGGTCTTCAATGCGTGCCTGATCGACGTCGATCCGGACACGGGTCGGGCCCTGGCGATCGAGCGGATCCAGCGCGTCGTCGAGGTGTGACGTGGCATTCGATCGGCGTTTGCCCGCCGGAGCGGACCGCCGGCAGTTCGCCGACGGCGCCCCGCGGCAGCTCGCCGGCGGAGCCCCGCGGCCTGCACCCAAGCGAGACGAGCAGCGCGGCGACGCGGGTTCTTTTAGGTACCGGAGCAAGGCCTACCGAGCCACGCAGGGCGAGCGCGTGGTGCCGCCGCATCCTTCGAGGGTTGATCTGCACGCGCACAGCTGCCGCTCCGACGGCGTCCTGGAGCCGCTCGAGCTCGTCAGGGCAGCCGCGGCCGTCGGGGTCCAGGTCCTGGCGCTCTCCGACCACGACACCCTAGCGGGCGTGCGGGAACTGCGTGCCCCGGGGCAACCTGCGCTGCCGCTGGAGCTGCTGCCGGCAGTCGAGATCAACAGCGTCGCGCGGGGGATCCCGGAGCTCTGGGAAGGCGAGTTGCACATCCTCGGGCTCGGTGTGGATCTCAACGACGAGCTCTTCGAAGCCACTCTCGAGCGCCAGCGCGGCTTTCGCGTGACGCGCTTCAACCGGGTAGTCGATCGCCTCCGCCAGCTCGGCTTTCCGATAGACAAACAGGCCGACGAGTTGCTGGCCGGACAGGGCGCGGCTTCCGGAGCATCGCTCGGGCGGCCCCAGATCGCCCGCTGCCTCGTCGCCGCGCGCTTCGCGTCCAGCGTCGACGACGCCATGCAGCGCTTGCTCGGGCGAGGCAAGCCGGCGTACGTGCCGCGAGAGGGTCTGGGACCGATGGAGGCCATTTCGGCCATCAGAGGCGCGGGAGGGCTTCCTTCGCTGGCTCACTTCGCCGACGCGTACGAACGCATCGACCTCGTGGAGGAGCTGGCAAAGTCCGGCCTCGGTGGACTCGAGGTCCACTATCGGCACTTCGATGCCGACACCGTCGCGGACCTGGCCGATGTCGCACGTGAATTGCGCCTGATACCGACCGGCGGCAGCGATTACCACGGCGACATCGAGACGTATGCTGAGGCGCACGCCTCACTCTACGTACCCGACGAGGACGCCACGAACCTGTTCGCACTGCTCGGCCGCCGCCGTCTGACGATCCACACCGAGGGCTCGCGCACGTGACCGCGCGGCCGGAGGTTTTCGCGCCGCTTCCGGTCCTTCCGGTCCTTCGCGAGATGGCGCCTGTGGCGCCGCCCGAGGTGGATCCGGCCATCGCCGAGTTTCGGCCCGGGGCGCACGATACGCCCAGCTTCTTCGTCTGGACGCTCGGCTGCCAGATGAACCAGAGCGACTCCGAGGAGATGGCCGGCCAGCTGCTCGCGGTGGGCTGCGAGCGCGCTCCTGCCATGGACGTGGCCGACCTGATCGTCATCAACACCTGCGCGGTTCGCGAGCACGCCGAGGCCAGGGTCATCGGTCGCCAGGGCCGGCTGGCAGAGCTCAAGAAGGCGAAGCCCGGCCTGCGAGTCGTCCTGACCGGCTGCGGTGTGCGCGAGTCCGAACGCTCCGGCCTGGCTCGGCGCTTCCCGGCGGTGGACATGTTCCTGCGACCCGATGAGGAGCCCGAACTGGCGCTCCGACTGGGATTGGTCTCCGCCCAGGCTCCGATTGGTCTGCGAACCGCCGCGACAGCCGCGACGACGGTGGTCTCCGGCAGGGCAGCGAGCGCGGCCGATCACCTGGCCGGCAACCGTGCGGCTGCGCTGGCGGAGGGCCGCGTCGCCCGCACTTCGACGCTCTCGGCCTGGCTGCCGATCGTCTACGGCTGCGACAAGACCTGCACTTACTGCATCGTTCCGTTCTCGCGCGGGCCGGAGCGAAGCCGCCCATTCGACGACATCCTGGCCGAGGCACGTGGCATCGCCGCGGCCGGGTTCCGGGAGCTGACGCTGCTCGGCCAGAACGTGAACAGCTACGGCCACGATCTGCCGGCGGAGGAACGATTCGGGCACATCTGCACCGAACGATCGAGCGGGCGCAAGCTCGATCTGCGGAGCCGGCCGGACCTGGCCGAGCTGCTGCGCTCGATCGACGGCATTCGCGGGTCAGACGGCAATCCGGCGATTTCGCGCCTGCGATTCATCACCTCGCACCCATGGGATCTGTCGGATCGACTGATCGAAGCCATGGCCGACTGCCCGAGCGTCTGCGAGTCCCTGCATCTGCCGATCCAGTCGGGCGACGACGAGATGCTCCGGCGGATGGGGCGCCAGTACACGGTCGAGCACTACCGCGAGCGGCTGGCGCGGATCCGCGCGGCCGTGCCCGGCATCGCCGTCTCGACGGACGTGATCGTCGGGTTCTGCGGCGAGACCGACGCGCAATTCGAGGCCACGCTGGGCGTTCTCGAGGAACTGCGGTTTGACACGGTTTTTGCCGCGGCCTATTCCCCGCGACCCGGGACGCCGGCGTTGGCGATGGCCGACGATGTGCCCGCGGCAGTGAAGCGGCGCCGCCTCAACGAGCTGCTCGCGGCCCAGGAGGCGATCGGGCTGGAGCGCAACCGCGCATGGCTCGGTCGCGACGTCGAAGTGTTGGTCGAGCGAATCACGCCGCCCCGCCGCCGTCTCGACCCCGACGATCCCGACGTCGACGTGAGCGACGAGCAGGCGTCGGCCGTTCCGCCGCTGGAGGGTTCGGCAGGGGAGGGGAGCGTCGCGATGGCCGGCCGCACGCGTCACAACAAGCTCGTCCACCTCGCCGGCGATCCCGCGCTGGTCGGCCAGCCGGTCAGGATTCACATCGAGCATGCGGGCCCATTCGCTCTGCGTGGCCACCTGGTCGCGGCGCCAAACGAGCCCGATGTCCTCGCCTGACGGCCTTCCGCCCCTCGTCGTCCTGGCCGGAACCACCGCCAGCGGCAAGACTGCCCTCTCGCTGGCGCTGGCTGCAGAGCTGAGCGCGCGGGGTGTTGCGGCTGAGATCGTCTCCGCGGATTCGCGCCAGGTGTACCGGGGCATGGACATCGGCACGGCCAAGGTCACTCCGGCGGAGCGGGCCCGCTTTCCCCACCACGGCCTCGATCTCGTCGAGCCGGACCGGCCATTCAGCGTGGCCGAATATGCCGGTCACGCTCGTGAGGCGCTGGCGGGCATCGCGGAACGCGGCGCCGTCGCGCTGCTGGTCGGCGGAACGGGCTTCTATCTCCGTTCCGTGGCTCGCGGCCTTGCCGTGGACGAGCTGCCGTGGGACCCCGAAGTGCGCGCGTCGGTGGAGGCTCGCCTTGCCTCGGACGGATTGCCCGCTCTCGTTCGTGAGCTGCGCGCCCTTGCGCCGACCCGATCCGCCGCCATAGACCTGCACAATCCGCGCCGCGTCGTGAGGGCCCTGGAGATCGCCCGACTTCGAGGAGACGCGCCACTCCCACAGCCGCGGGGGTACGGGCGCGAGGTCCTGTGGCTGGGTCTCCAGGTCGAGCCGCCGGTTCTGCGCTCGCGGATCCAGGCCCGCGCCCAAGCGCAGTTCGACGCCGGTCTCGTCGAGGAGACGCAGGCGCTCGTCGCCCGATACGACGCCGCCCTGCCGAGCTTCTCGGGGATCGGCTACGCAGAGAGCCTGGCGCTCCTCGCGGGCCGGCTCACCCGAGATGCGGCGATCGCCGAGGACGCCCGTCGCAACGTCCTCCTGGCTCGTCACCAGGCCACCTGGTTCCGCCGCGAACCGGACATCCACTGGCTGGACGCGACGCGCGACCTGCCGACCCTCGACGTTCTGTCGGCGGTGGAGAGTTACCTGGCCGGCAGCGGCGCACGAGCGGCGCACGACGGTTCTTGACGCCGCAGTGGCGAGGGTGAACCTCCTCACGGACATCAGCCTGTTCTTCCACTCCCCATCGGAGTAGGCTGGACTGGCACGCCCCCGGAGGGTCGAGGGCTCTTCGGACGTGTGAAGGCCGCCGGCGGAACGGACCCGCCACAGATCGCGCGCTATGACGCGGCGGATCGGGCGGCGCGGTAAGTCCCCCCAGATATTGGGTACGTCGGTTCGACGCGCGAGCAGGGGCAGACCAGGGGAGCGCACGGCGCAGGTCTGCGAACACCGAGAGGAGCGAGGTTCGGTGAAGTCACTCGTATCAGCCGCGGTTCATCCCCACGACGGTCCGTCCGCTCCGCGCCGGCCGCTGGTCCGGCTCCTGGGACTCGCTCCGGCCTTGCTCCTGCTCTCGGGGCTCCTGGCGGTATGGGCCGGGCCGCTCGCCGCGCCCGCGGCTGCGGCTGTGCCGTCCGGCGTCGTCGTCGCATGGGGCGACGACGAGAGCGGGCAGACCGACGTCCCGGCGGGCCTCTCGGGCGTGACGACCATCGCCGCGGGGGGCGACCACAGCCTCGCCCTCAAGTCGGACGGCACGGTCGTCGCCTGGGGCTTGAACGACCATGGCCAGTCCACCGTCCCGGCCGGCCTCTCGGGCGTGACTGCAATTGCCGCTGGACCTGGCCACAGCCTGGCCCTGAAGTCGGACGGCACGGTCGTCGCCTGGGGCTGCAACGACAATGGCCAGACGGACGTCCCGGCCGGCCTCTCGGGCGTGACCGCGATCGCCGCCGGGGGCGGTCACAGCCTCGCTCTGAAATCGAACGGCACGGTCGTCGCGTGGGGCGACAACACCTACGGCCAGGCCAGAGTTCCGTTTGGCCTGTCGGACGTCAGCGCAATCGCCGCCGGTTACAACTTCAGCATTGCTCTCAAGTCGAACGGCACGGTGGTCGCCTGGGGCAGCAACAGCTTCGGAGAGACCAGCGTCCCGGCCGGCCTCTCGGGCGTGACTGCGATCGCCGCGGGAGGCAACCACAGCCTTGCCCTCAAGGCGGACGGCACGGTCGTCGCCTGGGGCTACTACGGCCCGGCCTACGTGCCGGCCGGTAACTCGGGCGTGACTGCGATCGCCGTTGGCGAAATGCCCGGCCTCGCTCTGAAGTCGAACGGCACGGTCGTCGCCTGGGGCGACAACTCATACGGCGAGACCGACGTCCCGCCAGGCCTGTCGGGCGTCATCGCGATCGCCGCCGGCGACTGGCACAGCCTCGCCCTGGTGCCTACATCCGTAGCCACGCTCGCCGTCTCGGGCGTGACGACGCCGCGGACGGCAGGTTGGACCGGCAACATCACGGTCACTGCCAGAGATGCGCACGGGAACACGGACCCGACGTATCGAGGCAAGGTCCACTTCACGAGCACCGATCCGCAAGCGAGCCTCCCTGCTAACTACACCTTCACCGCTGCGGACGCAGGCAGCCACGTCTTCGTTGCGACCGTGATTCTCAAGACCGCTGGCACCCAGTCCGTCAGCGCGACCGACACTGTGGCGAGGAGCATCAGCGGGACCCAGAGTGGCACGGTGGTGTCTGCCGCGGCTCTCTCCAAGCTCGTCGTATCAGGGCTCACGACGCCGCGAACTGCCGGGACGGCTGGCAGTATCCAGGTGACTGCGACCGACCCATTCGGCAACCGCATCTCAAGCTATCGCGGCACGATCCACTTCACGAGCACGGACGCCGCGGCGAGCCTTCCTGCGAACTACGCCTTCGTCGCGGTCGACGCCGGGTCGCACACATTCAGCGTCACCCTCAAGACCGCGGGCACATGGTCGGTCACCGCGACCGACACGGCGACCGCATCGATCACGGGCACCCAGACCGACATCGTGGTGAACGCCGCCGCGCTCGCCGTCTACGGCATGACGACGCCGCGGGTCGCGGACTCGACAGGCTCCATCCGGGTCACCGCGCTCGAGGCAAACGGCAAGCGCGCCTACAGCTATCGCGGCACGATCCAATTCACGAGCTCTGACCCCGATGCGAGCCTGCCCTCTAACTACACCTTCACCGCGGCCGACGCCGGTACCCACGTCTTCTTCGCGAACGTGATCCTTCGGACTGCCGGCACCTGGTCGGTCAGCGCGACCGACACGATGGCGAGCAGCGTCACCGGCGTCCAGAGCGGCATCATCGTCACTCCTCACGTGGTGACGAGGCTCCTCGTGTACGGCATGACGACGCCACGGATGGCCGCCTCGACCCACTCCATCCTGGTCAGCGCGCGCGACGTGGCCGACAAGCGCGTCTACGGCTATCGGGGCACGGTCCACTTCACGAGCACGGACCCGCAGGCGTACCTGCCCGCCGACTACACCTTCAAGGCGGCCGACAACGGCTACGCCGTCGTTCCGAACGCGATCCTGCAGACACCCGGCACCTGGTCGGTGACCGCGACCGACACGTCGAACGCATCGATTACGGGAACCCAGAGCGGAATAGTCGTGAACACCACGCCACTCCTCGTCTCGGGCATGACCACGCCACGGACCGCCGGTTCGACGGGCTCCATCCGGGTCACTGCGGTCGACGTAGCCGGCGACCGCATCCCGAGCTACCTCGGCACGATCCACTTCACGAGCACGGACCTGCAGGCGAGCCTGCCTGCCGACTACACCTTCACCGCCGCCGACGCCGGGACGCACGTCTTCGTCGCGACGGTCATTCTCAAGACGGTGGGCACCTGGTCGGTGACCGCGACCGACACGGCGACAGCATCGATCACCAGCACCCAGGCCGGCATCGTCGTGACTCCGGCGGCGGTCTCCAAGTTCGTGGTGTCGGGTTTCAAGGAACCTCGTTCCTATCATGATGACACCGGCATACGAGTGACCGCGACCGACGCATACGGCAACCGCATCCATGGCTACCTCGGCACGATCCACTTCACAAGCTCCGACGCCAAGGCCCACCTGCCCCCCGACTACACATTCACTACCGCCGACGCCGGTACGCATGTCTTCATGGACATACTCGGCTTCGGGACTGCCGGCACCCAATCGGTGACCGCGACCGACACCGCGAACCCATCGATCACGGGCAGCCAGACGGGCATCGTCGTGCACCGTCCACTCGTCGTCTCCGGGCTGACCACGCCACGGACTGCCGGTTCGACCGGTGGCATCACGGTGACCGCGACCGACCAATACGGCTACTGGAACCAGGGCTATCGCGGCACGATCCACTTCACCAGCACTGACCCGAAGGCCACGCTTCCCCCCGACTACACCTTCACGGCGGCCGACGCCGGCAGGCACGTCTTCAGCGGCGTCATCCTCAAGACCGCCGGCACCTGGTCGGTGACCGCGACCGATACCGCGAACCCCTCGATCACAGGCAGCCAGACCGGCATCGTCGTGAACTGATCCGAACGGGCCGGGCGGTCCGGCCGCCCAATTCGGCCCTTCCGCTATCCTGGCGACGTGACCAAAGACATGATCGATCTGACCGCGCCGGTTGAGCGCGCCTTTTTGGTGGCCGTCGATACCGGCGACGACCCCGGCTGGACCGCTGAAGAGTCGATCGCAGAGCTCGCAAGTCTCGCGGATACCGCCGGGGCAGAGGTGGTCGGCGCGGAGTGGCAGAACCGCCGCCATGTCGANNGCAAGGTCGACGAGCTGGTCGCCGCCCGGTCCGAAACCGGCTACACGATCCTGATCGCCGACGACGAGCTTTCCCCGGCCCAGCAGCGCACGCTCGAAGAAGCCGTCCACGCCAAGGTGATCGACCGTTCCCGCCTGATCCTCGACATCTTCGCCCTGCATGCCCAGACGCACGAAGGCCGACTCCAGGTCGAGCTGGCCCAGCTCGAGTACCAGCTGCCGCGCCTGACCAGGCTGTGGACGCACCTTTCGCGGACCGGCGGCGGCATCGGCACGAGAGGCCCCGGCGAGTCGCAGCTGGAAACGGACAAGCGCCTGGTCCGGGATCGGATCAAGAAGCTCAAGGAGCGCGTCGATCAGGTCGCCGAGCAGCGGCGGACGGCGACTCGCGCCCGTGACCGGCGGCTCTTCCCGACGGTCGCCATCGTCGGCTACACCAACGCCGGCAAGTCGACGCTTCTGAATGCCCTCGTCGGCCAGGTGGTCGTCAAGGCCGAGGACCGGCTCTTCGCCACGGTCGATCCCACGTCGCGCCAGGTCAAGCTCGGCGAGGGCCAGACCGCGATCGTCACCGACACGGTGGGCTTCATCCACAAGCTGCCCCACCAGCTGGTCGATGCCTTCCGCGCCACTCTCGAAGAGGTCACCCGCGCCGACGTGCTGCTCGAGATCGTGGACGCCTCGGACCGCCATTTCGCGGAGCATCGGGCCACGGTGCAGACCGTCCTCGAAGAGTTGGGCGCCGGCGACAAACCCCGCCTAGTCGCGTTCAACAAGGCGGATCTGATCGAAGCCGCGGCCAAAGACGGCGATACCCCCGCGCCGGCGATTGCGGGCACGGTCTTGATCTCGGCGGTGACCTGCTATGGCCTCGAAACGCTCAAGGCCGAACTATCCGCCCTGCTCGCTTCGCTCTGGGTGGACGTGGACGTTGCGATCCCTTACCTGGCCGGCGAGCTGATCGCCCGCATCCGCGAGCGTGGCACGGTCGAGCTCGAGTACCGCCCGTCCGACGTTCGCGTCACGGGTCGCGTCAGCGCACCCCTTGCCGGCGAGCTCGAGGCGGTCGCCGCGCGCTACCGCGACTCACTTCGTGAGGGAGACGGCTCGTCGAACGCCGTCTGAGGGCCGCAGACGACGTCGCGCGCGCCTCGATACGGCCCGGCGGGGCAGGGGACAACCTAGAACATACGTTCTCAGTTGTTCGCACAAGGGGCCACAGCGAACCTACCCGTGTTGGCGGGGCGTGGACAACTCCCAAAAATGGCAGCCACGCCGCCGAAACTGGTGGATAAGCCTCTTCTCTCAGGAGGGGGCGGAGGGCATTATTCGTCTTGCCCGGAGGGGCCAGCGAGATCGACACCGACTCAGCGGTTTCAACGGAAACGGTGACCGATCTACGTGAAAGACCAGGGACCCGCAACGGTTCTTGGCCCCGATCGCAGATCGTAGCCGCGGAAGTCGAGATGTAGAGGAGCCGGTGGCAGTTCCGGCAGTGGCCGGAGCGCAGGTCGCCGTTCGAGCGAGAAGTCCTCGGATTTCTTGTTCGCGGTGGTCAAAGCGGCCGGTACACGCGAAACCGCAGTCCGATCGAGACGGTTCCTCTGGGCATTTTTGTGTGTCCGGCGCACGCCTGCTCGGGTGGCGCTATGCGCGGCAACGCTCGTCTTGGGTCGCTAATGCGCGGCCTGGCCAGCAGGGTAGGGGAGAGACAGGGTATCCTCGGCCGCGACCCGTTCCCGCAGCCAGGAAGCCGATGCCGCCTGTCATCCCGCCGTCGACTCCGATCGCAGCCGCGCCTCCCGGTCCTCGCATCTGGATCATCGTCCCCACGTACAACGAGCGCGACAATGTCGGGCCGATCACCGAGGCGATCCTCGCGACAGTGCTCGAGGCGAATGTCCTGATCGTGGACGACGGCTCTCCCGACGGGACCGGCGAGCTGGCCGACGAACTGGCCCGCGAGCGCTCGAACGTGGCGGTCCTGCATCGCCAGTCCAAGCAGGGACTGGGACGGGCGTACGTGGCCGGATACCGCGACGTGCTCGCCCGTGGCGCGGACGTTGTCGTGCAGATAGACGCCGACTTCAGCCACCCGGTCAGGTTTCTGCCATCGCTGCTCGAGCCGCTGGCCGCCGGCCGAGCCGACCTGGTACTGGGATCGCGCTACGTGAAGGGCGGCCGGATCCCGCGCTGGAACATCTTCCGCCGCGTGATCAGCAGGGGCGGCAGCATATTCGCCGGCGTCGTACTGCTGATGCCCTACCGCGACCTCACCGGCGGGTTCAAAGCCTTCAGCGCTCCGGTGCTCAGAGCGATCGACCTGGATCGGCTACATGCCGGCGGCTACGCATTCCAGATCGAGACGACCTTTCAGGCGAGGCTGGCAGGCGCGAGAATCGTGGAAGTGCCGATCACTTTCGAAGAGCGCCGGGCGGGCCAGTCGAAGATGAGCATGGCCATCTTCACGGAGGCCTTCCGGCTGGTCCTGGCGCTACGCTTCAAGACGCTGCGCCGTCGCCGCCGCAAGCTGTCGGCCGAGTCGGCCGCTCCCAGAGCTCAGGGCTGAGCTGCGTCCGAGGTCGGATCGGGCTTTCGAACACCTGTGCGAACACCCTTCGACATGCACGCTCGCCTGAAACCGTCCGTGTGCACGACACGTGGACAGCACCCGAGATCGCTCGCGCGAACTCTCGAGGCCGTGGATAAGCCACTGGGCAACCCCAACTCATCGGGGTAGATTCCTTCTTGCCCGGAGGGGCCACGAAAAACCGAACGACTCGACCGATTCTCGGATCGGCCGAACGATGCGGGGTCGCGGTTCCTCTGGGCGTTTCCATGTTCCCGCCACGATCACCCGCGACCCGTCGATGCTGGTTCGTCTGCGGGCCGCGCGATTCCGAGGCCTGCCGCGCGCTGCAGTGTGCTGCTCGGGTCAGCAACCAGCGCGTCAGTCAACCGCGAACGGCAGTCTACGCGGAGACCGTAGCGAAGGGCCTCTCCAAGGCACCCGCGAGGACCCAGAACCACCAACTGGCACTACCGATAAGAGAGGTTATGTCCGTTGCTGGCACCCGCACACACGAGCAGGGTTGTGGTAACGCAGTGGAATCGAGGTGGAATCTAGGTTCGCGACGCGTTGATCGCTCCCGCCTCTCGCAGTGGCCGTCGTCTCCATGGCACCCGAAATGGCGGCCGAATTTCAGGATCTCGGCTTTGCCCTCGACTTGCGTGTGCAGACTCTCTCTGAGCTCGAGCGCGTATTCGACCAGCGCTTCATGCGCCTGCGGCCCTTCCCGCCACAGGTGCGGCCGGCGGCCAGTGGGTCGGCCCGACCAGCCCGCTGGTGATGGACTACGGCCTGGCGATCCGACTGCCAGATGGGTCTCGGATCTGGCCCCGCCAGAGGCTCGCCAAGAGGCTGGGGCCAATCGGCAAGCCCGAACCGGTGCATTCCGACCCGGCATCGCCGTTCCAGGACGCTGTGAGGGCGCTCTTTCGCCCCTATATGCACGAAGCTCGCAGGCTCTTCAGCATGCACGCCTACGCCGCCGGCCTGGGCCTGACCACCTCTGGGGAGCCCGTCACCATCCTAGAGCTCAAGCGCGTCGTGGGGCTATGGAGCGGGTGACTTTATGCAGTCGGCGCTCCGTATGCCACAGGCGCTTCGTGCACCGCCGGAGGTTCGGGCAACAGGCGGAACGAGCGCCCGCCGGGAGACCGGATCGCCGCGAAATGCCGCCGATCGAGCGTGATGATCAGGTCGGTGCCGAGCCGATCGGCCAGGACGGCGATCGATGCGTCGACCGTCCCGAGCGGGAAATCCGCATAGCGCTCGACGAGGTCGGCGATGAGTGGCCAGTCGACGGGCAGGGGTGCGTCGATCTCGAAACCGACCAGGCCACGGGCAAACGCCGCCTCCGCCGACGGTCCGAGGCGCCGCTCGATGAGGTACGCGGCCTCCGCGACGGCGAGCGCCGGGAGGACCAGGTAGAGGTCGCGCCGGCTCAGAACCTCGACGCACCGCGCGTGCTCCGGCTCCGACATGTCCGCCGCGGTGATCAGCGCCGAGGCGTCAACTATGGCCAGCACGGGAGTCCCCTCGGATGTCCTGGGGCCAGTGGTCCCGCAGGTACTCCTCTTCCTGACCGGCGATGCCGGGCAATCCGCTCGCGCCAAGGGCGGCGAATGGGAGAGGGCGCGGGCCTGGCTCGCCGATCCCGAGTCGCGCCTCAATGGCCTCGCGTGCGATCTGCGAGACGGGCACACGTTGGCGCGCGGCCTCTCGCTCGAGAGCCGCGGCCAGGTCGTCGGGCAGGCTAATTGTTGTGCGCTTCATACGTGCATACTGCATGCGAGCGGCTCGGCCGTCAATCGCCTCGATGAGTCCGGGTATGCCACTCGCGGTCACTGGTGACTTTCGGTGCTCCGAGATCCGACAGGCGCATCGATGCGAGTTGAGGCGCTCCGTGCGGGCATACTCTGGGGCCGATCGGGAGACAGGAAGTGTCGAGCTTCCCACCGGGCGCGGCGTCCCATCACGGTCGCCTCAATCGTCGCGCAGGCCCTAATGGCGAGACCGACCCCTTCGGCCGGGCGTCCCCGCCCAGAAAGGTACCGCATGGCGTCCCTAGAGCAGAACAAGGCCGTCGTTCGCCGCTTCATGACCGAGGTCTTGCAGGCAGGCAAACTCGATCTGGTCGATGAGATCCTCGCTCCCGACTACGTCAACACCAGCATGGGCAATGTGGATCGAACTGCCTTCAAGGGAATGCTGGGCGCTCTCAAGTCAGCCGGCATGATCTTCGCCATCAAAGAGCTCGTGGCCGAGGGCGACTCTGTGGTCGCGCGCTTCACGGTCACTGTCTCCCAGGCCGGCGAGAAGAAGACCGCCATAGGCTTGAGCTACTACAAGCTCGTCAACGGCAAGATCGCGGTCGACGAACCTCTTTCCTCGCCCGACCTCGGGCAGCTGCTCGCACCGTTCTTGCCGCAGGCGGCCCACGCGTAGACGGGCCTCGATTTGGTGGCACACCTCCCCTCGCCCGGCAACGTGGACGAGGGGAGGTTCTGTATTCACCGAGCGGCCCCGGCATCGCGCAACGGCACATACCGCATCGGAGGCGAGGATGGGCAAGCTGGTCTACTTGATGAACGTCTCGCTCGACGGCTACGTCGAGGCTCCCGACCACTCCCTCGATTGGACTATCGTCGACGAAGAGGTCCACCGCTGGTTCGGCGACCGCTCCCGCGAGACGGATGCGTTCCTTTACGGGCGGCGATTGTATGAGGTCATGAACGCCTTCTGGCCGACCGCGGAGTCCGACCCGTCTGCGCCCGACTACATAGTCGACTTTGCCCGGGTCTGGAACGCGACGCCGAAGATCGTCTTCTCGACAAGCCTCGACCACGTCGATGGGAACAGCCGGCTCGTGAGCGGCGATGTGGGCGACGTGCTGGCGCGGCTGCGGGCCGAATTCCCCGGCGAGTTGAGTGTCGCCGGCCCGACGCTGGCCGCCCAATTCCTTCGGCGCGGCCTGATCGACGAGTACCGCGTGGTCGTCCACCCCGTCATCCTCGGGGCGGGTCTGCCGTTCTTTCCCGCTCTCGAGACACCGATCGGCCTGCGGCTCACCGAGACGCGGCAGTTCGCGTCGGGCGCCATGTATCTGGGCTACGTGCCGGCGTAGCTTAGAGGCGAAGGCCTGCGTCGAGCTGGTAGTAGAGCGAGTCCAACCGACTGCGACCAGGGCCGCGAACCGGATACCGCCGCACAACCTCGCGAACTGCGGGCGAGGCGTGCTCGATCGCCCATCGGATCTCCTCGTCACCGACGCCGGGGTCGTCGGCCGTCGCGAACTCGCGGGCCCGCGCCCCATACACGGCAGGCCCAAGGCCGTGTTTCGCCTGGTCAAGGGTTTCCAATGGGTGCATGTAGGCGGCAGACGCCGCGAGGCCTGCGGCGCGGGCGGCGGCTGTGGCGACCGGATCGCCGACCTCGCGCGCGGCTGCCAGAGCTGCCAAGGCAAGGGAGCGCAGTCGCGCAGTCCGCTTTCCCCCGCGCGCGAAGGCTCGGATGCCCTCGATCGCCTCGCGCGGCCGGGTGTCAGTGGGAGCCTTCGCCTCGAACAGCGGCAGCACCCGCTCGGCGCAATCGGCAGCCCAGAGTCCGACAAGGCGGAGGTCTTCTTCGCTCAGCGTCATCGAGCCGGGTTCGTCGCGGCGATGGCGGAGCGCGCATCCTGGATTGTCACCACGGCCACGCGATCCGTCGCTTCGTCGTAGACATAGACGATCAACATCCAGCGCCACGGACCGAGGACGAACCGGAAGTCGGCCCATCGCGCCTCGAGCGGCGCGCCCAGGCGCGGAAAGCGTGAGAGTGGCCGAAGCGACGCCTTCACTCTGTCGCGCGTGTTCCTGGGCAGGCTGAGGGTCCGCACCAACGTGTCAAGGTTCTCGACCGCGGTCGGGGTGACCACGACCGCCGCCATGGGCTAGAGGTCCTCGATGGGTGTGCCGAGACCGGCTCGCGCTTCTGCTAGTCCCCGGTGTGCGCTCTCGAATGCGCCTGGGAGTCTGTCGAGAAGTTCTGTCACGCCACGAGGATCTGGATCTGCCTCCTCGAGGGCTGTGGAAAGCAGGGATCGGGCGATCGTGCCGGGGTTCGTATGCGTTCGCTCGGCCAGACGGCGGAGTTTGACCGCGTGCTCATCGTCGAGGATCACGTTCACGCGGCTGGATTTGTTACTCATGGCCGCAGGCTACACGCATCAGCACGCTTTGTGTAGTCTCAGTCTCTCACGCCACGAGACACTCCCCTACCCTATCAGGGCGTTATCCCCGACCGGCAAGCCTCCTGTGCGGCGGGACGGTGAAGCTGGCCCGGGGCGGCGAACGAGGCGATCCGTGTGGTCCCGGCGCTGCGGCCCGACGGTTCCAGAAGCCGGACGATCAGTACCAGCCGGTTCCGGGGATCAGAACGCCGTCCTCCAAGTACCCGTTTCGGAAGGCTAGAGCGGCGCACGGCGACCCATAACGCTGGATCATGTAGTCGACCCCCCACTCCGCCTGAACTACCGGGTTATCCCGCCATGCTCGGTACAGCCATGCGGCTTCGGGGTCGCCGGCCGCTACCGCCGCCCTGGCCTTGGCCTCTGCCCAATTGGCCAGCTTGCTGGCCGGATTGGCCTGGGGCAGACCATAGGCGCCACTGTTCTTGTTGGTGGCGTGTGGATTCCATCCCGCCTCGTATTCGAATACCAGGCTCGCGCACTTGGACTGAGCCATGCCCCAGTGCCTATCCACCCTCGAGCCCAATCGAGCGACCAGGTAGTTCTTCGCGTCCTGGATCGTTGGAACAGCAATCAACGCACCCTGGAGTGGACGTGCCTCGTGTGCGCGGGACGCCGGGATGCTCGATACGGGCTTGATCGCGATTGGCTCGGTGGGCGAGGTCGCGCCGGGCGTCGGTCCGAGTGTCGGGTTCGAGATCGTCGATGGCTGCTCGGTGATGGACGGAAGACTCCGCATCGCTGCGGAATCGACTCCACCGATGACGACCGGCTGACCCCCGGTTGGCGCGCTGTCGGGCGGCGCTGCGCCGTCGGAGGCGGGTGGATTGACGGCCAGGGCAGAGCCGGCCACGACGACCGCGAGGATCGCGGCCCAAACGCCGGCCTGTGACATGCCACGCAGGCGGCCGCCGAGAACGAGGCTGCGAGCTTGAAGACATCCGCCGCTGCGGTACCGGGCAAGAGGAGGGAACTCTCCGTCGGGAATCGGGAATTCGATGCCCCACTGATCGAGTGCATCGTCAGGCTCCGGCCAGGCTGTTGCGATCGAGAGGCGCCAGGAAGAAATGGCCCGGGCGAGGCTCCATGATGTCGGCTGCCCGAGTTCATCAAGCTCCTCGGGGAGCAGTGGAAACTGGATACCCCATTGATCCAGGACATCGACGGACGACCACGGGGCCGTAGTTTGGCGCATGGAAGGACTGTCGGGGAAACGCGGTCTATTTCACACAGTACGGCCGGAGGATTCCTCAAGCGCCGGATGTACTGCCGGCACCTGACTGTCGGCGGGTCGGGTGCCCGGCAACCCGCTACGATTCGCGGATGCTCGTCATCGTTCGGCCGCCAGGCACCGCATTCCGCGACGCGATCTCGAACCACCCGGACCGTCACCGGATCGACGTTTCGCGGGCGCGAGCGCAGCACGCCGCGTTCTGCGCGGCGCTCGAGGACGCCGGCTTGCCGCTGCTGCGTCTTCCTGAGGAACCGGATCTCCCAGACGCCACATTCGTCTCGGATTCGCTCGTGGTGCTCGTGCCTGTCCTGCCGGATCGACCGCCGGTGGTCGTGGTGGCGCGGCCCGCTGTCGCGCCCCGGCGCCTCGAAGTCGATTCCGTTCTCCGGGCGGCCCTTCCCTGCCTGCCGGCAGACACGCAGGTTCTGCGCGTAGAGGATCCAGGGACGCTCGAGGGCGGCGACGTGGTCGTCTACGGCGACCGACTTGCGATCGGCCTGAGCGGCCGGACCAACGTCCTCGGCGCGCGAGTGCTCGCCGACGCCGCCAGATCGCTTGGATACCGGCCGTTCCTCTGCCCCGTGGCGGATCGCCTTCACCTCGCCACGGCCGTCACCGCCTTGGACCCGAACACGCTGATCGGAACTGCCGCCGGCTTCGCCTCGCTCGACGCGGCCGGGACTGACGCCGCACCGGCCGGCGAGATCCGCCGACTACTGCTGCCCGACGACGAACTGCTGGGGGCCAACGTCCTCGCACTCTGCGGCCATGCGTTCCTCGACTCGCGAAACCCAACCGCCGCCCGGCTCCTGCGCGAAATCGGAATGCCAGTTCACGAGCTCGAGCTGGACGAGTTCGCGCTCGCCGACGGCGGCCCGACCTGCCTGGTGAACATCCTTCCCTGATGTCGCCGCATCAGTCGGAGGCCAGGCAGCGCCGCCGGCCCCAGGATGAAGGCGCCTGCGGCGAGGTAGTCCGCAACTGATGGCCATTGCTATCCGACTGCCCAGTTCTATACTCGTGGGGCACGCCCGGCCGCCCGCCAGGGCCGGCTGAGTGGGCCGAAGTTGGAGCGAATCCAAGGACTGGTGGCGGCAGGATTGGCGCCACATTGCCATGGATCTGGCGGCGCGGCGGCACCCAGCCGGAGCGCCGATACGTCGCCTCCCAACGCGCCGGTGTGCAGGCGTCGGCTCTGCCGACTCCACCGGTTGCGATCCTGACCGCCCCCCGATCGGTGTGCGACGAACACCCAGTCGCCGGCAGGAGCGAGGCCCGCGATGGGAAGCATCGATGTTCAGAGGGCGTTTCATTCGATGACCCTCCCGCCGCCCTTGTCGGGCGAGCACGAGTGGAGGGCGGCTATTCCGATCGAGCCGGGTGACTATGTCGGTATCCCGATCGTCAGCGACGGTTCGCCGTACGAGTGCCCGGACCTCGAGCGTCTCGACGAGCAGGAGCAGGACGCGCAGATCCGCGAGGCAGTCTCCTGGCTCGGGGGCATCCTGCACACCGGGCCGCAGCCGCTTCACGTGGTGATCGACCTGTTGGTGTGCGGCTTCGACCTCGAGCCTCAATGCGCTCAGAGCCTGTTCTGGCGGGCTCATGAGCGAGGCCACGTGTCACTGCGCGGAGGGTTGGTCTACCCGGGCCATCTCAAGAAGTCGCCCTGACCGCCGGAGGCGGCAATACGGAGTTAGAGGGGCCTCGGCCGTCGCCTGAGGTACCTGGGACGCTTGCGCCAATTAGGAGTACCGTGAGTACTCCCCCACCCCATCCCCACAGCTTGACGGTCGCGCGTGACCCGAGAGCCATACAGTCGCGCGATCTTGCGGACCATCTTGGCCCCCCACGCGAATGGCGCGGGGTTGCGAGATGACTGGAGAGCGCGATGCGCCGTTTCGGCAAGCTGTTGCGGGCGATGGTTCAGCGCCACGTCGCGGTTACGGCTGGCCTTGCGGCTGCGACCGTCGCGATCGTCGGCGTCCTCCTGGTGGCGGCCCTTACCGGCGCCTTCAACGCCCCCACTCCGGTGGCCGACACCTACACCTTCACCGCTGATTGGACACTCCTCGACCTCGAGAGGCACATCGACGCAGGCGAGGTCGCCACGATCTCGCTCGTGGCAGGAACGTCGGGTGCTCCGGCAGCCGGCGCCGGCACGGCGTCGAGCGCGGTGACCGACGTGCTCGCCGCTCGAACGACGAGCGGTCAGTGGGTCCGGGTCGGGCTCGCCGTCTCCCCCAGTGATGCACTGGTCGCGCTCCGAAGCCTTGGCTACGGACGCCTCATAGCCACCGATTCGGTGGCGCAGCTGCCCCCGACCAACGGCGTGTCCGGGTCGGGCTCTCAATCCTCGGATCCTTTGGGCGGCATTTCGCAACTCGCCATGCTGGCCGTTGTGCTCGTGGTTGCCGTGGTCCTGATCCGCAGGAACGGAATAGGCAGCAAGGGAAAGGGCAGCTACCACATCGTTCTTCCGACCGATCCGCATGGGCTCGACGGCGACACGGGTTCGGTCGCCCGGCCCGTACGTTTCGCCGATGTCGCGGGCTGCGATGAAGCCAAACTCGAGCTGACCGAGGTCGTCGAGTTCCTCAAGTTCCCAGATCGGTTCCGCGCTCTGGGCGCGAGCATTCCGCGTGGCTTGCTGCTATACGGTCCTCCCGGCACGGGCAAGACCATGCTTGCCCGCGCAGCTGCAACCGAGGCCGGGGTCGCCTTTCTGTCGATGTCGGGCTCTGGATTCGTCGAGATGTATGTCGGCGTGGGCGCCAAGCGCGTCCGCGAGCTCTTCTCCGTCGCCCGCAAGTTCGGCAAGGCCATCATCTTCGTCGATGAGATCGATGCTCTGGCGAAGACCCGCGGCGGCAACAACTCCAATGACGAGCGCGAACAGGCGCTCAACCAGCTGCTTGCGGAGATGGATGGCTTCTCGTCATCCGACTCGATCGTCGTAATAGCGGCCACCAACCGCTTCGATACTCTCGACCAGGCGGTCCTTCGCCCCGGACGCTTCACCCGCAAGGTGAACGTGCCCTACCCCGACATCGACGGTCGCCGCTCGATCCTGGGCATTCACGCCAACGGCAAACCGCTCGACGAAGCCGTGGACATGGAGGCGATCGCTCGGCGCACTGCGGGCATGAGCGGTGCCCAGCTCGCCGATCTTCTCAACGAGGCTGCGATCTTCGCTGCCCGGAGAAGTCACGAGAGGATTACACCCGTAGACGTTCACGACGGCTGGCTGAAGTCGATCATCGGTACGTCTCGCAAGCGCTCCATGGACGAGCGTGAGCGCAGCATCATCGCCGCTCACGAGGCAGGGCACGCCGTCTGCGGCCGGCTCTTCGGAGATCGCCGGCGGGTCGAGGAGATCAGCCTGTTCGCGCACGGCGACGCTCTGGGTGTCACCGTCTCATCCTCGGAAGATGACGACTTGCCCTCCGAGTCCGATCTTCGCGCAAGCCTGGTCGCTCTTATGGGCGGCCGAGCGGCGGAGGCCATCCTATTCGAAGATGTCACAGGCGGTGCGTCCAACGACCTCGAAAAGGCGAGCGACATCGCCACGAGGATGGTCACCAAATGGGGCATGGGCCACGATCCGGACTGCGCGGTTCTCGGCACTTCGGGGCGGGGCACGTTGAGCCTGCGCGTGGTCTGCGACGACACCGCGCTTTCGGTCGGTGTTCGCGCGGCGGTGGACCGGGCAATCAATGCGATTCTCGATCAGGCCTACACCCAGGCGCGCGAGGCGCTCCTTGCCGAGGTGAAGCGACTTACTCGCGTCGCGGCGTACCTGTACGAGCACGAACGGATCGACGGAGGCCAGTTCGACGCCCTCTTTGAGGGAAGGCTCGCACCCTCGGCCGACGTGGAGACGCAGTGGCGGAGTGCCAAGAGCAAGCCACGAAGCTGGGATGAGATCGACGACTTGATCGCGACGGCCGTCGCCACAGCCGTCGTGACCACGGAGACCTCGGCGGTCATCGGCGGGGCCGCGCCGCTGCCGATCCCCCAGAAGCGCGGGCGCCGGCGCGCCCATCCTCGCCCCACGTGGTCTTCCGCTCGACTGCTCCTGGTGAATTGGTGGCAGCGCGGCTCGCATGGTGTCGATCGGCCCGCCGAATAGACCTGTGCCACCGAGTGGCGCGGTTGGTTCCCGCACGCGAAATGCGGCGAGACGATCTGCCATCGTTACGCAGTGAACGCGGACGATGCGAAACGCATCTTCACAGGCATCGCGGCGTCGTACGACCGTGTCGCGACGCTTCTGTCGCTCGGGCAGGATCCGCGGTGGCGGCGGGCGGCAGTCGATGCGATATACGCTCGCCCCACGGACCGCGTTCTAGATGTCGCGACGGGGACCGGAATGGTTGCCCAGGCGCTGCACGATCGATACGGCTGCGCTGTGGTGGGGCTCGATCAGAGCCCGGACATGCTGGCGGTGGCTCGAACTCGGGACGGGGTCTACGAGACCATCGTCGAAGGGCACGCCGAGGAGCTGCCCTTTCCGGACGCGACATTCGACCACCTCACCTTCACGTATCTCCTGCGCTACGTCGACGATCCCGCCGCTACGATGCGGGAGCTCGCGCGAGTCGTTAAGCCCGGTGGCCGGGTGGCGATGGTCGAGTTCGGCCTGCCGGGTGGCGTGTGGCGCCCGCTGTGGTGGCTGTACACGCGCGTCGGGCTTCCGGTCGCGGGTCGCCTGTTCTCAGCGAAGTGGTCCGCGGTAGGGGCGTTCCTGGGGCCGAGCATTCAACGCTTCTACGCCCGCCATCCGCTTTCGGCCGTGGAGCGGCACTGGCGCGAGGCCGGACTCGACGACGTCCACACCAATCGGATGAGCCTTGGTGGCGGCGTCGTCATGAGCGCGACGAAGGTCGCGGCGACGTCGACGGTCGAGTCGCCGCGCTCCCCCACTCCGGCGGCGATGGCGCCGGCCTTCTACGCATCCCGTGGCGGCGGCTGGCGCGACTATTGGACGCTCCTCCATCCCCCTTACACGATCTGGCATCTCTCGTACGTGCTCCTGGGCGCGGCACTGGCGCCCTCGCCCGACCCGAAGATCGTCGCGGGCGCGCTCGTCGCGTTCGGGCTCGCCGTCGGGGTCGGCGCACACGCATTCGACGAGCTTCACGGGCGACCGTTGAGCACGCAGATACCATCGCCGGTGCTCGCGGCGCTCGGCACGGTCGCGCTCCTGGTCGCGGTCGCGATCGGCGCAGTCGGGGCGACGATGTTCGGTCCGGTCTTCCTGCTGTTCGTGATCGGCGGCGCGTCGATCGTCGCCCTCTATGGGCTCGAAGTGCCTTTCGTCCACTCGGACGTCGGATTCGCGGTGGGATGGGGAGCCTTCCCGGTCGCGGCGACGGCGTATGCGACAGGCGCTAATCCGGTTCCGACGGTGCTCGCCGCCTGCGCGGCCGCCCTGCTCAGCCTGGCGCAGCGTCGGCTCTCCACTCGCGCGCGCTCGATCCGTCGGCGCGCCGTGAGCGTCAGCGGCGAGATCGTCTACTCGGACGGATCGAAGGAGTCGATCGACGCGCGCTCGCTCATCGGCGCAGCCGAGGGAGCGCTCTCCATCCTGTGGCTCGCGATCTTCGCGGTCTCGCTCGGGGTCCTGCTCGCGCGCTGGCTCTGACCGGCGCGCCGGGGCAGAATGGGCGCATGCCGTACGACCTCGACCGGTTCGTCGTTGAACAGGGGCGCGTCTACGAAGATGTCCTCGACGAATTGCGGCGAGGGCGCAAGACCGGCCATTGGATCTGGTTCATCTTCCCTCAGATCGCGGGCCTCGGGAGTAGCTTCATGTCCCAACGCTTCGCCATTGCCTCGCTGGATGAGGCGCGCGACTATCTCGCCCATCCGATCCTGGGCGGTCGCCTGCGCGAGTGCGCGGGACTGGTGCTGAAGACGAGCGGCCTAACCGCGGAGCAGATCTTTGGTTCGCTCGACGCGATGAAGATCCGCTCGTGCATGACGCTGTTCCACCGGGCCGCACCCGAGGAGACCATCTTCGGGCACGTGCTGGACCGCTACTTCGGCGGCGTCTCGGATCAGGCGACGGACGCGCGACTCGAAACAGACCACACGGCGTAGAGGAGTCGAAGGTCCATGGCGTCGCCAACAGGTGCTACGCGCGAGCTGGTCGAAACGGACATCTTGGGCGTGGCGCGGTTTGGTGCTGGCGCGGGCGACCTCGCCGCGCATCGCTCTACCATTGACGCATGCTGACCCTCCGCCCGGCCGTTCCGACCGACGCTCCGTTGATCCTCGAGTACATCCGCGAGCTTGCGGAGTTCGAACGCGAACCGGAGGCGGCCGTCGCCACGGAGGCGGATATCTGTCGCCACGCTTTCTCGGAGAACCCGCTTGCGAAGGTGACAATGGCCGAGTGGGACGGCCGGCCAGCGGGTTTCGCCCTCTGGTTCCTGAACTTCAGCACCTGGGAAGGCAAGCCGGGCATCTACCTCGAAGATCTGTTCGTTCGCCCGGCTTTCCGCCGCAAAGGCATCGGGACAGCGCTCCTCAAGCATCTTGCTGCCCTCGCCGTCCAAGAGGGCTGGACGCGCTTTGTCTGGCAGGTGCTGGACTGGAATACAGCTGCGATCGAGTTCTACGAAGCCCATGGCGCAAGAGTCATGCGCTCATGGCTCACCTGCCGTGTGGAAGGCGATGCGATCAAGCAGCTCGCTGAGATGGCGGACTGACCCGGGCTCGAGTCAGTCGCCACGCTTTCCGGATCCGCAAACTGGTTGCCGGGCGTGGTCCTAGGGACCCCACGGCCCGGCCAAACAGTTCCGATGTGGGCGTGCGCCGCCTAATACTTCGTGCGGCGCGTCTCTTCCTTCTTCGGTGGGCGCGGTTCGTGGCCCGGTCGCGGCGGGTGCGGAGCGGTTCCGGGGGCCATGTCCGGCTGGGGTGGCCGCGGCCCACGAGCGCGCGCCGCTTCCACCTCGAGCGCAAAGGCTGCCGCGCGTTCAGGCGGAACGGCGCGCTCCCAGTCGGCAGTGATCTGCTTGACCTTCACGTTCCCTGCCGCTCGCTGTTCGCGTTCGTATCTCGATCTCTTCGTCATTCCATCCTCGCCTGGATACCCGGCATCTCCGCCGACCGGGGCAACTATTCTGCACTCATCGCGGACGCCTGTCCCGCAGCCCGCGCCGGGGCGTCGACGGCGTCGTTCCGGTCGCGAAACTAGCTGGCGTTCGAGGCCGAAGCGCCGCGCCATCCCGTCTTCCTGCTTCGGCCGACCGAGTAGCCCTGCGCCGACCGACGACCGGCGGCCGGCGGCCGGCTGACGGTCCCCAGCTCCGGACCGGCACAACGGCCCTGGGCGGGGCGTCTAGCCCATAATCACGCCCGTGCAACGCCGGCGGAAGCCGGGCGAAGGCGCAGAAGTGCGGGAGAGCACCTTGCTCGGCCCGCGGTCGTCTGGCAGGGTGCAGCCGGGACGAGGACTGGCGAAATGTCGTGGCGTCTGGCGAAACGAGTCGTCGGTATTCTCATCGTGGTAATCGGAGCCTCGAGCGTCCTGTTCCTTCGCCCCGGATCGCTTGCGGAGGCGAGCCCCGTGTCCCAGCTGACCCCACTTGCGCTGGCCACGGTTGGAGCCGACCCCACGACGTCGCCTTCGCTCCAGACGGACACGCCCGCACCTCTCGAGACGAGTTCGCCCTCACCGTTGCCTACCTTAGCTTCGACGCCGACGCCGGCCCCCACCTCGCGGGTGCTCGCCGACATCAACGCTGTTCCGTCGGTCGGCACGAGCTTTCCGTCCGATTCGGTAACCGAGCCGACGGTCGCCGTCAGCCCATTCGACCCCAATCTCGTCGCCCTCGTCTATCAGCGCGAGACGGCGTCCTCCTACTGTGGGCTGGACACCGGGATCCGGATCTCACATGACGGAGGGCGGACGTGGCAGAACGCGCCCGGCCGACCCTGGACGGGGACGGGGCGCGGACCCAATTACCATGGCGTGGTCGCCTGGGGCCCGGGTCCGGTCGCCGGATCGTCCCGTCTGTGGTGGGCGGACACCACCGTCCCCCACTGCGACTATGGCGCGCATTCGGTCAGCGTGTCCTACAGCGACAACTTCGGGAAGACCTGGTCGCGTCTGTATGTTGAGCGGCGCACCCCGCCCTGGATCGGCGGCTACCCGGANNGTGGTCTACGTGGCCTACAACTGGCTCGCGGATGCCGAGGCGGGGCCGGGCCTGGCCGTTCTGGCGTCGGCGGACGGAGGACGCAGCTGGCAGATGACGCAGGTCGCACGCGTCGGTCTGGCTGGATACCCCGCCGCCTGGCGGATCGACTATCG